>JBGTSH010000195.1:0-19680 GCA_041940405.1 Polyangiaceae bacterium
GGTCTCGAGCTTGCACTCCTTCGCCGCTTCCTCTGCGGTCGTTGGCATCAGCTGCATGAGGCCCTCGGCGCCGACGGGCGAGCGAATCTCGGGATCGAAGCCGCTCTCTTGTCGCATGAGCGAGTGCACCAGCCCGCGCGGGATCTCGTACTCGCTCTCGAGCTCGACGACGCGATCCTTGTACGGCGCCGGATAGAGGCACTCCCAGCTCCAGCGATCGGCCGGCGCGGGTGCGCGCATCAGCGACTCGAAGTCGACGGCGTTCGAGCCGACCCTGTAGCGGCGCTTGGCGCGCGAGAGCTGCCCGTACATCACGCAGAGCGCCTCGGTCTCGCGACCGTTGTACGGTGCGCTCACCTCGGCTTCGTTCGCTGCGAGGTGCAGCTCCGCGTCGGCGTCGAGACCGAGCGCGACGAGCCGCGCCGGCTTGGCGGGCATCCGCGGATCGAGCGGCATCGCGGCACGCGTTCCGGGCGGCGTGATGAGCGGAGGCAGCGGAGCGCCGAGCTGCGCGAGGCGGGCCCGCGAGGCCTGCGCGGCGAAGGTGAGCGGCTGGGTCGAAGCGACCTGCGTGAAGATGGTCGTCGCCTGATCCTTCTCGCCGGCGCGGAGCGCCGCGACGCCTTCGAGCTGGCGATAGACGCCCCAGTCGGTCTTCTTCGCGCCGCTGGCGAGCTTTCCGAACACCGCGCGCGACTTGGTCGCTTGGCCCGACGACAAGAGCGCGAGCGCGAGGTTGTACTCGGCGTCACCCCGATCGGCGCTCTTGGGAAACTTGGCGAGGAAGTCGGTGAACGCTTCGGCGGCGTCGGCGTACTTGCCCTGGTTCTGGAGCAGCGCTGCGCGCTGGTAGCTTGCGCGCTCGGCGAAGAGGCCCTTCTTGAAGCGGCGGATGACCTCGGCGTACTTCGCGAGCGCGTCGTCCTCACGCTTGCTTCGCGCGAGCGCGCGCGCGGCGTAGTAGAGCTGCTCTGCGGTTCGGCCGCTCTCCTTCTTCGACGCCGCGAGGAACGCGTCTGCGGCCTTCGTGTACTTCCTGGACTTGAAGAGCGCTTCGGCGCGCTTGTGCGCGAGCTCTGCCGGCGAAAACGCTTTGCCCCACTTCTCGACGAGCTCGACGGCGTCCTTGCCGGCACCTGCGTCGAGAGCGGCGTCGATGGCCGCGCGCTTCTCCTTGTCGGAGAGGCTCGCCTTCTTGTTCTCGTCCAGCGCCTTGCGTGCAGCGCGCCCTTCGGTCGTCGCGGGGACGCGGGTGACGAGCCATTTGATGTCGCCGATCGCTTCGTCGACGCGACCGAGCCCCGAGAGCAGATCGAGCCGCACGCCGTGCGCCATGCGCTCGTCGTTGATGCGCTTCAGGCGCTGCGCGCCGGTGAGGGCGCGATCGGCGAGCTTGAGCGCCGCCTTGGTGTCGCCTGCTTTGGCGAGCGCCTTGGCGGCACGAACGAGATCGCGCGGCTTGCCCGACGCCTCGAAGTACTTCGCTGCCTCTTCGTACGGGCCCACCTCGGCGGCGGCTTCGGCGCGAAGGCGCGTGATGTCCTCGTCGAAGAGCGGGAGCGAGAGACCCTCGAGCAGCGGACGCACCTTGTCGTGCTCGCCGATCTCGTTCGCGACGCGCGCTCGCAGGTACCGCATCTCGGGCTTCTGCTTCTCGGCGTCGTCGAGCGCATCGAGCGCCTTGGCCGCCTCGCGGTACCGCTCGAGCCGGACGGCGGCGAGCCAGGCGGGCGCCGGAGCGGCCTGAGGCGCCTCGGACGCCGCGGGGGGCGCGGCGCTCGCCTCGATCTGAGGAGCGGCCGTCGTGTGAGCGGGCGGCGCGCCGACGCCGCCGGGCTCTCGACAGCCGAAGGCCGCGACGACGAGCGCCGCGGGGAGGACAGTTGGCCTTCCGACGTGCATGGTGGTACCCGACCGCTGTAGGAGATGACGCCTACCAAGGTGACCCGAAGAGGGAAAGTTTGCATCCCGCCCCGGCCATTTTTGACACCGGCAGCGGTGTCGAAAGCGCTCGCCCTCGTGGTGTTTGTTGCCTCAGCGCCCGGGTGCTGGGTCCACCGCGACCTCTACACCCAGTCCCTCGCGGATCTCCAGTTCGAGCGGAATCGTTCGGTCGACCTCGCCAAGAAGCTCAAGGCGGCCCAGGCCGAAATCGACAAGCTCGCGGCGGCGATGCGCGAGCGCGACCTCAAGCTCCAAGAAGCCACGGTCGCCCAGGCCGACCTCGCCCGGAAGCTCGACGAGCTCACGATCCTGAACCAGGCCCTCCAGGACCGGCTCCGCTCGGCGGGGCAGAGCCTGGATCAGGTCTCCGCCGAAAAGGGCTCGCTCGCCGCGGCCTTGGCAGAGACCCGCAAGCAGCTCGACGAGCTGAAGAAGCAGCAGGCCGCCTCGGAGGCGCGCCTCGCCCAGTTCCAGGAGCTGATCAAGAGGTTCCAGAAGCTCGCCGACGCCGGAAAGCTCCGCGTGGTGATGCGGCAGGGCCGCATGATCATCGAGCTGCCCAGCGACGTCCTCTTCGACTCGGGAAAGTCCGAGGTGAAGCAGTCGGGTCGCGGGACCCTGGGTGAGGTCGGCAAGATCCTCGCGAGCATGCCCGACCGGCGCTTTCAGGCAGCGGGCCACACCGACAACGTGAAGATCTCGACCGCCAAGTTTCCCTCGAACTGGGAGCTTTCGACGGCCCGCGCGGTAGAGGTCGTGAAGATCCTGCTCGGCTCCAAGATGAAGCCCGAGAACCTCTCGGCCGCGGGCTACGGCGAGTTCGACCCCGTCGCGCCGAACGACACCGACGCGAACAAGCAGAAGAACCGGCGCATCGAGATCACCCTCGTGCCGAACCTCGAAGAGTTCGTGAAGGTCCCGGCGCCCGCGGCGAAGTAGACGTCAGCTCAGCGCGACGGCTACCAGCACGACCTCTTTGCCCTTCACCTCGACCCGGAATCGAACGGGCTTGCCGTGCTTCTGCGCCAGCTCCTGCTCGCTCGCCTGGAGCTTCTGCGTGAACTCGGCTTGGTTGATGTGATCCGACGGGTCACCGATGCTGCGCTTCGCAGCGATGTACTCGCCGAAGACGCGCGCGTAGTAGACGCTCTCGGCTTCGGCATGGAGCGCCTGAGCGACCGCAGGATCGGCCCCGCCCATGACGGTCGTCTCGTCGACGCTGAGCGCCTCGGTAAACCCGCGTGAGGTCGGCGCACGCGACGGCCGGCCCTCGGCGTCGGTGTCGTCCTCGGTCACGCCGAAGAGCTGGTTCAAGAGCGAGTTGATCCGAAAGACGACGCCACCGAGCTCGGCGTGCTCGAGGTCGAGTCGACGATTCGTCTGCCCGTTCATGATCGCGAGCAGGCCGTCCTCGATCTCGGCGATCGGTCGGTCGATGTAGGCGGCGAGCATGTAGCCGGCGATCGCGACGAGGAGCAGCCCGAGCAGGATGGATCCGACCATCGGCCAGAGGAGCGCCGTGCCGACGCTCTTCGCCGGCGGGGGCACGACCGCGATGATCGCCGCATGCTTTCCGTCGCCGTAGCCTTCGAGCGCCCGAGCGATGCCGAGGTGACCCTCGGGCAGGCCGCCGAGATCCCGAGGCTTGCTCGTCTCGATCGCTTGAAGCGCAGCGTCCGACGCCGGCGCCTTGGCGATCGCCGCGGCCACGGCCTCGTCTACCTTGGCGCTCTTGGCGACGATCGACAGCGTCTTGTCGGACTTGATCGCGAACGCGATCGGGTAGCCGCTGGTGCGCTCGCTCGCCGCGCTGAGGCGCTCGTCGTTGAGCGAGCTGCCGAACACCACCGCGCCCAAGACCTTCCCGTCCTCGCCGCGGATCGGAGCGAACGACGCGAGCATCTGCTCGTTGCGGGCCTTGTTCACCCACACGTCGCTCATCGACGTGCCCGCGGCGATCGCCGCCTTGAGCGACGGATAGGCGGCACCGAGATCGTCGCCACGCATCTGCGACGAGCCATCGCGGCCCAGGACGACCCCCTTGTCATCGACGAGCGCGACGAGGGCCGGACGAATCCCTTGGAGCTCCGGCGCGTTGGCCGCAGCCTCGCTGATCTTGTTGCACGCGGAGGTCGCGGTCTCCGACCTCGCCTTGCTCGTTCCTGCGGCGAAGGGCTCGCGAAGCGTCGGGTCCGCGGCCCGGCCCGTGAGCCAGCGCTCGGCGGCGAGGCCCTCGACCTCGATCTGCGCCACCGCTGCACCGACCGCCCGCTGCGCGGCGGCCGGATCGATCTGCGCAAACGGCGACATCGCGACGCGGGAGAGGAAGTAGGAGAGCCCTCCGACCACGAGGACGATCACTGCAAAGAGTGCGATGATTTTCGTGCGCATCAGGCGTCGTCCCCGCGAGATCCCATCGTGGCCCAACGTTATCACCGGCTTCGGCGTAACGAGAAGCGCGCGAGACGCTGGCCTTGTCGGCCCGGTTTTCGCCTGGTAAGAGCACGCGGTGGTAACTCCTGCGGGGGGCTCGGATCGCCCGGTCTTCCTCGTCGATGACCCGCTTTTCGACGAGCACCGCGCCCGCGGCTACCACCCCGAGCGGCCCGAGCGCCTGCTGGCGGCGAGGCACGCCGTACAATCGTTCGGCTCCCGCCCCGACGGCTCCACCCTGGCGCCTCTGCCCCCGCGTGACGCGACAGAGGACGAGATCGCGCGCGTGCACACCGGGCGATATGTGGAGTTGCTCGAGCAGAGCGCGGGGTTGTTCTCGGCGCTCGACGACGACACCTACCTAGGCCCACGATCGGTCGCCGCCGCGTTTCGTGCGGCGGGTGGGGCGATCGCCCTCGTCGACGCGCTCCTCGATGCGCCTTCGGGCGCGACGGGGGTCGCCCTCCTGCGCCCGCCGGGTCACCACGCGCGCCCCGATCGCGGCATGGGCTTCTGCCTGCTCAACAACGTCGCGCTCGCCGCGTCGCACGCGCTGAGCCGCGGCGCACGGCGCGTCGCGATCGTCGACTGGGACGTGCACCACGGCAACGGGACGCAGGACGCCTTCTACACCGATCCCCGCGTGCTCTTCGTCTCGCTCCACCAAGCGCCTTTTTATCCGGGCACCGGATCGGCGACCGAGATCGGCGAAGGCGAAGGCAAGGGCTACAACGTCAACATCCCGCTCTCGGCAGGCGCAGGCGACGCCGTCTACGGAGCGGCGTTCGAGCGCCTCGTCCTCCCCGTCGTCGACCAGTTTGCGCCCGAGCTATTGCTCGTCTCCGCCGGCTTCGACGCGCACGCGCGCGACCCGCTCGCCGGGATGATGCTGACCGCGAACGGCTTCGCGACGATGGCCGCCTCGCTCGGACGGCTCGCGGAGAAACACGCCAACGGCCGCGTGGGCCTCATCCTCGAAGGCGGCTACGATCTCGAGGGGCTCGAATCGAGCCTGCTCGCTGCGCTCCGCGCGGCGGCCGGCCCGACCGAAGCGCCGGCGCGCGCCGATGAGGCGCCCCTGTCGGTGCGCCAGGCCCACGAGATCGAGCGCGCCAGCCGGGCCGCCTCACCGTACTGGAAGCTTTGATCCGTAGTTTCGCGGCGGACGCGCTTGCGACGCCGCGAACCCTAAAGTAGGTTCCTGTCGCCCGAACGGGTCGTCACGGTGGGTATAGCTCAGTTGGTAGAGCACTGGATTGTGGTTCCGGTTGTCGCGGGTTCGAGCCCCGTTACTCACCCCAGATAGTTGAAAGCCGCCGCGTCGCGCGCGGGAAACAATGACGAGTTGGTCATTGTAACGCTCGGCGACGCTCCCGTCGGCTACGAGGCCCGTGGCGGGCTGAAGGGGTTCGACGGATCGTAGTGGCGGTTCTCGATCGGAACGCCGGCCATGACCGGCTCCTCCATCGTGTGGCCGGAGAGCGAGCGCACGATGAGCCAGGCGGTCACTGCGCCGGCGATCGCGCCGACGAGCGCGAGCGGGTACATCGACATCACGTCATCCCCCGTGCCGAGCATCGCTGCGACGACGAAGCCCGCGATCTCGCCGACGATCCACAAGAGCGCGAGCGCACCCCAGCCGCCCGACCGCCCCTTCTCTTGCGCAATGCCGGAGAGCTTCTTTCGAAACCAGATGAGAAACAGAATCTCGAGCATGGTTTGCCCTCCTCGCAGGTTCGGCTCCTCTCGTACGGCGGTGAAGGAGCCAGCTTCCTCCGCGCGTTTTGTACGCGAGCGCGGCGCCCGCGATGTAGGAGGATGTGCCCGGGCGCGTTTCCCGGCCCGCGGCGATAAAAGGCGAGTAAGTTCCGCCCCGTGCTCCCGCCCAAAGGGCCTCCGTCCGCCGACGCGTTCGTTGCCCCCGCCGGCGCGACCGTCGAAGCCATCATCGGCCGCGGCTCGGTCTTCGAAGTGGCGGTCGTCGTCTACGGAGGCCGGCGGCTCGTGGCGAAGCGCCCGCGGCCCGAGCTGCGCGGCGACGCGGCCGCCGCGCGCGCCGTCGAGCGCGAGGCGGCGGTGCTTTCGCTCCTCGACGATCGGCGGGTGCCGGCGGTCGTGGCGTCGGGTGCCGATCAGACGGGGCCCTTCGTTCTCGAGACGCTCGTCGAGGGACCTTCGTTTCGCTCGCTGTCGGAGAGCGGCGCTTCCCTTCCCTGGTCGGCACGCGCGAGCCTCGCGCTCCGCGCCGTCGTGCTCTTTCGCGAGCTCCATGCGCTGTCGGACGCGGGCGGCCCCCTCGGCTTCTCCCACGGCGACCCGTCGCCGGATCACCTCGTGCTCGCGTCGGTCGACGATCTCGAGGTGGTCGAGGTGGGCCTCCTCGACTTCGGATCCGCCTCCGCGCGCGGCGTGCCTCCGGTCGAAGCAGGCGCGCGCGGAACGTTGCCGTACGTCGCGCCCGAGCTCTGCCGCGGCGAGGTGACGCCGTCAGCGGCGACGGACCGCTACGCGCTCGCCGTGGTGCTGGGGCAGTTCCTCTCCGGCGCGCGCCTGTGCAAAGCAACCGAGGCTGCGGCGATGCTCCTCGAGATCGGCGACAGGGGTCACGACGTCGCCGCGCTCGCGAGCTTGCCTGCACCGGTACAGAACGCGCTCGCGCGCCTGCTCGCGTTTCAATCCACGGATCGTCCCGGCGACCTCGATGAGCTCGCCCGTGCGCTGGAAGCCTCCGCCGCGGTCGAGTAGAACGCCTCTTCGATGAAAGAGGCCGCTTCGTCACGTCCGCTCGCGATCGACACCCTCGCCGTTCACGCGGGACAGCCGCCCGATCCGGTGAGCGGCGCGGTCATGATGCCCATCGTGCTCGCGAGCACGTTCGCGCAGAGCGCACCGGGCGAGCACCGCGGCTTCGAGTACAGCCGAAGCGGCAACCCGACGCGCAACGCGCTCGAGGCGTGCGTGGCCGCGCTCGAAAAAGGGAAGCACGGCTTCGCCTTCGCGAGCGGCCTCGGCGCGTCGACGACCATCCTTCACACGCTGAAGCCCGGCGATCACGTCCTCTCGGGCGACGACGTCTACGGCGGGACCTTCCGCCTCCTCGACAAGGTGCTCGCGCCGATGGGCGTCACCTCCACGTTCGTCGACATGTCGAACCCGGACGACGTTGCCCGCGCGATCCGCAAAGAGACGAAGATGGTCTGGCTCGAGACACCGACCAACCCGATGCTGAAGATCTTCGATATCGCCGCCGTCGCCGAGATCGCCAAGAAGCAAGGCGCGCGCGTGATCGTCGACAACACCTTCGCGACGCCCATCCTGCAGAGCCCGCTCGACCTCGGCGCGACTGCCGTCCTTCACTCGACGACCAAGTACTTGAACGGTCACTCCGACGTGGTCGGCGGAGCCATCGTGACGAGCGACGACGCGCTCGCGGAGCGCGTGAGGTTCCTGCAGAACGCGATGGGCGCGGTCCCGAGCCCGTTCGATTGCTACATGGTGCTTCGAGGCATCAAGACGCTCAGCGTCCGCATGGAGCGCGCGTGCGCCAGCGCGGCCGCCATCGCCGAGAAGCTCAGCGGCCACGCCAAGGTCGAGCGCGTTCACTTCCCGGGCCTTTCGTCGCATCGGGGGCACGCGATCGCGAAGAAGCAGATGCGCGGCTTCGGCGCGATGATCACCTTCGTGCTCAAAGGCGGCCTCGAGTCGTCGCGGAAGTTCCTGTCGGCGCTCGAGATCTTCGCCTGCGCAGAGAGCCTCGGGGGGGTCGAGTCGCTGGCCGAGCACCCGGCCATCATGACGCACGCCAGCGTGCCGGCCGAGCAGCGCCGGGCCCTCGGGATCGACGACGGCCTCGTGCGCCTCTCGGTCGGGGTCGAGGCCGAAGCCGACCTGTGGGCCGATCTCGAAGGGGCTCTCGCGCGGGCGTAGGCGTGCTCGCAGCCGAGGTTTGGCCGCCCAAGATTGCCCCTACCCCGTTTCGTACGGTAAGTAGGGGTATGCGCGACAGGGCATGGCTTCAGGGAGCTTGCGGGCTGTTGGTGTTCGCCGGGGCGGTCGCCGCCTGTGAGGACCCGCCGCCGCCGACGCATCAGGGCGGCTTCTTCGTCCAGTTCACCGACTCGACGACCTCCTGCATCATCATGAACCACCAGGAGACGCTCGGAACGGTGGGCGAGTCAGGCAAGCCCGAGCTCATCGCCGACGGCGCGAGCGACGCGGGCGTCACCTGCACGGTGAAGAAGGCCGGCAATGGTTTCATCGTCGACGCCGAGCTCGAAGGCGCCGCCACCTTGGAGATGGAAATCGACAGCCTGAGCGACACGCAGGCCAAAGAGGACCAAGGCGCGCGCGGTCAGCTCCGGTTCGTGTCGTCCACGACCGGCGGCGACGTCTTCGCAGCGCCGCCGACGAACGAATGCATCTTCTGGGTCGACACCGAGTTCGGCCAGTACATCAAGGCCGGCGAGGCGTGGTTCTCCTTCCACTGCCCCACCGTCATGAGCAGCGGGCAGGACTGCGAAGTGAAGGGATACGTCGCCCTCAAGAACTGCACCGGCCTGCCGACCGAAGACGACGAATAGTACGCGCGGCGCTCGAGGCTAACGCCCGGCGCCCGAGGGGGGCGGCGGCGTCGTCTCGGGCTGAATCGTCCGCTTCGAAGCGGGCGCGCTCTCTTCGACGTCTTCGACCGCGATCGCGACGGCGGTGATGTTGTCTTCGCCGCCGGCGTCGTTCGCGCGCTGCACGAGCGCACGGCAGAGCTCTTCGAGATCGCGGATCGTCACCGGCGCAGGGCTGGACGCGCCGGCCGGCGGGGGCCGCGTGAGAACGTTCTGGACGATCTCGAGCATGCCCTCGTCGGTGATCATGCCCGACAGACCGTCGGAGCAGAGGATGTAGACGTCGCCCCCGCGCGCTTCGTCGTGCGTCAGATCGACGACGACGTTGTCCTGCATCCCGAGCGCGCGCGTGATCACGTTCTTCGGCAGCTCGGCGCGCTCCGCCTCGGTCAGATCGAACGGAGGCTCGTTGGCGAGCGAGTGGTCGCGGGTGAGCTGATGGATCTTGCCATCGCGCACGCGGTAGGCGCGGCTGTCGCCCACGTGCCCGACGAACATCCGCTTCTTCTTCATCGAGAAGTGCGCGCCGACGACGGTCGTGCCCATGCCGTGATGGGCGCGCGTCGACTGGCTCTGCTCGAAGATGCGGCGGTTGGCGATCCCGATGCTGGTGATGAGCCGGTTCTCCTCGTCCGAGAGCGAGCGGTCGAAGTGCGTCGGCCAGGTCACGTCCTCACCCGCGAGGGTTCGGAAGAAATCGGCGATGGTGGAGGTTGCCAGCCGGCTGGCCACGTCGCCGGCTTGATGGCCGCCCATGCCGTCGGCCACGACGAAGAGGTCGTGCTCGAGGTCGATGGCGAAGCTGTCCTCGTTGTGCTCTCGCTGGCGGCCGACATCGGACACGCCGGCCGCGATCGCCCTTAACAAGGTCGCTCGAGCCATCGCTTGGGACGGTCCCACTTAGGCAAAAACCTGTCAAGCAAGGGACCACGGAGCCTTTCAAAAACTCCGGCCGGAGTCCCGGACGCGTCAGCGGCCGGACCGGAAGCAGAGCCGGACGCGTCAGCGGCCGGACCGGAAGCAGAGCCGGACGCGTCAGCGGCCGGACCGGAAGCAGAGCCGGACGCGTCAGCGGCCGGACCGGAGGCAGAGCCAGCCGGAACGGCCCCGAGCCGCCCGCCCTCAGACCTCGAGGAGGTCCTTTTCTTTGGAGGCGACGACGGTGTCGACCTGTTTGACCAGCTCAGACACGACGTCCTCGACCTTCTTGCGGCCGCGCTCGGCGTCGTCGCCGCTCATCTCGCCGTCGTTTTCGAGCTGGTCCAGCATCTCGAGGGCGTCCCGGCGGTGCTTCCGGATGGCGACCTTGCACTCCTCGCCGTTCTTGCGAATGAGCTTGGCCATCTCCTTGCGGCGCTCTTCGGTGAGGGCCGGGATGGGGATCCGGATGAGGTCGCCGTCGACCTGGGGGTTCAGGTTGAGGTCGCTCTCCCGGAGCGCCTTCTCGACCGCCTTGACCTGCCCCTTGTCCCAGGGCTTCACCGAGATGAGGCGGGGCTCCGGCACGTTGACCGTGGCCATCTGCGAGAGCGGGGTCGCCGTGCCGTAGTAGTCGATCCTGATGCCGTCGAGCATCGACGCGTGAGCCCTGCCCGTCCGCACCTTGGAGAGGTCGCGGCGCAATGCTTCGAGTGACTTGTCGGAAGAGCCGCGGAGATCTTTCACGATGTCGTCGAGCATGGTCAGTCGCTTCTCCGTTTTGTCGGCGAGGAGCCGAGGGGGCGGGAGCTTACCACGAGAGGCCTTGCTGGGGTCCCGCTTCAAGAGTGCTATGTTCTCGGCTCAAATCCGATGGACGAGCTCGACTGGAAGGAGTTCGCGGTGGTCGTCGTGGACGACGAGGAAGACAACCTCGACGCATTCCGCTTCGCGTTCCGCAAGTCGTTCCAGCTCCACTACGCCCTCGGCGGTCAGGCAGGCCTCGAGATCCTCGATCGTGTCGACGCGGCGGTCATCGTCAGCGACCAGCGCATGCCGCAGATGAGCGGGATCGAGTTCTTGAGGCGCGCCAAAGAGAAGCGCCCCGACGCGGTGGGGATCCTCCTCACCGCGTACGCAGACATCCCGGTCCTGGTCGAGGCGATCAACTCCGGCGCCGTCGAGCGCTACGTCCAGAAGCCCTGGGACTCCAAGGAGCTCGCCGCGATCCTGCGCCAGGGGATCCGCTCCTTCGCGACCGTTCGGGAGAACCGGCGGCTCCGCGAGCAGCTCGCGCACTACGCCGGGTACCTCGAGCGCGAGCAGCGCGACCCCATCGACTACGGCGAGATCGCCGGCGAGAGCCCGTCGATGCAGGCCGTGGCAAAACGCATCGAAGAGGTAGCGGCCTCGCGGTCGCCGGTGCTCATCGAGGGTGAGCCGGGCTGCGAGCAAGAGGTCGTGGCCCGAGCGATCCACGTCGGCTCGGCGCGCGAGGATCGACCCTTCGTTCGCGTAACCTGCGCCGCCTTTCGTGGCGACGCGCTCGAGCGAGAGCTCTTCGGTTGGCGCAAGGCAGCCTTCCCGGGCGCGCTCGAGGACCGAGCCGGCCGCTTCGAGCTCGCCGACGGTGGCACGCTGTTCCTCGACGCGCCCGAGACGCCGAGCGCGAGCCTTCAGGCGCGCCTCCTCCGCATCCTCGACGAAGGCACCGCCGAGCGCGTCGGATCCACGGAGTCGCATCGCCTCGATGTCCGCCTCATCCTTTCGCTGACCAACGGCCTCGATCGCGCCTGGGATCGCAACAGCGTCCTGCCCGAGCTTCTCTCCAAGCTCGAGGTGTTTCCGATCCAACTCTTGCCCCTTCGGGATCGCCAAGAGGACGTCGTCCCGCTCGCCGTGCACTTTCTCCGAAAGTACGGGCGGCGCAACGCGCGCGCTGCGACCAGCCTCTCGGACGAGGCGAAGGCCGTGCTCTCGAAGTACGAGTTCCCGGGCAACGCGCGCGAGCTCGAGAACGTCATCGAGCGGGCCGCGATCCTCGCCCGAGGCGACGTCATCGAGCCGGCCCACCTCGCGTTCCAGACCCGTGCGACGCCGGCCCGACCCAGCCTGCCCGGCGCCGCCGAAGCTCCGGCGGCGATCACCGCGTCCGAGGGCCAGGGAGATCTCACCGCACGCCTCGAGGACATCGAACGGCGCGAGCTCCTCTCCGCGCTGGAGCGCTGCGCCGGCAACAAGGCCGAGGTCGCGCGCACGCTGGGGATCCAACGAACGACCCTGTACTACCGGCTCAAGCGCCTGGGCATCGAGGCGTGACGCCACAGCCGTACCCGCTCGATCCAACCTTCTACGAGCGTCGCGCCCTGGAGCTCGCGCCGCTCCTCGTCGGGAAGCTGTTGGTCGTCCGAACCGATGATGGCCTCTCGGCCGGGCGCATCGTCGAGACCGAGGCCTACGAAGGCCCCGAGGACCTCGCCGCTCACAGCGCCGGGGGGCGGCGCACCAAGCGAACCGAGGTGATGTACGGGCCGGCCGGCCACGCGTACATGTTCCTGCTCTACGGCACGAGCTGGGCATTCAACGTGGTCGCTGCGACCCGAGACGTTCCGCACGCGGTGCTGGTCCGAGCGATCGAGCCGGTCTTCGGGGTCGAGGCGATGGTGACTCGGCGCGGCATGCCGCCCGAGCGGCGCGAGCTCTGCAACGGGCCGGGCAAGCTGTGCCAGGCGCTCGGCCTGACGGGGGCGCACTACGGACAGTCGCTCGCGAGCGACAGCCTGTACATTGCCGAGGGCTCCGCCTCGCGGCTCGGCAAATCAGCCCGCATCAACGTCGACTACGCCGGAGCGTGGGCCAAGCGCGCCTGGCGGTTCTACGAGCGAGGCAACCGGTACGTCTCCGTCGCTCCGCGTCACTGACGATAGCGGTCGCCCCAAACTTCGCCAGGGTGCGCCGGCGTTGCTACGCTCGGGGGACCGGGGTGATTCGATGAGGTTCTGGCCCTTCGGCGGCGACAAAGACGCAGGCGGCGTAGAGTTCGCTTCGCGCGTCGTGACGGGGCGGGCCAGCGACGAGTCGACGCTCCGGGCGAAGATCACCGTGACCTTCGAGAAGGCGATCCCGCGCGAGCGTGCGGACGAGATCACCGACGGCGCAGCCACGACGTTGCGAGAGCTGTTCGAGGCGGCCAAGCGCGGGAGCGATCTGCTCGACACCGAGGCAAGCCTCGGGACGAGCGTCTTCGAGACCCTCGGGGGCAAGCTCGGGGGCAAGGGCGTCCGCGGCGTCGAGGTCGTCGCGCTTCACGTCGTCGGCGAGGCAGCACAGGCGCCGGCGACGCGCCGTCCGCCTTCGTCGCATCCACCGCCGGCCGGCCATCGCCGCATGTCGTCCTCGCAGATGCTCGCGGTGCGCGACAGCCGTCTCATCCCCGAGGGCGCATCACCCGAGGTAGCGGCCGACGCGATCGTGCCGCTCCTCCGCGACGCCGGTACGAGGTCGTTGGTCGGCCTGCTCCGTGGCTACGACCTGACGGTCGTGCGTCACGTCGAGCTCGACCCGCGACAGTCCGGTGACTTCGGCGAGCTGGTCCCACTCTCGACGGCTGCACCGGGCCGCTTCGCCGAGGATCGCGCCGAAGAGCTGACGCGATGGGAGAACAAGCTCGGCGCCGAGCGGATGCAGGCGCTCGAGAACGAAGCGGCGACCGTGTCCTGCTTCTTCCTCCACAAGAACCTCACGGGCAGCGGCGTCGACGCCAAGACCGCGCTCACCATCCTCGAGCGCAGCGCGGCGGGCGCCTTCGAAGGGGGCACGCCGCTGGCCGAGCTGCCGCGCTATCTCCAAGGCGCCAACGAGTCGGCCCTCGAGCTCGCGTCTCGGGCCCTCGCGATCCTCGAAGCGGATCCCAAGCGTGCAGAGGCGCTCCGGGCTGCGATCGTTCCGACGCTGCAGTCGCTTCAGGACGACTTCGCCTTCGTCGCTCAGCAGATCATGCTGGGGGGGAAGCGTTCCTGAGCTTGGCCAGGCTCTCTCCGATCGCCCACGAGACCTGATCGGCTTCATCGACGGCCGTCCACCAGTGCGGCGAAAAGCGCAGGTGCCCGTCGGGCATCGCGCACGCGATCCCGAGCGCCCCGAGCTCGCGGTAGAGGTCCTTGGTCGTCACGTCGGGCGGCGGAAGAAAGCACAGCGAGCCGCTGCGTGCCGCCGGCTCCGACGATCGAACGCTGACGAGGCCCTGCTCGACCGCGAGCGGCTCGAGCCGATCGTGGATCGCCTGGACGTGATCGAAGACCGCCGCGCGACCCAGCTTCAAGATGAGATCGAGCGCCGCTTCGAGCGCGACGAACGACGCGCAGGAGACGTTCGCGCCCTCGAGAAACGCGATCGTCGATTTCGGCGCCTTGTCGTAGCGGAGCTTGCCGGGCCCCTCGAAGAGGAAGTCGACCGGCTCCTCGTAGCTGAGCCAGCTGGTCATGCGCGGCACGAGATCGCGGACCGCGTCCTCGGTCGCCACGACGAAGCCCGCGCCCTCGATCCCCATGAGCCACTTGTGCGCGCCGCAGGCGAGAAAGTCGATCTTCTCGTCCTTCATGTTTACGGCGGTGAGCCCGCACGCCTGCACGCCGTCGACGAAGAACCGCGCGCCGGCATCGCGGCACATCGCCCCCATCGCCGCGAGCGGTGTCCTGAGGCCGGTCTGAAACTGCACGGCGCTCACGGCGACCATGCGCACGCCCTTCTCGAGCTCGGCGCGCAAATCGGCGAGGAGCGCGCCGGCATCCGACAAGAAGCGCCGGCCTTCGAGGCGTACCACCTCGAGCGAGAACAGCTCGGCTGCGCGGAGCCAGGGGATCACGTTCGCCGGAAACTCGCCGTCGAAGACGACGACTCTGTCGCCGGGCTTCCACGACATGCAGAACGCGACGTCGCTGATTCCGCGGCTCGTGTTGAGCGTGAGCGCCACCTCTTCCGCGCCGACGCCCACGAGCGCAGCGAGCTTTTCGCGGAGGCGATTGCGCTGGGCCATCCATGTCGGGTATGCCGCCGCGCCGCGCTTGCCGTAGTCGGCGAGCATGTTGGTCACCGCCTTGCGGACGACCGCCGACGCGGGCGAGAGGCCCGCGTGGTTCATGTAGACGATCGACTCCTGCCCGCTGAAGAGGCGCGCGTCGCCGAGGTGGGGCTCGAGCTCTCGCGCCGCGGGGACGAGGATCGGAGCGTCAGTCAATCGTCGGGCCCTTCACGCCGAGCTCGAGGAACTTCGTGTTGGGGAAGTTCTTCGCGCACGTCTCGAGCTGCCACTCGCCCTTGAAGAGGACCACCGGGTTTCCGTGGATGTCGAGCGCGCCGTACCCGAAGAGGAGGTCGTCGAGACGGGAGAGCGGCAGCGCCTCACCCTCGGCCCAGCGCGCGAGCTTGTAGGAGAGCCGCTCGAGCCGCACGTCGGCGCCGTACTCCACCTGCAGGCGATGCTTGACGACCTCGAACTGCAGCTCGCCGACGGCGCCGACGATTGCGTCGCCTTCGCGCCCCTCCGGCGGACGGAAGAGCTGGATCGATCCCTCTTGGGCGAGCTGCTCGAGGCCCTTCTTGAGCTGCTTGCGCTTCATCGGGTCGACCATCACGACGCGGGCGAAGTGCTCGGGCGGAAACTGCGGGAGCGGATCGAAGGCGAGGTCGCGACCGTCGGTGAGCGTGTCGCCGATGAGGAAGATCCCCGGATCGAAGACGCCCATGATGTCGCCGGCGAAGCCGTCGTCGACCACGGTTCGATCCTGCGCGAGGAACTGCGTCGGGTTGTTGAGCCGGATCTCGCGGCCGAGGCGGACGTGACGCACCTTCATCCCGCGCTCGAACTTGCCCGAGCAGACGCGGACGAACGCCATGCGATCGCGGTGGGCGCGATCCATGTTCGCCTGGATCTTGAAGACGAATGCGGTGAAGCGCGAGTCGTCGCTCGGGACGTCGCCGATCGTGGAGTGCCTGGGCGCAGGCACCGGCATCATGTCGACGAACGCGTCGAGGAACTGCGGTAGGCCGAAGTTGGTGAGCGCGCTGCCGAAGAACATCGGGGTGACCTCACCCTTTGCGAGGCGCGCGGCGTCGAGCTTGTCGCCGGCGGCCTCGACGAGCTCGATCTCGTCCCGGCACATCTTCAAGGCCTGCGGATCGATCTCTTTCTCGAGCTCGGGCGAGTCGAGAGCGAACCGACGCTCGGGCGCGCGCTCGGCGCCGTGCGCGACCTGCTCGAAGAGGATCACCTGCCGCTCTTCGCGGTGGTAGACGCCGCGGAACCTGCCGCTCTCGAGGATCGGCCAGGTCATCGGATAGACGCCGATACCGAGCACGTCCTCGACCTCACCCACGAGCTCGAACGGATCGCGGCCGGGCCTGTCGACCTTGTTCACGAAGGTGAAGATGGGCATGTGCCGCATGCGGCAGACGCGGAAGAGCTTCTTGGTTTGCGGCTCGACGCCCTTGGCGCAGTCGAGGAGCATGACAGCAGCGTCAGTCGCCATAATCGCGCGGTACGTGTCCTCGCTGAAGTCGGCGTGGCCGGGCGTGTCGACCAGGTTGAGGAGGCGACCGTTGTACGGGAACTGCAGGACGCTGGAGACGATCGAGATGCCGCGCTCGCGCTCCATCTCCATCCAGTCGCTGACCGCGTGCGCGCGCGCCTTCTTCGCCTTGACCGCGCCGGCGAGCTGGATCGCGCCCCCGTAGAGGAGGAGCTTCTCGGTCATGGTGGTCTTCCCGGCGTCGGGATGACTGATGATCGCGAACGTCTTTCGCTTCAAGACCTCGCGCTTGATCTCCGGACTCTGCATGAGACTACTTCGCCGCGGTGAGCTTGAAGGTGACCGTCACGCCGACCGGATCGCTCGAAGGGGTGCCGATCGTCTTTTTCTGAAGCGCGGACACGATGCACTTCTTGGCGGCATCGGAGACGCCCTTCGATTTGACGATGTCGACGCCCTCGGCCACGCCCGCGGCGCGAACGAGGAACTGAATCTCGAGCGATCCGGGGACCGTCTGGAGGCCGCCGCCCTCGTCGATGCAGGTCTTCAGCTTCTTCGAGAGCTTCTCGAGCGCCGCCTGCGCCTTGGGCACCTCACCCGAGGTGAACTTGGGCTCCGACATCTCGAGCAGGGCGGCGACGCTCGCCGCTGGCGCGGCGGAGGCCGAGGCCGAGACCGACGGCGCGGCGGAACCAGAGGCGGTGGGCGCAGCCGATGCGGCCGGCGCCGCCGAGTCGGCGGGCGCATCCGTCGATGCGGGGGCGGGCGCCGCCCCGCCCTCTCCCGCATGGGTCGCGGTGGAGGCGTCCGGCGTGGAATCGGGCGACGGCTCGGTTGGAGCCGCGACGCTCGCGCACGCCGTCACCGAAAGCGCGGCAATCGCGAGGGGCCAGAAAGAAAAAGGTCCCGGCATGTCGCCGGGACCTTTAGCACAGCCGAGCCGAGGTTTACCGGCCGAGAGACTCGGAGCGGTTCACGATTCGCGGGGTGATGAACACCACCAGCTCGGTACGTCGATCGGTGGAGCCACGTCGCTGGAAGAGCACGCCGAGGATCGGGATGTCACCGAGGACGGGGACCTGCGCGATGCTGCGGCTGGTGTTGCGGGTGTAGATGCCGCCGATGACTGCCGTGTGACCGTCCATCACGAGGAGCTCGGTCTCGACCTCGCGCTTGAAGATGGTCGGATCGCCTCGGGCCGAACGGTTACCGAAGTCGGGCTCGTCGCGGTTGATCTTCACCGACATCGAAACGCTGCCGTCGGCGGTGACGTGCGGCTTCACGAGCAGCTGAAGCTTCGCTTCCTGGAAGACCGTCTGCACGCCTTGAGCGCTGACCTGCGAGAACGGGATGAGGGTGCCGGTCGCGATGCGCGCCTCGCGATTGTCGAGGGTGAGCACGCGCGGGCTCGAGATGATGCGAACCGTACCGTTCGACTCCGCGGCCGAGAGGCGGACGCTGAGGTTGAACAGGTTGTTGACCGACCCGAAGGTCATGCCGAGCGCGCCACCGGTACCGCCGCCGACGGCGGCCGGGAGGTTGACGGCGAAGTTCGGGCTCTCGATCGCGTTCCGGTTGGGATCGAGACCGTCCGAGGGCGTCTGGGCGTCGTCGGCCGCGCCGAGGATGCCGATGCGGTTCGGGAACGCGAGGCCGGTGTCGACGCCGGTGTCCTGACCGATGACCGAGCCGCCGCCCCACTGGATGCCGAACTCGCGCGAGAACTGGCTCGAGGCTTCGACGATTCGCGCTTCGATGAGGACCTGCGGCGTCTGCGTGTCGAGCGAGCGAACGAGCTCCTCGACCTGGTTCAGGTTGCCGGTGATATCGCGGAGGATGAGGACGTTGGTGCGCTCGTCGACGGCGACGGTGCCGCGGGGCGAGAGCAAGTCCTTGGCGCGCGGCATGATCTGGCGGGCGTCCGCGTACGAGACCGGCACGAGGCGGGTCTCGAGCGGAGCGAGCTCGAACTCGCTCTTGCGGCGCGCGAGCGCGAGCTCGCGCTCCTTGTTGAGGTCGGCGAGCGGCGCGACGCGGAAGGCCGGCGGCAAGAGGCGGCGCGGTGCGCCCTGATAGGGCGAACCGGCGGGCGTGTCGGAGGCGGTCAGGGTCTGCGCGCCGATGCCGGCAAGGCCCAGCATCAGGACGGCGCCGGCCTTCATCCAGCCATGCGCCGGCGAGATCGCGCGCAGATGCAGGATGCAGATGACGGTCAGCACCAGCCAGAACACGACAGGGCCGGAGCCGATCAGGGCGCGCGAGGCGAAGGCATAGGTGAAGAACCAGACGACCTCGTTCCAGAGCGAATAGACGAGCGCGCCGGCCACCGCGATGAGGAGATTGCGTTCGAGCTTCGCCTGGCCGATGAAGATGCGCGACAGCACTGACCACACCGCCGTCCACACCACCAGGACCAGCGTCACGACCAGCGGCGTCAGCAGGTAGCGCGAGGGCTTCGGCTCCTGCGTGTCGTTGAGCCAGATCGACAGCACCTCGATGCCGATGACCACGGCGCCGAGGCCGAGCGCGATCGGCAGCAGGCGGCGCTGCGGCTCCATCGCCCGCTCCGGCGGCACGGCATGCGCGGCGTCGCGGATGCGGAGCCAGGTATGGCCGATGCGGAGCCGATGCTCGCCGTCGAGCACGACGTGGTCGAGGCGTCTGGTGTCGCGGTCGAGGAAGGTGCCGTTGACGCTGCCGAGATCCCGGGCGATCAGCCGACCTTCGGCATCGCGCATCACGACGAGATGCTCGACCGCGACATAGGGATCGTCGATCACCACGTCGTTGCCATAGCCGCGGCCGATGCGGAGCTCCGGTCCGGCGCAGCGGTGCCGCGCCAGCACGTCGCCATGGCGCGACAGCACCTCGACCCAGATCGCCGCGGCCGGATCGATCGACGGGTCGATCTCGGTATAGCCGGTGTCGATCACAGGTTCGGTCACTTGGCCCACCGGATCGCGTCGAGGAAGCGGCGCGTGGTCGCGAGCGCGTTCTCGTAGGAGACGCCCTGCAGGTTGAGCCGCGAGACCAGCGCCTCGCGGCTGCGGTCCTGGGTCACCACGGTGACGCCCACATCGTAGACGTCGTCGAACTTGCGATAGGCGCGGGCGCACCAGACGACCTGCATCACCGGCTGCACGGACGGGTCGGACGGCGCCACGAAATCCTCGTGGCATTGCTGCGGCGTGTACCAGCGCGACGAATAGCCGCCGGACGCGGGCTGGCTCTGCTGGGTC
>JBGTSH010000196.1:0-19473 GCA_041940405.1 Polyangiaceae bacterium
TCGCGGCCGCCGTCCGGGCCCTGTTCCTGGCCGCGGGCGGCGGCGCGCTCGGGCTGTTCACGGCGATCCGGCGGCTGCGCTGCTCGAGGTCCTCGATCCGGTCGAAAATCACGCGTTCGTCGATAACTATTTCGGCGTCCCGTTCGATCTCTCCCAGGTCGTGTTCATCTGCACCGCGAACACGACCGACTCGATCCCCCGGCCGCTGCTCGACCGGATGGAAGTGCTTCAGCTCGCCGGCTACACCGAGAGCGAGAAGCTCGAGATCGCAAAGAAGTACGTTCTTCCGAGGCAGCGTTCGGGGCACGGTCTTCGCCCGGAGGAGCTCGATCTCCGCGACGACGCCATCGCGCGAATCATCTCGGACTACACGCGCGAAGCCGGCGTCCGCAACCTGGAGCGACACATCGCATCGATCGTGCGCAAAGTAGGAAGGCGCGTCGTGGAGAGCGGCTCCGCGCAGACGATCGTCGCGGCGGGAGATCTCGAGTCGTACCTCGGCCCGCAACGCCTCTTCACCGAGGTCGCAGAGCGCGTCGATCGGCCCGGCGTCGCCACGGCGCTCGCGTGGACGCCCACGGGGGGCGGCGACATCCTCTTCGTCGAGGCGACGCTCGTCCCGTCCGACGAGCAACGGCTCCTCTTGACCGGCATGCTCGGCGACGTGATGCGCGAGTCCGCGCAGGCAGCGCTCTCCTACCTGCGCAGCAACGCCAGCGCGCTCGGCATCGATCCCGGCACCTTCGAGCACCGGGCCGTCCACCTCCACGTGCCCGCCGGAGCGCTGCCGAAGGATGGGCCTTCGGCGGGCGTACCGATCCTCGTCGCGCTCGCCTCGATCGCCCTCGGCCGCCCTGTCCGCAACGATCTCGCGATGACCGGCGAAATCACGCTTCGGGGTAAGGTCCTCCCCGTCGGGGGAATCAAGGAGAAGATCCTTGCCGCCCACCGAGCCGGGATCAAAACAATCGTGCTCCCGAAGCGAAACGTCGGCGCGCTCGAGGACGTGCCGGCCGAAGTGCGCGAGGCCATCGAGATCGTATTCGTCGACTCGGTGGACGAAGCGCTCGAGAACGCGCTCGGCATCACGGTTCACGAGGGCGCCGGACCGGCTACCGATCGAACGCCTGCGCCGCCCCCGATGCCGGTCGTGGCGACCAGCGTGCACCTCGAGGGCCCGACGAACGGAAGGGCGCGACACCTGCGGGCGAAGCGGCGCAGAGCCTGGTAGCCTTGCTGCCCGCCAGCAGTGAACACCGACGACTTACGACGTCCGCTCGCCTCGTCTACGAGCCTCGACTCGGAGGCACCCACGACCGTGGACCGCTCGGACGTCCCGAGCGCACCCCGATCGGGGTCCGGTGCGGGGTCGCGACCCGAGATCACCCACCTGCGGCTCTTCGAGGTCGTCGGTCGCGGCGGCATGGGCACCGTCTACCGCGCCGAGCAGCTCGAGCTCGGGAGGCAGGTCGCGTTCAAGCAGCTGCCGGACGACCACAACGACGAGCTCCGTGACCGCTTCGTGCGCGAGGCACGGATCACCGCACAGCTCGATCATCCCGGCATCGTTCCGGTGCACGTCCTCGAGGTGTCGCCTGCCGGTCGCTCGATCGGCTATGCGATGAAGCTCGTCGAAGGCAAGACGCTCCGCACGCTGCTCACCGAGACGGCCGAGCTCTACGAGAAGGGACTCCCTGTCGACGCCGAGCACGCGCTCGAAGCGCGCCTCGAGCACTTTCTCAAGATCTGCGACGCGATCGCGTTCGCGCACGCGCGAGGGATCCTCCATCGCGATCTGAAGCCGGCCAACTTCATGATCGGAAAGTTCAACGAGGTCTACGTCATGGATTGGGGCGTCGCGCGCCCCATCGGCGCGGCCGACGCTCGGGCCACGATCGCGGGCAACAGCAAGACGGTGGCCGAGCCGGAGCTGACGCAGGTCGGCGACGTCATCGGCAGCGCGTCCTACGCTGCTCCCGAGCAGGCTGCCGGACGCAACGACGAGCTGGACCCGCGCGCGGATCAGTACGCGCTCGGGCTCATCCTGTTCGAGCTCGTCTCGCTTCGCAAAGCCATCGACACGCCGGACCCGGAGGCCGCATGGGAGCTCTCGAGCCGCGGCGCAAAAGCGCCGCTGGTGCACGTCTCCAAGCGCGTGCGGATCCCGAGCGAGCTCTCGGCCATCGTGGGAAAGGCGACGGCGTTCTCACCGGACGATCGCTACGAATCGGTCGCGGCGCTGGCCGAGGACGTGCGCCGGTACCTCCGCGGTGACGCCGTGGCTGCGCGCCCCGACAACCCGGTGCAGAAGCTCCTTCGGCTGATGAGCCGGCACCGTCGCACGACGCTCGTCGCGTTCCTGGGCCTCCTCGCGATCGCCGCGCTCTCGATCAGCTTCACGCTCTACCGCAAGACGGCGAGCGAGCTCGCTGCCAAACAGCGCGGCGAGCGCATGACCGCGCTCTACATCGACGTCGCCGACCAGGGACACCGGATCGACGTGCAGTTTCAGCGCATGCAGCAGGCGCTCGAGGGTCTGGGGACCGCCGCCGTCTGGGCGCTGACAGGTCCCGAGCCTCCCGAGAAGGATGCGCCCCTCTACTTCGACATCGACTTCGCCGATCCCAACCGCAGGCCGCCGGACTTCACCGACAAGACGGCGTACCGCTGGCCCGTCTCGGTCGAGCACCCCGTCGTAGGCATCTCGCCCGGGACCGATAGAAACGCGATCCTCCCCAAGCTGCGCCGCCTCTCGCCGCTGCGTCATCACATGCGCGCGATGTTCGTCGCGGCGGCGACGGACGACAAGGCGGTCCGATCGCCCGAAGAGCAGCGAGCCGCGCTGCTCGAGCGGCGCGGTCCGATCGACTACGCATACATCTCGCTACCGGAAGGGGTGCAGTTCATGCTCCCTGGGATGGACGCGTTGCCTCCGGGGTACGACGTCCGAACGGCGGGCTTCTACACGATCTCGGCCAACAAGCACGGCAAGCGTTGGGGCAGCCCGTACGTCGACTCGACGACCGACGAGAAGGGCGACGACCTGGTATTGCCGTGCACGCAGGGGCTGTGGTCGCCGGCCGGCGAGTTTCTCGGCGTGGCCGGCGTCGAGATCACCGTCACCAAGATGGTCGAGACAACGATGGTGCTCCCCGGCTACGAGCCGGTCCGCACGAGCCTGGTGAACGGCGAGGGGAAGAAGGTCATCGACTCGGGCGACGCCGGCAAGCGGTTCGAGGCCGACGGCAAGGACGAAGCGCTCGCGCTCTTCGACTTCGACATTCCCGAGGTGGCCGCGGCGATCCGCGAGGGCTCGGCCGGCATCCGGGAGCTCACGCGGAACGGACGTGACATTATCGTCATCTTCGTCCGGCTGGACTCGATCGGTTGGTACTACGTCGTCGAGCTGGACGCCAAGTCCGTCGTCCCGGCACGCTGACGCCATGCCCAGCGCACGCGCCGCGGAGCGCTTCTTCGTGGATCGCTTCGTCGCCGAAGGCAACGCCGAGAAGGCGAAGCAAATGAAGGCGTACATGAAGAGCGACCTCGCCTTCTTCGGGATCGACCAGAAGAGCCTCCGCAGCGCGAGCGCCGCCTTTGCAAAGACGCACGCCAACGAGGACATCGACGCCCTGCTCGAGGCGCTCGACGCGCTCGTCTCTTCGAAGCACTTCGAGATCCGCTCGGCAGCGATCGGCGTCGCAGAGCGGCGCCGCAAGGATCTCGGGCCCCAGCACCTCGACCGGCTCATCGATTGGGTTCGCACGACCGCGTGCTGGGCGCACGTCGACTGGATCGCGACGAAGCTCGTCGGAATCGTACTCGCCAAGAGCCCCAAAGAGCTGGCCCGCATACAGCGGTGGGGGAAGGACGAGCACATGTGGGTGCGCCGCACCGCGATCATCTGTCAGCTCGACGAGCTCCGCGCGGGTCGTGGCGACTTCGATCGCCTCGCCAAGGTGAGCGCGAGTCTCCTCGAGGAGAAGGAGTTCTTCATCCGCAAGGCGATCGGCTGGGCGATGCGGGACGTCTCGAAGAAACGACCCGAGCTCGTGCGCTCGTTCCTCGCCGATCACGGCGATCGCGCGTCCGGTCTCACCAAGCGCGAAGCCTCGAAGTACCTCTGACGGGACCTTCGTGCGCTTCGCTCAGGTGCGAATGAGCCCGAGGAGCGACGAATTCGAGCGCGCCGGACGCTGCGCGGGCCGCGCGTAGGCGGGCGGCTTCGGCTCCGACGCGCTGATCTGGCGAGGGTCGGCCACCGAGCAAGCGGCCTTGTCTTTGGTCATGTGCTCGCAACGCGCCAGATCGATCTGGATTCGCCCCTTGTCGAGCGCAGTCCGCGCCGCCGCCAGAAATGCCGGACGACCCGGGCGGTCCGCCGACCGGAGGCGCGCGAGGGCGGCATACGCGTGGCCTGTCGCGATCAGATCGGCTCCCTCGAGCTCGCTCAGCACGCGCTCGGCCTCGCTGCTTCCTACCGGCACGCCGGCGAGCACCTCGGCGAGATCGGTCGAGATGCCTGCGTCGCCGGGCTGCTTCTTGGCGAGCTCGCGCATCACGCCGGTCGCCCAGTCCATGCGCTTTCCGTCGGCACCCTCGCCCTCCGGCTCGTTCGCGAAGCCGAGCGGGGCGCTGCCTCCGGTCCGCGCCGCCGCACGCGCGAGCACACGAAGCGCGCGGTCCGAGACGGGTCCGGCGCCCGGCTTCCGATCGATCAGGGTGCTGTCGACCGACCTCAGCCTTGCGACGGCCGCCCGCGGCTTGCCCTGATCGAGCAGCTGCTCGGCCTGGGCCACCGCCATCGGGACCGGGTCGACCTGCTGGGACATGCCGTGCATGCACGCCTCGGCATCTCGCGGCGGGTCGAGAGCGACGCCAGCGGACAGAAGTGCTCCGACCAGGACGAGACGGCGGGTGCGAACGGTCATGCGGTGCCTCCGGTTGACCCCAAGCCGACATCGGAAACCTTCCGAGGTTCCCGCTGTCCTCATGATTCATGCGCCACCTCTTCGCTCTGTCGCTCCTCGTGCTCGCGTCGTGCACCGGAGAAAAGGACCAAGGCACGACCAAGGCCAGCGCCAGCGCGGCGCCCAATCCGGCGGCCGAGCTGGGGGTGTACTGCGAGAAGGTGTGCAAGAAGTCCACGACCTGCGGCGTGGAGGCGGCCGAGAAGCTCGCCAAAGGCCACGCGCACGAGCTCCAGCTGATCGAGGAGCTGCGCAAAGATGCACCGAAGACGGAAGAGACGTGCACCTCGGCCTGCAAGGCTTCGACGGTGACGAGCGAGGACAGCGCGCTGCTCGCTCGCGCCAAGGCGTGCCTCGATCAGACCACCTGCGAGACCTTCGATCGGTGCCTCGACTCGGTGGAGAAGCCCCAAGGCGGAACCTGACCTTGCTATCGTCGCGGTAGCATGCAGAGGTCCATCCGCTGGGCTCTTCCCCTCCTTCTGGGTGCGTGTGCACCCGCCGTCACCGAGCCCACGGGGCCGACCCCGACGGCTAGCCCGGTAAGCAAGACCGCGGCGCCGATCGCGCCACCGCAGTACGTCCCGCGACCGGTGCAAAAGTCGCAGGTCGGCCAGAGAAGCTTCGACCTCGGCGGCGGCAAGCGCGGCGTGCTGCTCGGTCAACGGCGCGCGATCGTCGACGACCGAGGGGGCCTGCCCACGCTCGCGAACGACGAGATGGGCATCCAGAAGGCGGTGCCGCTCCCGGACGGCGCGGGCTTCTTGTTCTTCACCGGCCTGGGCGTCTCGCGCGCCAAAGGGTTCACCGATCCTCTCGAGTCGCTCGTCGTCGGCGCGATCGACGACGCGGACATCGGGCCCGGCTTCATCCTCGCGCGCAAGTCGAACGGGCAATCTGTCGCTGTCGATCTCGCATCCGGCAAGCCGAAGAAAGGCCTGCCCCAAGGCCTCGCGCTCGTCGCCGCGACGCCGGCGGTCGCGATCGGGCTCGCACACGGCGGCCGCGTGCATCGTTCGACCGATCGCGGCGCGACCTGGAAAGACGTCACCTCCGAGCTCACGTGGTCGCCTACGGCGGTCGATCTCGTTCACGACACGGTCAGCGTCTACGACGCCGTCATCGTCTCCAATCCGCACATCTCGCAGGCAGCTCGCGCGGACGCGTCCTCGTTCGCGCCGGTGCCGATGCCGCGGAACGTCCTGCGCAACGACGACACAGGCTGGCCGTCCTCGACGCCGCCGCTCGAAGTCGCCATCGCACGCGGCGCTCCCTTCGGGCCCGATCGCTCGATCGTCGCCGAGAGCGGATCGATCTTCGTGATCTCCCACATCGACGGCTCGATCGTCGAGCGCGAGCCCGGCGTCCTCCCGCCCGACCGACCGTGCCACACGCTGGGGATCCAGACCGGCATCCTGTTCCTCTGTCCGACCAACCAGGGCGCCGCCGTGTTCTCTCGCGCGAAGGGCTCGAAGAAGACGGTGCTCGAGCACGCCTTCAAGCTCACGGCGCCCTTTCACCAGGGCCGGCACGACAGCCTCCTCTTCGCGGGCCCCTGCTCGGGTGAGGCAAAGGTCGGTGCTGCATGCGTCCGTCACGCGGACGGAACGTGGCACGACCTCGATCGCCCGGAGCTGCGAGACGCGCCCCAGGGAAAGAGCGCCAACGTCATCACGTGGATCCCGTACGTCGAGGGTGCGCTCATCGTGCTCGGCGGCCAAGGCGGCGGGATCCTCGACGCGCGGACCGGCAGCCGCTCGACGCTCGACGACAAGCAGCAGCAGAACCTCTTTCAGCACCTCCGCGTACGACAAGACGTGCTGGTCGATCGGTTCGCGCTCGATGACAAAGGCAACATCGTCGGATTCTCCGCGAACAACGTCGGCGTAAAGATCGACAAGACCGGGGCCCAGATCGAAGTCTCGCCTTTCCGCTACGGAGCGTCGGACGCGGTTCGGAACCTCGTGCTCGCTTCGCACGGCGAGCGGATCTTCCAGTCATCCGACTTCGGCTTCACCTTTGCGGAGGTGGCGGCGCCGCCGCTTCCGACCTCGGCGACCACACCCACGTGCTCCGCCGCCGGCTGCGTGCTCTCCGAGTGGCTTCGTCTCGGCTGGGAGCCGCGACAGCCCTCGCCGACCGGATCGAAGCCGGCGACGACGCTCGGCTACGCGACCCCGCCTCCCGAGCCGTCGACGCCGATGCCGTTCCTGCGCTGTACGAACACCGGCACACCGGTGCGCAAGCTCGCAGAACGGCGCACCGCGGAAGACCGCCCTGGTTTCGGCGCCCAGATGCTCTCGACGACCGAGGGCTCCTACACCGCGATGTTTCCGCGAGCCTACGCGAGCGGTCCGATGTCCGCTGTCGAAGCGATGAACCTGCGCGCGATCGTAACCGGGAAGATCCCCGCAGTGAGCCCTGAAGGAGCCGTTTCGACGACCGCGACGCCGCGTCGCGTGCGCACGCTCCTGCCGTTCGATCCGAAAGGGGCCGTCGTCGAGGCGAGCGTTCGTGTCGGCGATCTCGTCGATGCAGCGCGGTCGGCGGGTGGAACGATGCCCGACTTCTCGCAATCCGACGAACGCGGCTACGCGCTCACCGTGCTCGGCGACGCACCGAGCGCGCTGCTCGTGGGAACGGCGAGCCCGCCGCTCTGGGTACGCGCGAAAGGCTCGCCGCTCGCGCTCTCGATCGGCAACGACGAGTCGGGCCTGACGATCGCGTCGGCGGTGCAGACCGCTCCCGATGAAGTGACGGTGCTCGGACAGGATTCGAGCGGGGCCGCCTCGGTTCGACGGCTCGGCAAGGGCCGCGCAGACCAGATCTTCGCCCTACCGCCATGGCTCGATCGCGCGGGGCCGGCGACGCCGGACGCGCTCGCGATCGCCGCCGACGGAAAGCTCGCCGTGATCCGCGTTCCGACGCGGACGCCGCCGACGGCGGAGAGCCCCGCCCTGTTGCTTCGGCCCGGCGCATTGCCTGCGCCCCTCGCTCCGTGGTCGACGGCGCTGCCCGATGGATCGCCGGGGTGCGAAAGCACGACGGGCTGGCGCGCGGTCATCGCCACCGCCGAGCCGTGGATCGAGACAGGGACGCCGACCGACGTGAGCGAGCGGGTGAGCTTCGCGCGCGTGCGATGGAGCACCGACCGCGTCTGCATCGAGGCCGTCGAGGTGCACGCAAACGTCTACGACCTCTCCAACATCCAAGCCGCGAGCTACGTGGTGGCCCGATTCGGCAAGGAGGCGGCTGCCGGACACCTGTTCGTCGCCGAGGGCGCGGAGCTTCGCGAGCCCAGAGCCTGCACCCTGGAGGCGGCGGCAACTCGATAACCCTCGCTAGAGGGAACTCGCGACCCAGGATAGTGTCCGGAGCCATGATGGCCCGCGCACGCGCGTCGCTCCGGAGCTTCGTCCTTCTTCTTCTCGTCGCGGTGGCGCTCGCAGCGTTCCCAGGAGCGGCAATTTCCGTTGGGACCGCCGACACCGAGCGCGGGCTCGATCTGTGGGTCCATGCGCCCGGTACAGCGACGGGTCGCGCGACGATCCCCATCAACGTGCAGGCGCTCGGCTTCCCGACGGCGTCGACGACCCGCCCTCTCTCGGGCGCAGTGGTCGAGGCGACGTGGGATCCGGAGTCGCTCGTCGAGCCCGCACCGAGAGGGAAAGGGAAAGGCCAGGCCGCGGTCCAGAAGCCGGCGGCCGCGCCGCCTTCGGTGAAGGTCACCACCGACGCGAGCGGTCGCGCGACGCTGGAGCTGCCCGTGCCCGAAGGCAGCGAGCGACCGATCACCGCGCTCGTGTCGGTGACTGCGAACGGAAAGCAGCGCGTCCGCGAGCTCTCGATCCAGCGCAAGCAGCCCGCAAACCTCTCGGTCTACGTCTCGGATACGCGCGTCGTTCCGGGCAGCGACGTGGTCGCGTGGGTCCTGCTCGCCGCCGACGACGGAGCGCGGCCGATCCCTTCGGCGACCGTCGAAGTGCGTCTGCTCCAGGGCGGTCTCGTCCGGTTCCGCCGCGACGTCACGACGGACGCCGCGGGCTCGGCAATGCTGCGCGTGCCCGTTCCGCGCGATCAAGAGCCGGACGTGAGCTGGACCATCGACGCCCGCGCCAAGGACGCCGGGTCGCTCGGCGTGTCGGCGATCCCGAGCACGATCGGTCTCGTGCCGCGCGAAGAGACGCCGGGCAAGCCGACCCTCTGGTCGGCGTTCGATAACGGTTCTGTCGCTGCCGGCGCCTCGGCCAAGTACCGGATTCGCGTCGAGGACGGATCCGAGCAAGCGGTGGCCGGTCATCCGGTCTGGGTCTGGACCGGCCCCTCGGGCACCGAGCCTCCGAAGGACGAGAAAGAGTTCCAGAAGGTCGCGACCCGGCGCCTGACCGACGGAAGCGGAACGATCATCGCCGACGTCACGACGCCGACGACCGTGCCGCTTCGCGGAACCACGGTGTCGATGGTGGCGCGCACCGAGCTCGAAGGGCAACCGTTCGAGGCGAAGAGCTCGGTCGAGGTAGCTCGCGCGCACGGCTCGGTGGACCTCACCCCCGAGGCGGGCGATCTCGTGCCGGGCCTCGAGCAGCGCGTCTTCGTGCGCGTGCTCGACGATCGAGGAAAGCCGATCAAGACGAAGCTCGTCGCCAAAGGCGACGGGCTCGACACGCAGGTCTCGACCGACGAGTTCGGCGAGGGACAGCTCACCTGGAAGGTGCCTGCGGGCATCGGCGCGCGCCGTGAGGTCGGCCCCTGCCCCGGCACCGTCGCAGCCGCCGTCACGCTCCAGACCGCGCCCGGCGAGCCGCCGCTCGCGCTGAGCTCGCTCGCCGCACCGCTCTGCGTCGGCGTGGATCGGAGCGCCAAGATCCTGGTGCGGCCCGAGAAGACGATCGTGCGCGCGGGCGACAAGCTCACCGTCGAGGTCGTCGGCGACAGCAAGAGCCCGATCAGCGTGCTGCTCTCCTCGATGGACGGCGAGCGCGCCACAGCGACGTGGAACGCCGGCGACGCGCGCCGCGTCGAGGTGAGCGTCCCCGAATCGATGACCGGCGTCGCGCGCATCAGCGCCGCGCTCCCCGGCGGCGACGCAGCCACCAAGGTGTCGGGCACGGCGGTCCTCGTTCTTCCCAAGATCCTCCCGCGCCTCAAGGCCACCCTCGTCGGAGGGCGCGCGGCGCCTCGCGGCACCGTCACGCTCGAGGCCGTCCTCACCGACGAAGCCGGCAACGGCCTCCAAGGCACCGTCGCGGCGGTCGTCATCGACAAGTTCGGCGGCGGCAGCTTCGGACCGCTCGGCACGATGGACACGCGGGCGGTCCTCTGCGGATCGGTGGGCGCGGAGGACGAGCGCTGCGACGCGGTCCTCAAAGAGGGCACCGAGACCGACCTTTACCGCCGCATGCTCCTGCGATCGAGCGCCGGCTCGGAGGGACCGACACACGATCCCGGCGCCAAGATGAAGGAGGGCGTCGACGCCGTCTTCCGCTCGGTCGTCATGTCGCTCGAGGGCGCGGTGTACGAAGCGACGGCGTCGCCCGAGACGCTCGCCGACGTCCGCCGAACCGTCCAGGGCAAGCACTCGTTCAACCCCGAGCTCATGACGCTCGTCACCGAAGCGATGGATCCCAAGCCCGAGATGCCCGGAGGAGAGCCGGTGACGCTCGGCGACCTCTTGGCGATCGACACGCAAATCACGTTCGACACGGTCGCCAAGCGCGTCACCCGGCTGAAGCTCTTCGACGCGCTGCGCGCCGTTCGCGAGTATCGCCAGAACAACTCGATCGATCCGGACGAGCCGCTCCTCCTCGAGCCGAACGTGCTCCTCAAGAAGATGATCCGCGAAGAGGTGCTGACCGACGCGGCGCTCCTCGATCCTTGGGGCGGCCGCATCGGGTTCTACAAAGCAGGCGGTGAGGTCGTGCCGTTCTTGACCGTCTCGCGAGGCTGGGAGCTTCGCTCGCCGGGCCCGGACGGCAAGATGGGCACGGGCGACGACGTGAAGAGCCCGTTCGAGCGCGTCCTCAAGTCGGGCACGCCGTACGCCAAGGCTGTCGATGAAGATCGGCTCGTCGAGTCGCGCTTCGACATGCGCGTCGCGGACGCCACCGTGGAAGCCTGGGGTACGACGCTGCGCGAAGTGACCGGCATCGCGCTCGGCAACATCGGCACGCTCGGCCACGGCGCCGGAACCGGGAGCGGCCAGGGCTTCGGGAGCGGAAGCGGGCGCCTCGGCGGCTCGCACCGCACCCGCGCCCCGCGCGCCATCGCGCAGGGCATCGCGTACGTGTCGAAGCCCGTCCGCACGGACGCGCAAGGACGCGCCCGCATCGACGTGACGCTCGGCGACATCGAGACGACGTGGCGCATCGGCGTCGTCGGCATCCCCGACAAAGCGCGCACCGCGGTGGGCCACGTCGACGTGCCGGTGACCGTCCCCATCTCGTCGAAGGTGTTCGCGGGCAGCGTCTGGACCGAGGGCGACCGCGCCGAGGCGTCGATCACCGTCCGCAACCGCACCGAGACCGACCTCGACATCTCGCTCGCGATCGGCGCCGAGGGCGCGTTCGCGCTCGACGGCGATCACCGTTCGAAGCGCGTGAGAGTGGGAAAACAGGGCGCGACGATCGTACGCGTTGTCGTGCGGGCCACGAAGGCGGGCAAGGGCTTCATCACGGTGAGCACCAGCGCGCCGGGTCAGCCGACCGACTCGCTTCGGTACGAGGTCGAGTCTCTCCAGAAGGGTGAGGTGTCGCGCGTGGCGCGCGCCGTATACCTCGATCGACCGACGGATCTGTCGCGCTATCTGTCGCGCCCGAACCTCCGCGTGGCCGGCGGCGCGACGCTCGTCTTCCAACGCGGGCAGAGCGCCGTCCTCGAGGGCGCGCTCGACGCGCTGTCGGCCGACAAGCTCACATCGAAGGCGGCGCTGACGGACGCGGTCGAGGTGGCAGGCATGATCGTGCGCTCCGAACGAGCGCGCGCCGGCGACGGCTCGCGCCTCGGAGCCCGGGCCAAGGAAGCCGGACGTGCCGCGGCAGCGAAGCTCCTCTCCATCCAGGGCTCGGCGGCGGCGACGCCGCTCTTGATCGAGCGGGTGCGGCTCTCGGGGATCGTCTCCGACGACGAGCTGCCGGAGAAGCAGGAGTGCCCCAAGGATCCGGCTCCGACAGCGGTCGACATGGCCCTCCTCACGCTCGAAGCGGAGCCTCCGGCTGCTGGTGGGGCCGCCCTCGACTGCTGGACGCAGGCCGTCGCCGCAGCGAAGAACACCGTGGACAAAGCCGAGAGCCCCGCCGTGCTCGCGCGCGCGGCGCTGGCGCTCCGAAGCCGCCCGCACCGAGCCCCGCAAGCCAAGGCGATCCTCGAGAAGCTCGTCGCCAGGGTCGCGCCGAATCCGGCCGGCATGATCACCATGCCGTCAGGATCATCGCGCGCGGACACGGCGCTGGTGTACGCCGCCCTGGTCGCCGCCGCAGGCTACGAGGGAGCGCGGCACGAGGCGCTCGTCGGCTGGCTGCTCGTCCAGCGCGACGCCCGCGGCGGCTTCGGCAACGCCGCGGCGACACGTGCCGCCGTGGACGCGCTCGCAGCGGAGGCGCGCGCCAACGCCGCGCCCGGCGACACGACCGTCACCATCGACTTCGGCGAGGCCGGCAGCAAGCGCGCCACCGTCGGCGCCGACGCGCGCGTGCTCGTCGCGGTTCCGAAGAACGCGACGTCGGTCGTCATCACCGCGGATCGTCCCGGCGTCTTGGCGCGGCTCGAGCGCGACTTCTTGCGGCCGTACGACGTCGCGCCCCAACCGAGCTCGAGCGGCCTCTCGATCACCACGGCTTGGCCCGAGGATCCGAAGGTCGGCAAGGTGTCGAACCTCGAGGTAGCGCTCGACGGCGGCGTGGATACGCAGCTCGTCGAGGCGAGGATCCCGCTGCCGCCCGGAGCGACGCTCGCCGATGCAGTAGCCGGAGTTCGGCAGGTGCAGGGCGCGCTCTTCGTCCGCGCGGCCGTCTCCAGCAAGAAGGCCCTCACCATCCCTGTTCGATTCTCGCTCACCGGCGTCATGACCGTCCGCGAGGCGACGGTGGCCCCCCTCGAGCGTGACGCCGGTCCGGCGATCGAGAGAGCGCGCCCGATTCGGGTGGGGCGATAAGGCACAGTCCCCCAGAAACTGGGCAATTGCCCTGACCGGTCGGGTGAGATTATAGTCTCACTGAAATCTCCCCCACCCACCAGGAGACCGCTGTGGCCATCGAGACGCCGGCAATCCGCATCCTCGTGTGCGACGACGACAAGGCGATTTGCGATTACGTCGACACGCTCCTCTCCAAGGACGGGCACGAGGTCAAGACGCTCAGTGACCCCGGCCACGTCGAGGACGAGGTCAAGAACGGCCACTACCAGATCCTGATCTTAGACCGGATGATGCCCAAGCTCGACGGCATCGAGGTCCTGAAGCGGGTTCGCAAGATCGATGATGACATCTCTGTCATCATGTTCACCGGCTTCCCGAGCTTGGACTCGGCCGTCGCCGCGATGAAGCTTCAAGCCGACGACTACCTGAAGAAGCCGTTCAACGCCGAAGAGCTCCGCGAGGTCATCGACCGCATCGCCAAGCGCAAGGGCATCGTCCGCTCCGCGGAAGAGCAGCTCCACAAAGTCATCGGCGACACGATCCGGCGCCTGCGCAAGGACAAGGATCTGACGCTGAAGCAGATGAGCCACCGAACCGGCCTCAGCGTCTCCTTGCTCTCTCAGATCGAGCGCGCCGAATCGAGCGCGTCGATCTCGTCTCTCTACAAGATCGCCGCGGCGCTCGGCGCCAAGGTCCAGGACCTCTTCGGCGGCTATTGAATCAGCCGCCGCTGGCCCCGCCGCCGGCGCCCCCTCCCCCGCCTCCCGGCGGGGGCGCTTCGCACTCGCACGCGCCGTAGGCGACGCCGTTGCAGGTCTGGGTTCCGGTCGTGCCGTCCTGACACTGACAGGCGATCTGACTGCCTGGCTCGCACTCGAGCGCTTGTAGACAGATCTGGAGGCACGGCAGCGCCGTGTCGATGAGCCCTTCGGGCGTGCAGAGATCCCCAGGCCCGCCGGCGAGGCAGGCGGCGCACTTGTTCTGCTCGAGGGAGCAGACGTTCTCGGCCGCTTCACAGGTCCCGGGCGGCACCTGTACCTGCTCGCAGCCTGCGACCTTCTTGCATAGGTCGACACAGCCGTTCTGGACGAACGTGATGACCGGCGCGTCGATGCACTCGGAGAGCTCGGCCTTCTCGCCGTCGCACTCCTCATCGGTCGCCCCGCCATCCTTGCACTCGACCTTCTCGTCGAGGCACGCGATGTACTCGTCGTACTCGGCGCCGCAGTCCTCGTCGGAGGCGTCCTTCTCGGCGTCCTCGAGGCCGTCGACGCACCCCTCCTCCTCGTCCTCGGAGCAGTCTCCGCAATCGCAGACGCGCTTGCAGATGACTTCCACGCTGGGGCTGCATGCCCCTGCGGCAAGGATGCCGAAGACGGCGCTCGACGTGACGGCCAGGATGGTTGCGATGCGGCGCATGCGCAAGAGAGTGCCGAAAATCCTGGAAGACCGCTAGCCGCGGAGACGTGCTCTCCCCGAGATCGTTTGCAAAAATGCGCCAGGGCCTTAGCTTGAACGCCGCCCCTCATGGCCCGCGACCTCTACGAAGTCCTGGGTGTCCCCAAGACGGCAGACGAGAACGTCATCAAGAAGGCGTTCCGAAAGCTGGCCGGCAAGTACCACCCGGACAAGAACCCCGGCAAAGACAACGAAGCGCGCTTCAAAGAGATCAACCGCGCGAACGAGGTCCTCTCGGACAAGACGAAGCGCGCGCTCTATGACGAGTTCGGCGAAGAGAGCCTGAGCCAGGGCTTCGATCCCGAGCGCGCTCGGATGATGCGCAACTACGCTCGCGGCGGCGGGATGGGCGGCGGTCCGGGCGGCGTGCGCGGCCGCAGCGTCAGCTTCCAAGACATCTTCGGCGGCGGCACCGGCGACTTCGGCGACATCTTCGGAGACTTCGTCACTCGACAAGGCGGGCGTCCGCGCCAGCGCAAAGCCCCCGACATGGAGGCCGAAGTGACGATCGACTTCGTCTCCGCCCTCAAAGGGACCGAGGTGCAGCTTCGCTCCGATGGGGGTGAGGCGGTGACCGTGCGCATCCCCGCGGGCGTCTCCGACGGGGGGCGCGTTCGCATCGCGGGTCAGGGCGGAAAGATCCCCGGCGCCGAGCCGGGCGATCTCCTCCTCACGGTCAAGGTTCGTCCCCACCAGCACTTCCGTCGTGAGGGAGAGGACCTGCACCTCGACCTGCCGGTCACGCTGATCGAGGCGTACGAGGGCGCCAAGGTCCGGGTCCCGACGCCCGACGGCGAGGTGTCGCTCAAGGTGCCGGCCCACACGCAGAGCGGCAACGTCGCCCGCCTGCGCGGCAAGGGCGTGCAGAGGAAGGGCAAGCCGCCCGGCGACCTCTACGTGCGCTTCCTGATCCAGATCCCGACGTCCGACGAGCCCGACGTGAAGAAGGCGATCGAATCGCTGCGTGACTCGATCCCCGATCCGCGCGTCGGGATCTCGCTTTGAATCGCGAAGCGCGATTCGGCTACAGGCTACAGACTTCAGGTTTCAGGAAAGACCGGAATCTGGCCTGAAGCCTGGAGCCTGACACCTGAAGCCTATTTCAGGTGCTTCTCGAAGAAGCGGATCGTGTGCCCGAACGCGAGGACCTGGTTCGAGCGCTTCCGGAAGCCGTGACCCTCGTCGGGGAAGATCATGAGCTCGCTGGGGACGTTCTTCTTCTGGAGCGCCTCGTGAAACTGTAGCGATTCACCGGCGGGAACGCGCGGATCGGTCGCACCTTGCAGGATCATGAGCGGCGCCTTGAGCTTGTCGATGTGGGTCGTCGGCGAGAGCGCCAAGAGCGCCTCTCGGTCCTTCTGGGGATCGCCGTACTCGGAGATCCGCAGGATGCGACGGTACGGAGCGGTGTTCTCGAGGAAGGTGAGCAGGCTCGAGATGCCGACGACGCTGACGCCGGCGTCATACGCTCCGGCGAACATCGTCTGGGCCACGAGCACCGAGTAGCCGCCGTAGCTCCCGCCGTAGACACCGACCTTCGGGGGCTTGCCGCCGACGGCCCAGGTCGCGCGCACGAACTTCGACGCGTCCTCGATGTCGGTGATGATCGCGAGACGCTTGGGACCGTCGTCCGCGTGGAGATACGTCTTGCCGTAGCCGTCGCTGCCGCGCACGTTCGGCTCGGCGTAGATGAAGCCTGCGTCGACGAAGAGCTGCGCCCGCGTGTTGAAGCCCGCGACGGTCTGGCTCTCGGGCCCGCCGTGGAAGCCGACGATCACCGGGCACGGCCCCTCGGCCGGGGTGCGCTTCTCGCACCCGGCCGGGCGGCGCACGAACATCGGGATCTTGGTCCCGTCTCGCGCGGGGTAGCTCTCCAGGCTCGCGCGCGCGAACTTCGTCGTGTCGAGCTCGGGCGTCGCGGGCTTGTGCCACTTCTCGAGCTTCGACGTCTCCCAGTCGTAGACGAAGCTCTGGAGGGGCGACGTGCCCGGGTCCACGGAGAAAGAGGTGTACCGGCCGTTCGAGCTCGTGGCGCCGGCGCTGACGTGATCTCCGTCCGGGAGCTTGGGGAGCTGGATGGGCTTCTTGGTCTTCGCGTCGAGGCCGAAGGCCTTCGTGTAGCCGCCCTCGTTCACGCTGTAGAGGATCCGCTTCTTCTTTTCGTCGATCGAGAAGCCGGAGACGTCGAACTTCAGCTCGGGGGTGATGGGCGTGAGCTTGTTGTCCTTGAAGACATACAGCCGCCGAAACTCCCCGAGCTTCGGCGTGCGCACGATGATTTCGCCGACTGCGCCGTACTCGGCGTTGTAATCCTCGCGCTCGCCCTGACCGAAGAGGGGCGCGAGCTTCTTGGTCGAGAGATCGAGCTCGTAGAACTCGTTCATGTTGCCGCCGACGCTCTTGCGAACGAGGAGCTTCGTCGTGTTTCCCTCGGTCTTCACGTCGGCGGTGCTGAAGATGCCGGGCTCGGTGAAGAGCGTCTCCGTCTTCTTCGCGGCGACGTCGTAACGGTAGAGCGCGTACGACTCGGCGGTGACGTCGTTCGCCCGGTAGTAGAGGTACTTTCCGTCGGGCGTGACGACGTCGAGCATCGTCTGCACCTTCGGCTTGTGCTGGATGACCTGGAGCGCGCCGCCGTCGGTCGAGAGAAGGTAGAGGCCGGGGTTCTCTTCACCGCTGCGATCGCGCTGCACGACGAGCCACTTTCCGTCCGGCAAGACGGCCGCGATGCTCGTCGCGTCCTCACCCCCGGTGAGCTGCACCGGGAACTGCATCGGTCCGTCGAGGCGGAAGACCTGCTGCGTACCGGTGATCGTCCACGTGAAGTAGAGGCGCTTGCCGTCGTTCGAGACGACGCCCGGCGCGGGCGCGCGCACGTCGAGCATGCTCTGGATGCGACGCGTGACCTCGGGGGGCAGCGGCTTCGGGGCGTACTTCGCCATCACCTCGGGAGGGAGGCTCTCGACGCCCAACCCCTTGTAACCCGGCTGCCCAGGCTGCGAGGCCGGCGCTGCCGTGGCGGGCGGTTGCCCCTGAGGCCAGGTCGACTGCGGGTACTGAGGGTAGCCCTGCTGCGACCGCTCTTTGCAGCCCGTGAGCGCCGTGATCGCCACGACACCCGACAAAAGGAGGCTCTTTCCCACCGGCATGGGTAGGTAGCTACCGCGGATCGTTCGGCGACGCGAGCGCCGAGCCGGGGCTATTTCAGCTGGGCCAGCTTCGTTTTGACCGCGCTGCAAATCGAGATGTGCTCGACCGCGTTTTCCAGCGATCGAGGGGCGCCGAGCATGTCTTTGAGGTGGGGCTCGAAGGTCGCCCGAACCTCGGGGACGAGCTTCTCGTCGCAGAGCCGCCGGGCGAGGAAGGGCACGTAGCCGCGCGCGCCTTCGGGCACGCGGGTCTTGAGACGCCCGATCTCCTTCTTGGTCCACTCCCACGCTTTGTCGCGCTGCCCGGAGGCGCTGCCCACGGTGAGCATGTACCGGAGGATCTCGCCCTGCCGTACCGCGTCGTCGAAGACGAGCGCGCGCGACCGCTCCGCCTCGGCGTCGGTCGTCGCGTTTCCGAGCGCGCGCAGGAGCTGCCTCCGGATCAAGCCGTCGTCGGACGACTTGAGCATCGCGTAGCAGGCATCCCAAACCTCTTTGCCGCCGTCCTGCACGGCGAAGACGAGAGCCACTTGCCGCAGATCGGGGTCGAGGGCGTCGGCCTTGGGCGGGCCACCGACGCCGAGCCAAGCCTTGGCGCGCGTGAGCGCCTCTTTGCGGACGCCGGGATCGCGGCCGGCGTCGCCGAGCATCTCGATGACCGAAGCGCGGGTGAGACCAACCTCGGGCTTCTCGCCGGGCTTGGCCTTCCAGCCGAGGCGGCTCAGGAGCGGGCTGTACGCCTTGACCACCGCTTGCTGGATCTTGGTGCGCTCGGCCGCTGGCGCGAGGTCCTCGCGAAGGAGGTAGAGCAGATCCATCGGAGCGAACGCGACCTCACGCGTCGGGTCCGAAGCGAACTTGGGCAGCGTCTTCAGGACATCGGCGGTGCCGAGCTTTCCGGTGTAGACGCCCGAGCGGAGCGAATCGAAGAGCGAGAGGCGCTCGGTGGGCGTCAGCTCGGCGAAGCCGTGGTCGACGAGGGCCGAGAGCGCGCTCGGCTCCGGCACGTAGCGGGCATAGGCGGCACCGCCGGCGTTGGGGAGGAACCATTTCGGGCAATCGGCGGGGGCCGCGACGACGTTGCCGCCCTCGACCGTCTTGTCGATGAGCTTGCAGGTCGCTTCGATGTTCTTCCCTCGAGCGCAGAGCGGCACGAGAAAGCTGACGTTTTTGTCAGCACCGGAGCCCAGCGGAACGTACCTGGGGGCGTCCACCGTGGTGAGGCCCTTCTTGCCTTTGTCGCACCGCATGGTGACCTCGAGCGAGGGCACGCCCGGCCGGTCGAGGAAACCCCGGAACGAGGCGACGAGCTCCGGCTTGTTCTCGAAGACCGCGCCCAAGAAGTCATCGACGTCGGCGTTGCCGAAGCGATGCTTCTCCAAGTATCGACGCACGCCCGCGCGGAACGGCTCTTCACCGTAGAAGCATTTCGTACCGCCGCCAACGATGTTGAGAGAGGTCTTCGTTTTTCTTGCATGCAGGACTGTCTCAATCAGATGTGACACTTCCGTGGGGATCGTCGTCATTCTAGAACCTCGGGATTTCTGGATGCGGCAGCATCCCACGCCGAACAGTCATGCGACCATATTCGGCACATCGATGCAGCGTCGGAATTACCTTCCCAGGATTCAAGAGCGATTGCGGATCGAATGCACGTTTCAGCGCAAACATTTGTTCTCGCTCTGCGCCTGAGAACTGAACGCACATTGAGTTCAGCTTCTCCACGCCCACACCGTGCTCTCCGGTCACCGTCCCGCCAAGCGTG
>JBGTSH010000197.1:0-19322 GCA_041940405.1 Polyangiaceae bacterium
AGGCGCTGCGGAGTTGCCAGCCGGCACCTGGCCACAACGCTTTCTCCACGCGGTCCGAGCCAGCCTGGCGGTGCTGCGGCCGAAGCGCGAGGCGCTCGCTGCGCTCTCGGGCGTCCTCGTGAGCGCCGGGACCGAGGGGCTCTTCGCTGCGCCGACAGCGTTCTCACGCCGGCGCGTACAAGAGGTGTTCGCCCGCGTCGTCGAGGGCTCGAGCAACCCGCCCGACGAAGCGACCGCCAAGGCGCTGGGACGGCTGCTCTATCTGGGCCACCTCGCCGTCTTGCTTTTCTGGCTGCTGGATCGCAGCGACGAGCAACAAGCGACGGCTGAGCTGCTCGACGTCGCGGAGCTCGTCACGACATGGATCCCGGTGCTGCTGGCCACAGAAGCCGCTGCGACCTTGATCGTCACCGTGGACGAGATCGTCGGGTTGGCGTTGTTCGAACGCGAGGCGTGACGCTCTCGCCCGCGCCCGCTCTCGCGCGCGCCCGCGCCCGCTCCCGCGCCCTATCTCCCGATAGCCGGCGTCTTCCTCAGCATGCTGTCCGTCGGCCGGTTGCTCGGCATCCGCGTCGCCGTATGCCGCCCCTCCATAATCCCCCCGTCCGCCGTCATCGCCAGCACAAGCCCCGGCTCCGTGAACAACGCCACAATCGGCGCCTGCCACCCATCCTCTTGCCACATCAAATCCCACCGCCCCAGCGGCGGCTCCACCCTCCCCGTCGCGTGCGCCGTCCGATGGTGCATCCAGATCCTCCCCGCGCTCGCGCACCACCCTCTCCCCGACGCCTCTACCGACGCAGCCGACAAATCAGGCTTCCCCGGCACCACCTCGTGCCGAACGCCCGCCGGGTACGTCCACACCACCGCGCCGCTCGCGCCGACCGCCAATCCCACCTGCGCGCTCGGCTCCGCATCCGACGCAAGGAACGCACGAACCAGCGGCGTCTCGATCTGCTCGATGCTCCACTCGAGCGGCCGATAAATCGCAGCGTATCCCCCGCCGCTCTTCGCCCGCCCGATCACCAGCCACTTCGCGTCGGCGATTCTCGAAAGCGACGTCACCGCCGCGACATCCGGCAATGGCAACGGCTTCAGCCATCGCTTGCTCACCAGACAGCAGAGCTGCGGATCTCCGCCATGCTCCACGCCGACGAGCACCGCGAGATCGTCGAAGCTCCCGGAGAAGAGCTCGTACCGCATCCCGGTGGTCGAGAACTGGCGGACGTCGCGCGGCCCCTCGGACGAATACAGGGCGAAGGTCGCCTCATCGCCGCCGACGAGCCAGCGGCCCGGCGCGACGCGCTTCACGAAGCGGATCGCCGTCGGGTCCTTGAGGCCCTGGTGCGAGACCTCGCTCCATTGGGAGCCGTTCCAGAACGCGAGGCCCTCGTTCGTCGCGGCCATGCAGCGGCCGTCGCCGTCCCACGAGACCGCGCGGATGACCTTCGAGAAGGTGCCCGGATGACGGAGCGGGGTCCACGTCCAGGCGACGAGCTGCGTCGTGTCCTCGGACTCCTCGAGCTGCAGCCGGCGCTTGGCGACGAGCGAGAACCGCTGCGGCTCGGAGCGGAGCCACGGCGCGATCATCATCGCGAGCGCGTCGGCGCGCGTCGGCCGTATCTCGGTCTTGCCTGCGGTGCCGACGGCGAGCGCGAAGTCGATCGCGCGGCACGCCTCGGCGTTCGACCGGAGCTCCGGCGACAGCCACGGCGACTCGCGGATGCTGCGACGTTTGTTGCCGAGCGCGGTGACGAGCGCGTCGCTCGGCGTCTTGACGTCGAAGTAGTCGGCGCCGGTGAGCACGAAGTAGATGACCGACGCCATGCTGAAGACGTCGCTCCAAGCTCCGACGGCCTTGGCATCCATCGTCGCGAGCTCCGGCGCGGCGTAGCCGAGCGTGCCGACGATGAAGCCGCCGAAGGTGGCGGCCATGCCTGTCGGGCGCGCGACGCCGAAGTCGGCGATCTTGAAGATCTCGTCCTCACCGAAGCCGCAGCAGAGGACGTTGTCGGGCTTGATGTCGCGGTGGACGACGCCGACCTCGTGAACCGCCGAGAGGCCGTGGCCGAGCGCGTCGACCAGGTTGGCGGCGCGCTGCCCGTCGAAGGCGTGGCCCGTCGACCGAACCGAATGAAGGACGCGCTGGCTCAGGGTCGTGCCCTCGACGCCGCCGTGCACGTACTCGACGACGAGCCAGGGCACGCGGACCGTGATCCCGCGCGAAGTGATCGGGTACGAGCCCGCGTCGATGAGCCGGACGACGAACGGCGTGGGCGGGACGCGCTCGTTGAGACGCCCGAGGGCGACCGCCTCTTTGGTGACGATGAGCTCGGCCGTCTTGCCCCATTGCTGCACGAACCAGGGCTTCAGGATCTTCACGACGACGCCGCACTCGCCCTCCGGTGCGACACGCATCGCAAAGAACGCCACGCCCATCGCGCCCTCGCCGACGCGCGAGAGGATGCGATAGACCGTATCGGGGGCGGTATCCGACGCGAGCTCCGCGCCGAGGAGGAACTCGAGATCGTCGTCGCCGGACGCGCTGACGCTCGATGACACCGCGGCAGATGGTAGCCTACCGGCCCCCGGAGAATCCTCCGAAAGAGGTCTCGTCTTGCTGATCGTTCACGCGGCCGACATCCACCTCGACAGCCCGCTCGTGGGGCTGGAGAAGTACGAGGGTTGTCCGGTGGACGTCCTGCGCGGCGCGACCCGCAAGGCGTTCGAGGCGCTCGTCACCACCGCGCTCGAGGAGCGCGCCGATCTGGTGCTCCTGGCCGGCGATATCTACGACGGCGCGTGGAAGGACTACGCGACCGGCTTCTTCTTCGTAAAGCAGATGGTCCGGCTGCAGAGCGGCGGCATCTCGGTGGTCCTCGTCCGCGGCAACCACGACGCCGAGAGCGAGATCGCGAGAAAGCTGAAGCTTCCGGAGAACGTCCGCGATCTCTCCACGGCATCGCCCGAGTCCTTCGAGATGGAGCAGCTGGGCGTCGCGGTCCACGGTCAGGGCTTCGCGCGGCGCGACCTCACCGACGACCTGGCGAAGCGCTATCCGCCGCCGGCGCCCGGCGCGTTCAACATCGGGCTCCTCCACACGGCGCTCTGGGGCCGCGAGGGGCACGAGCTCTACGCGCCGACCAGCATGGGTGTGCTCGCCGACAAGGGCTACGACTACTGGGCGCTCGGCCACGTGCACCGGCGTGAGATCGTCTCGCGCGCGCCGTACGTCGTGTACCCAGGCAACTTGCAGGGCCGTCATGTTCGCGAGACCGGGCCCAAGGGCGCGACGTTCGTCACCGCGGTCTCCGGCAAGATCCGCGACGTCGAGCATCGGGTGCTCGACGTCGTGCGCTGGGCGGACATCGACGTTCGCGTCACCGAAGCCGACGCCGTCGACGATGTCCTCGAGCGCGCACGCGACGAGATCGCGAAGATCGTGGGCGACGCGGGCGACAGGACGGTCGCCGCGCGCGTGACGCTCTCGGGGCGCACTGGCGTGCGAGCCCTCTTGGCCGAGCACGAAGGGGACGTTGCTGCCGGCGTCCGTGTCGCGGCGATGGAGGCGGCGAGCGATCAGATCTGGATCGGCTCGGTGCGCGTCAGGACGCGTCCGGCCATCGATATCGACGCGGCGCTCTCATCGGCCTCGGAGTCGTCGGATCCGGTGGTGCACCTGCTCAAGCGGATGCGCGATCTCGGCGCGGATGACGCTGCACTGCTGGCGCTCTCGGGCGAGCTCTCCGATCTCGCCGACAAGCTCCCCGAAGAGCTCCGCCGCGATCCGGCGGCGGCGTTCTTCGACGATCCGAACGCGATGCGTGAGGTGCTCGGCGACGTTCGGGACTTGCTCCTCGGGCGCATCGCGCTCTCCGAGGAGCCGTGAGGATCCTCGAGCTCGATCTCCTGGCGTTCGGCGGGTTCGCCGACCGATCCCTGGACTTCTCTCGCAAAGCAGGCGCGCTCCACGTCGTGTACGGCCCCAACGAGGCAGGCAAGAGCACCTGCTTGCGCGCTGTCGAGACCTTGCTCTTCGGGTTCGAGCACAACACGAAGGACGCGCACCAGCATCCGACCGACAAGCTCCGCGTCGGCGGGCGGCTCGAGGGACAGGGCGGAAAGATCCTTTCGATCGTGCGCCGGAAAAAGCAGAAGGGCTCGCTCCGCGGCCCCGACGACGAGCCCGTCGACGAAGACGAGCTCCGCGCGATGCTCCACGGCGTCGACCGCTCGCTCTTTCGCGCGCTCTACGGTCTCGATCACGTTCGACTGCGCGAAGGGGCGCGCGCGCTCCTCGACGCACGCGGCGGTCTCGGCGAGAGCCTCTTCGAGGCGGGGCTCGCCGGTGCCGGCGTCGCGAAGCTCTCTCGGGCGCTCCGCGACGAGGCGGACGCTCTCTGGTCGCCGACGGCGCGAAAGCGGCCTCTTGCCGAAGCGCTTCGGGCCTATTCGAGCGCGCGCGTCGACGAGCGCAGAGACGCGACGCGCCTCGACGTCGTGCGCGATCAGGAGCAGGGGATCGTCGCGGCGCGACGCCGGCGAGACGAAGCGGACGAGCGGCTCAAGGAGCTCGCCCTCGAGGAGCGACGGCTCCAGCGCGCGCGCCAGCTCGTGCCGCGCTTGAAGCTGCGCCGCGCCGCGCGGGAGGAGCGGGCAGCGCTGGGTGACGTGGTCCTCTTGTCCGAGGGGGCGCGCGCCGAACGAGAGGCAGCGATCGCGGCCCGCGCCGAAGCGAACAGCCTCCTCGTCCAGGCGACGTCGCGCGCGGCCGAGATCCGTGCGGCGATCGTCGCCAACGGCGCAGAGCCGCACGAGGTGGATGAGGCCCAGGTCCGGGAGCTCGCGTCGACGCTGGGTGAGGTGCGGCGCGAGCTCCGTCAATCCGAGGCGCTCGTGGCGGAGGCGGCGCGTCTCGATCTCGAGATGCGAGACGCGCCCGCCGACGTCCTTGGATCGGTCGACGAGCGCGCGACGACCGCGGCAGTGCGCGAGCGTGACAAGCTGGAGGCCGACGTCGCCGCGCTCTCGGGGAAGCTCGCCGCGGTCCGAGCGCGTCTCTCGCAATGGACACGACCCGCGGACGTCGCCCACGATGACGTATCGGTCGCGGAGCTGGAGCGCGCGATCGAGTCCGCCGCGCGCGTCGCGGCTCGCGGGCCCGCCGCCATGGAGGCGCACCGTCGCGCCGGCAAGCATCGCGCGGAGCTCGTCCGATTGCGCGCTTCCCTCCCCGGCCTGCCCGCGGACGCCTCGTCCGAGACGCCGCTGCCGACGGAGGCAGACGTCGTAAGGTGGACGCGAGAAGTCGAGCGCCTCGAATCGGCGCTGGCATCCTGCGAGCGCGAGCACGACGTGCTCACGGCGCGGCGAGCGGTGCTCGACCGCGATCGGAGCGTCTTGCTCTCGACGGGCGACGTGCCGACCGAAGCGCAGCTACAGAAGGCACGAGCCGACCGCGACGACGCGCTCTCCGCGGTGCGCGCCGGAGATCGAGACCGCCTCGACGAAGCGATCGACGGCGTACGCTCGGCGGACGAGGTCGCGGATCGATTGCGCCGTGAGGTCGAGCGCGCGAGCAAGCTGGCCGCGATCATGTCCGAGGTCGAGCAGATCGAGGCGCGCACCGCGACGCTCGAGACGGCGCGCGCCGACGCTCGACGCAACCTCGACGCGGTGCACGAAGCTTCGCGCGCGGCGTTCGCGCGGGCGGGCGTCGAGCCGGCGGTCACCCTCGGCGCTGCGCCGGCGTGGCTCGCCGCATGGCGAGCCTATGTCGCCGAGCTCGCGGCGGCCGAAGAGGCGCAGGCTCAGGCGCGATCGTTCGCGATCGAGGAGACGGCCGCCACGACGACCCTCGCCGCGCTGCGCGGCCGCATCCCCGATGCGACGCTCGAGGCCGAGCTCGGTCGCGCGCGCACCGACCTCGAGGCGAGGCAAGCCGCCGCGCGAGAGCGGACAGTGCTCGAGCAACAGATCCGCGACGCTCGCTCGGAAGAGGTGCGCCTCAGCGCCGAGCTCGCCGAATCCGAGCGGCTCCTCGAGGCGGCACGCTCTCGCTGTGCTTCGCTCCTCGGTCCGCTCGGTCTCGAGGCATCGGCGTCGCTCGACCAGGTCTCGTCGCGGCTCGCCGAGGTGACGCGCGGCCGGCAGCGAGCGCAGCGACGCGCCGAGATCCGCGTCGAGCTCGAGGCCGCGGCTCGCGCGTCACAAAACCTCGAGCGACTCACCGAGCGCGCGAGCGCCGCCGCCAAGGTCTCGGTTGCAGGGACCGACGTCGTCGCGCGGGCCGAGGCGCTCCTCGGCGCCCTCGAGGCCTCGCGCCGTTCGTCCGAGGCGCGTCGCGCCCTCGAGCGGCAGCTCGCCGAGCAGCTCGAGCGCGCGCACGAGACGAGCGAGCGCATCGCCGCGGCCGAGTCGACGCTCGCTGCGCTCGCAGCGCGCGCCGGCGTCGAGGTCGCCCAGCTCGCCGAAGCGGAGACGCGAAGCTCCCGCGCACGGGAGATCGACGCAGCGATCCGCGGCCACGAAGAGACGATCCTCGCGCTTGGCGACGGCGCCTCGATCGACGAGCTCGAGGCCGAGCTCGCCGGCCTCGACGTCGATCAAGCGCTCGAGCGGCTGGACGCGATCGTCGAAGAGCGCAACGAGGCCGAGCGCCTCAAGGACGCGGCGAGCCACGATATCGCCAGCCTCGGGCTCGCGCGGTTCGAGGAGTCGCATGCCGCGGATCACGCGGCGCTCGCGGAGCAACACCTCGCGCGCGCTCGGCCGCTCTTCGACAGGTACGTCCGCTTGCGGATCGCGGCGACGGTGCTCGACCGCGAGATCGAGTCCTACAGCAAGGAGCACCAAGGGCCGGTGCTTTCACGCGCGGCAGAGCTCTTCCAGCGCCTGACCGAGAACAGCTTTCAAGGGCTGAAGGTCGTCCTCGGTGAGTCCGACAGGCCCGAGCTCGTCTGCATGCGCGGCAAAGAAGAGGTCGACGTCGAGGCGCTCTCCGACGGCACGCGCGATCAGCTCTACCTCGCCCTGCGTCTCGCCACGATCGAGCGTCACGCGTCGCGGGCCGAGGCGATGCCGCTCGTGCTCGACGACATCCTCGTGCACTTCGACGATCCGCGTTCGCGTGCCGCGCTCGCGGCGCTCGCCGACATCGCCCCGACGGTGCAGGTCCTCCTCTTCACGCACCACGCGCGGATCGTCGAGCTCGCGCGAGAGGTCGTCGACCGCGACCGGCTCGGCGTCGTGACGCTCGGCACAGAGTCCCAGGACCTGGCCTCGCTCGACTGAAGAGCTGCATTTCGTGCTAGGTTTCGCGGTCGAATCATGACCCGAATCCTCTTTCCGATCCTCTTGTCTACGACGGTTGCTTGCTCCGGCTCGCAGGCCAAGCCCGACGGCCCCTCCGGCGACGACGGCTCGAGCGGCCCCTCCACGACGTCGACCACCGGATCGACCGAGCCCTCCACGGGCGAGACCTCCTCGACGACCGGCGGCGGCACGAGCGGAACCGGCGGCGCCGGCGGATCGACGGGCGCCGGGGGCACCACCCCCGGCGCGCAGACGCAGACCCAGATGGTGGCGGCCGGTGACACCGCGCGCGGCGCGAAGCTCTACGACGAGAACCACTGCGCCGGATGCCACGGCACGCCCGAGAAGCCGCCGAAGAAGTTTCCGAACCTCTTCAAGGTCGACTTCGCCGCGGACAAAGAGATCGCCGAGGCGTTCGAGCTCATCAAGAAGGGCAAGACGCCGATGCCCGGCTTCGACGACAAGCTCGACGACAAGGCCATCGCCGACATCGTCGCGTACTTGAAGGCGAACAAGTCCTGACGGCGTGCCGAGCGGGGGAGGTGGGAGTGCTTGGAGACGTTCGTGCCTGTGGATTCTCCCCCCCGGCCCCCCTCACCTTCGGCGAGGGGGGGGAGTCCGTCGTTTCTTGGCCATGCGCGAGGTGCTCTGCCAACCTCGGCGCATGGCCTCTGACAGAAGGAAGCGCCGCGCGCTCTCTCCGCTGCTCGCCGCCGAGCACTACCTCGACGCCGAGCTCGAGCGGTGCTCTGCCGAAGCGCTCTTTCTGATGGACCGGGGCGAGGTCGTGGCTTCCAGCGTTCGCGAGGGTGGCTCCTACCAAGCAGGCGCGCCGCTCGCCGCCGCGTACTCCGATGCGGGCGCGTCCTGCGATCTCTATGCCCACGTCGTCGACGTGCGGGGCAGATCGCTCCTTTTCGCTTCCATCGGAGCCCGCGTGAAGAGCGTGCGTGAGGTCGAGCGCTCGATCGATCGTATCTTCTCGGAGTGACCGCCGAAGGAGCGAGCGCCGGCCACGGCCTCGTCGAAGGCTTCTATGGCACTCCATGGAAGCTCGAGCAGAAGATCCGCATCATCCGCGACCTCGGCGGCTCGGGGCTCACGACCTATCTCTGGGCGCCCAAAGACGATCCTTCGCACCGCAAGGCGTGGCGCGGAGCGTTGTCGCCCGAGGCGCGTCGCGACATCGGGGCGCTCTCGCGCGCAGCCGGTGAGGCGTCCGTCGATTTCGTCTACGGCGTCTCGCCGGTCGGCATCGCGCGTCGCGTGCGCGGCGTCTCGTCCGAGCATCGGCTCGATCCGTCCGCGCTCGCCGCGCTCCTCGAGCGCGTCGACACCGCGAAGTCCGAGGGGGCCTCGCGGTTCGCGCTCTTGTTCGACGACACGTGGCCGACGCTCTTCCCCGGCGCTGCTTCGACCTCGCTGGGACGCGCCCACGCCGAAGCGGCCCTCGCCGTCCTCGGCCGTCTGGATCGCACCGAGCGCGCCGGCGTGCTCCTCGTGCCCGCCGTCTATCACCGCCGCGCAGGCGAGCTCGCGCCCGGCGCGCTCTCGTACCTTCGTGGGATCGCTTCGCAGGTCGGCCGCGAGGTTCCCGTCGCGTGGACCGGACCCCAGGTGTTCTCGCCGTGGATCGCGGGCTCCGACCTCGCGGCGGTCGAGCGAGCCACCGGTCTTCGCCTGTTCGTCTGGAACAACGCGATCGCGAACGACTGGTTGCCCCTCGTCACCTCGGCGCTCGGGAAGAGCAGGCGCGTCGAGCGTCTCTCGACCGGCCCGATCACCAACCTCGGAGAGGACGCGCTCGTGGCATCGGCCGGCGTGCTCCTCAATGGCGCTCGCGAAGCCGAGCTGACGCGCGTCGCCACGCGATCGTTCAGCGAGCTCGTTCGTGCTCCGCGCGAGTTCGATCCGATCGCGAGCTGGGCGCGCGGGATCGAGGCAGTGTTCGGCGACGCGTCGGCCTCGGTGCGCGCGCTCTTGGATCGCGTTCGCGGACATCCCCTCTGTGCGCCGCACGCGTCCGACTGGACCCTCTCGGACCTCGCCCGGGCGGCGCGCGCCGGGGATCGCCAGGCCGCCGAACGGCTCTTGATGCGGACCGCCGACCTGGCGTCACTCGAGCAGCGCCTCGAAGAGGTGCTCGCCGGGCATCCTGCGCTGCCGGAGCTCCAGCCGACCGCCGCGGCCATCCGTGACGCGGCCGAGAGCCTTCGTGCCGCGCTCGCCGGCGCCAAGGATGGCCCGCCGGCGACGCGTCGCGCTTGGGCGACCGACCTCGATGAAACACTCGGGCTTTTTCGAAAGCGTCGGTTCGGGTAGGTATCAGGGGTTGTCGCGCATGCACCTTCGCCGCGTCCTCCTCTCGCTCGCCGTCCTCACGCTCCCGGCGTGCAAGGCTCGAGAAGAGAGGGCGGTCGAGCTCGTCGAAGCGATGGCCGACGTCTTCGAAAAGCACGGCGACGGCGACTGCGGCAAGCTCGCCGACAAGCTCGACGCCCTCGTCGACGAGCGGTCCGACGATCTCGACGCGCTCGCCGAGAGCGACAAGAACGCCGAGGGCCGCGCCAGGACGGCGAAGTTCAAGAAGCGGATCGGCAACGCCGTCGACCGGATCGTAGAGCACGCGGCAAAGTGCGGAGCCGAGCCGCGCGTCGCGGAGACGCTGCAGAAGATCCTCTGAGCGGGCGCGCGGGCGTGGGGGCGAGAGCGGGCGCGGGCGTGAGCGCGAGAGCGGGCGCGGGCGTGGGCGCGGGCGTCCACGCTGACCCCCGGCGCGGGCGTGAGCGCTGGCTTGGCCGCTGACCCCCGGCGCGGGCGTGAGCGCTGAACCCCGGCGCGTAGCACCCCGACTACCTTTCAATGAAACGGGGAGTTTCGTTGAGACGCGGATCGCCCCGTCATCTTCGTTTCACTGAAGCACCTGGGTTCAGTGAAACGCCCTTCCCCCGGCGCTAGCAGGCAGCGGATTGTGACCACGGGCGCGGGAACGTTGGGTGGCGATGGCGGCGGTTCGAACCTGAGCGTCCCCGACGAGGCCCTTCGTCGCTGATGGCCGTCTGTTCGAAGCTCAATGTCCCGCACGGAGACGTTCGCCTTCGATGGCTGGTCCGTCAACGCTGAGTGTCCCTGCGCTGCCGTGCGCGCTCTCAACGGCGTTTCAATGAAACGAGGCATCTCGTTGAAACGCGCATGCCGCGTCATCTCCTTCTCACTGAAACACCTGGGCTCACTGAAACGCCCTCTCGCGCCCACGCCCGCGCCCACGCCCACGCCCGCGCCCACGCCCACGCCCGCGCCCGCACCCGGGCGCACGCCCGCGCCCGCGCCCACCCCCGCCCCCGGCGGCGGCGCCTAGCTCTGCTCGAGCAGCGCGCGAAGTCGCTCGACGGCGATGTGAAAGCTCCGGCCGCAGTAGTCGCAGTCGATCTCGAGCCCGCTCTCGTCGGCGATCAGCTCTTCTAGATCGGAGCGACCGAGCGTCGAGAGGCTGCCGAGCACGACAGCTTCGTCGCAGCGGCACCCGAACCGAATCTCGTTTCGGGCGAGCTCCGTGAAAGGCATGCCGTGACAGATTTCCTGGATGAGGAGGTCGGCTGAAAAGTCGTCCCTCTCGAGCCATGTCTCGATCGGCGGAAAGTCCTCGAGCCGCTGCGTCATGATCATGTGCGCCGGGCGCTCGGCTTCCGGCAGGAGCTGAACCACGAAGCCGCCCGCGGCGCAAAGCTCGCCCGCGTCGCTCCAGCGGGATCCGACCCGGGCGAGGCACACGAGCTGCTCGGACTCGTGGAAGTAGGCGGTCATCGCCTCGCCGATCCCGCCGGCGGTGCCGACGTCGACGATCCCTTGCTGGATCGTGCCGCTCACCAGCGTGCGCATCATCTGCATGAGCGAGCCCTGTCCGAGAGAGAACTGACTTCGGTCCCCCTTCAGCTGGGCGAGACCGCGGACCGTGCCGTCGGGGAACGCGTCGCCCACGAGCGTGCCCTTGCCGCCTGCACCGCGAAGGAGCCCTTGAACCCGAAGGTTCGGTGCCATCGTTTCGCGCAGAAGGATCGCTCCCGTCGCGAGCCCGACCAGCGCCTTGGCCGCCTCTCCCTCGACCCGCTGCTTCGCTGCGACCTCCCGGGTCGCCGCCGTGGTGGCCGCCGCGACCACACGGAACGCATGATCGTTCGTCATGACGCGAACGACGACATCGGCTCGAGAATCCATGCGAGAACCTTCTGCTGTTGTCTTAGCAGGCTAGAGCAGGATCTCCGCGCCCGCGAGAAGCTGCTCCTTTCGCACGGCTACGTCCAAGCTGGGTATCCTCCCTTCATGCGCCTGGCTCGATATGCGGCCTTCGCGGTCGTGATGGGGATCTCTTCGACGGCGTTCGCCCAGCAACCGGCCGACGACGAAGAAGAAGAGGGGTGGATCGAGGAGACCGAGGAAGAGGAAGCCCCGGCACCGCCGCCGCCGCCGAAGAAGAAGAAGAAGCCGAAGAAGAAGAAGAAGACCAAGGTCGTCATCGTCGACGAGGCCGAAGAGGGCGCCGAGCCGCCGGCATGGACGCGCGGCCGCCGGGGCAAGCCGAAGAAGGTCATCGTCGCTCGCGAAGGCGAGCCGACGCCGCCCGGCTACCACGTCGAATACAAGAGCCGGAAGAACATCTGGATCCCCGGCGTGGTGCTCCTCAGCTCCGGGTATGCGGTCTCGGCCGTCAGCTCGGCCCTCGGACTCGCGATGGACAGCGGCAATTGTTACGCCTTCGACATCTACTACTGCGAGACCAGAAACTGGGGGTGGGGGTTCGTCCCGCTGGTCGGTCCGTTCGTGATCGCCGCGGACAGCGACTTCGAGGATGGCTGGCGCGCCGGCTATGCGGTCCTGGGCATCGCCCAGAACCTCGGCCTCGGCCTCACGATCGGTGGCGCCGCATCGAAGCGCAAGGTCTGGGTGCTCAACCCCGGGTATCGCTACCGCGGTGAGACCTCGTCGCCCTACGCAGTCGGCAGCGCCGAGCCGCCGTTGCAGGCAGGCGTGCCCGAGCTGACGTTCACCGGCCAGGGTATGACGTTCAAAACGGCGTTCTGAGCGAGCATCGCGGCCGCTGAGACGGCGCGCGCGAGCCCAAGGGCCGTGCGCGCCGTTTTCTGCTTGCCGAAATATGCATCACTATGTATATACATACTCATGCAGCTAGACGTCTTCCAGACGCTCGCCGATCCGACGCGCCGTCAGATCGTCGAGGCGCTTCTTCACGGCGAGCAGCCCGTCGGTGACGTGGTCGACAAGGTCGGCATCCACCAGTCGGGCGTCTCGCGTCACCTGCGCATCCTCCAAGAGGCGGGCTTCGTGACGATGCGCCCGGACGGCCAGCGGCGGCTCTACGCCCTCAAGGCGGAGCCGTTCCAGGAGCTCGGCGACTGGCTCGCTCCGTACCGAAAGCTCTGGGAGGCGCGGCTCGATCGTTTCGAAGCAGCGCTGAAGAAGAAGACCGAGAAGGAGAAGAAGAAATGAACACCGAAAGCGTGACGCAAGCCAAAGAGAAGGTCGTGATCGAGCGAACGTACCGCGCCTCGATCCAAGACGTCTGGGATCTTTGGACCACGAAAGAAGGCTTCGAGTCGTGGTGGGGCCCCGTGGGCTTTCGCGCCGACGTTCACGAGCTCGACGCTCGCGTAGGTGGCGCCCTTCGCTACGACATGGTCGCCGCCACGCCCGAGATGATCGCCGAGATGAAAAAGATGGGCGGGCCCTCGCACAAGGTCGGCGCCCGCTTCACCGAGCTCGAGCCGCGCCGGCGCTTGGTGATTCGGAACGTGATCGACTTTCTACCCGGCGTCGCCGCATACGAGAGCGACATCGCGGTCGACTTCATCGTCACCGGCGACAAGGTTCGCATGGTGGTCACGCTCGACGGGATGCACTCGCCCGAGTTCAGCAAGATGCAGAAAGAAGGCTTCACCAGCCAGCTCACCAAGCTCGACGAGCGTTTCCAGTAGGCGCTTCGCGCGGGCGGTTTCGCGTCGTAGCGACTACGCGCGCGAGACCATCGACCGCTCGATGTCGGCGAGCGTTCGCGTCCCCGCGAGCGCCATCGTGCGCGAGAGGTCGTCGGCGAGGAGGTGGAGCACGGCGAGCACCCCGTCCTCGCCACCGGCGGCGAGGCCCCAGAGGATCGGCCGCCCGACGAGCACGGCGCGTGCGCCGAGCGCGATCGCCTTGAAGATGTCGGCGCCGGTGCGGACGCCGCCGTCGAGGAACACCTCGGCGCGGCCCGCGACGGCGTCGACGACACCGGGGAGCGCCGCTAGCGTCGCCGGCGACGAGTCGAGCTGCCGGCCGCCGTGGTTCGAGACCATGATGCCGGCGATCCCTTCGCTGACCGCGCGGGCTGCATCGTCGGCGCGCACGATCCCCTTCAGAAGGATCGGCAGGTGCGAGAGCGACCGAAGCCACGCGAGGTCGTTCCAGGTGAAGCTCGAGCAGTGTCGCTCGGCGACGTACCTCGCGAGCATCGACCCGTCGGTCGGCCCGGCCAGGTCGGCGAGGTTCGCCATCACCATCCCCGACGGGAGCGCGAAGCCGTTGCGCTCGTCGCGCAGCCGGCGCCCGAGGAGCGGCGTGTCGACCGTAATGACAAGCGCGTCATATCCAGCAGCCTCGGCACGCTCGACGAGCGCGCGGGTCATCTCGCGATCCTTGTGGATGTAGAGCTGGAACCACTTTGGTCCCTGGCTCGCCTGCGCGACCTCTTCGAGGACCGTCGTCGCCAGCGTCGAGACGACGTAGACGGTGCCCGCGGCCGCGGCGCCGCGGGCGGTCGCGAGCTCGCCTTCGGGGTGGGCCATGCGATGATACGCCGTGGGGGCGATCAAGATCGGCATCGACACCGGAGTGCCGAGCACCGTCGTGGTCCGATCGCGCTCGGCGACGTCGACGAGCACCTTGTACCAAACGACGTAGTCGTCGAAGGCGCTCTCGTTCCGATCGAGCGCGAGCTCCTTCTCGGAGCCCGACCGGAAATAATCGTAAGCAGCCTTGGTCAGCCGCTGCCTGGCGACACGCTCGAAGTCGGCGACGGTGAGGAGCTTGCGCGCCTTGCGCTTCGGCTCGTTTCCCATGGAGATTTCCTCGTCTCGGCCCGGGCGTATCAGGGCCGCGTTGGATCACGCCACCGGATCCTCGAGGATCCAGAGCTCGCCGTCAGACCTACATGCCACCACTTTTGCCCTGGATCCTGGGGTCATCGCCTTGGCCCGGAACCTGCTGAAGCGGGCGAAACCCATGAGCTTCCGCAACCTCGCCGTGCACGCCACCCGCCTCGCTGCCATCGCCACCCTCGCCACGCTCCCGCTCACCGCGGGCTGCGACGGGATCGGGTCGAACGAAGAGAACGTCACCGACGTCAAGAACAGCAAGGTCAAGAACCAGTCGATCGGCAACTGCTGGGCGTACGCCACGATCGGTTGGGCGGAGTCGCTGCACCTCACGCACACCGGAACGGAGCTCAACCTCTCCGAGTCGTGGATCTCGTACTGGCACTGGTACGAGGAGATCGCCGGCGGCCCCGGCGGCCAGTCGCAGATCGCGCTCCTCGACAAGGGCCAGATCTCGACCGGCGGTTGGTACGGCCTCGCCGCGGAGATCATGCGCCGCTACGGCGTCGTCGACGAGGGCAAGTTCATCCCCGAAGAAGAGGACGCCGCGCGCTCGGCTCGCCAGTCGTCGGCGCTCGCCGCGATCAACGAGTCGCTCAAGAACGGCCCGCTCAAGGAAGCCTCGGCTCGTCGCAACCGCAAGCTCGTCCGCCAGGAGCTCGACAAGGCATGGGGACTCTCCGAGAGCACGATCGCGATGCTCAACGACACGTTCGGTGAGGACGTCTCGCGCAGCTTCGTCAACACCGGCGTCGCGCCGGCCGTCGACTCGGGCCTCCACCTTCCGAAGGACATCGAGGTCGGCACCAACATTTCGCTCTCCGACGCGATCGGCACGCCGGCGTCCAGCTTCAACATCCTCCAGCGCAAGGGCAAGTACGCCTGGAACGAGGAGAAGTACCCGACCAGCGCGAGCTCGCGCCGCGACTTCCAGATCAAGATGCAGAAGGCGATGCACGAAGGCATGCCGGTCATCATGGTGTGGTTCGTCGACTTCGCCGCGATGGACTCGGAGAACCGCTTCATGGCGCCGCCCACCACGCCGGGCCGGCAGGGCGGGCACATGACCGTGGTGGAGGACTACCAGATCAACGACGTCCCGGGCTTCGGCACCCTCGCCGCCGGCACGCTCGTCACCGATCAAGCGGCGCTCGACGCAGCGCTCTCCAAGGACGCCGCGCTCGAGTTCATCCGCATCAAGAACTCGTGGGGCACCAGCCTCGCGCCGAACGACAGCGGCGAAGAGTTCCGCGGCTACCACGACCTCTACATGCCGTACCTCGACGGTCCGCTCACGCGCTGCACCGAGTCGAACGGCGACAAGTGCGGCATCAAGACCAAGGTCCCCGGCATCACCGGCATGGTCCTCCCGCCGGCTGCCTTCGTCACCGACGCCAAGGTCAAGGCGGGCACCTGCGAGATCGATCTCTGCAAGACCGGCCCGGCCCTCAGCTCGACCACCTGCTCGGACGGCGACAAGAAGGCGTGCATCGAGCTCGTCTGCGACGCCGACTCCTTCTGCTGCAACAACTCGTGGGACAGCGTCTGCGCCAGCGCCGCGGCGGATGCCTGCTCGCTGACCTGCAACTGAGGTAGGTGCCCCCGATGGCGCGTGCTCGCGCGGCCTCGCCGCGCTGCGCGCGCCTGTTTCCCCCAAGGGCGTGCTCGTGAGAGAGTGCGCGGGCGCGAGCGCTGGCGTGAGAGCGCGCGCGGGCCTGAGCGGGGGCGTGAGAGAGTGCGCGGGCGCGAGCCCTGGCGTGAGGGTGCGCGCAGGCGGGGGCGCGAGCCCGATCGAAAACGGCATTCCCAGTGTTCCGGGATAGCGGGAGCCGTGCGGAAGACCCGCGGCACGCCCAGTGGCGGCTCGAGAGGCAGCGCCGACGCGATCGAAGTGGGGGGCATCGTTTCTATGGGTGGCCGTTCGATCGCGTCCGCGCCCGGGCGCCCGCCCACGCCCACGCCCACGCCCGCCCCCGCGCCCCCGCCCTCCGGTCTCACCGGGTATCCTCACCGCGTGACTGCGTCCGCTCGACCGATCGTCGTTCGATGCCCGCGGTGCGGCTCGCTCCGCGCCGAGAACGTCGAATCATTCGGGGAATTCGATCGCATGCGATGCAGGAGCTGCGGGCACGAGGCTCCCTGCGACGCCCATCAGATCAAAGAGGAGTGGAACGAAGCTTGGCCGTTCTCGCGACCGGTCGATGCGCTCGCAACGCTCCTGCCGAGCACGCGCTTCGCCGCGATGTGGAACGCCCTCGGCGCGAACGGTCCCTGGCAGGAAGCGCTGGCGCGATTGCGGGAAGCGTACGACGAGCCGCACCGCGCGTATCACAGCGCGAGCCACATCGGCGCTTGCCTGGCTCTCCTCGACAAGGTCCTCGCGAGCGCGGAGCACCCCGCCGAAGTGGAAGCGGCGCTCTGGTACCACGACGCGATTTACGACACGCACGCGAAAGACAACGAGGACAAGAGCGCGATTGTCGCCATCGAGACGCTGTCGGCCGCGCACGTCCAACCCGACGTCGTCGCACGCATCGCCGATCACGTTCGCGCGACGAGCGACCATGGGGCGAGCTCACCGGACGGGCAGCTGGTGGTCGACATCGACCTCTCGATCCTGGGCGCCCGACCGCCGATCTTCGACGTCTTCGATGCGGCGATACGACGGGAGTACCACTGGGTCCCCGACGACGACTATCGGCGCGGCCGCGCCGCGGTGCTCCAGCGGTTTCTTGACCGTCCTGTCATCTTCGCAACGACCGCGCTGCGCGAGCTGTTCGAGGCCCGTGCACGGGAGAACCTGCGGAGGGCGATCCGCCGGCTGACGGAATGAGCGAAAGCGCCTGGTCGGGGTGCCACCAGGCGCGCCCGCTTTACGACGAGGCCTGCGCGAACTGAAACGACGGGTGACCGGCGTGGGGTGCATCACCCTGCCGGTGCTCGGCGCGCTTGTCGCGATCGTAGGTCCACTCCCCGCTCTCGAGCGCGCCGACCCAGCGCGTGAGCGCATCCTCGAAGCTTCGACCGAGCACGACGAAGTCGCACTCGCTGACCATCGTGATGAGCTGTCCGGGTGTCCCTTCGGGGCCGGGATCGAGATCGATGTACGTCGAGTCACCATCCCACCACGGCGTTCCCGCGATCGGAATGCGGCCTTTGCGGTAGGTGCCGGCGCGCAGGCGTCGACCGTCATCGAACGCGTCCGGCGGCGGATACTCGTCGGCCAGGCCTTGAATCTCCTTGTGCTGCGAAACGATCTGCCTCAGCGGAGCGAGCTGCGGGCAACCGGGCAACCATGGAAAGCTCGGCGACGAACCATCCCCGAACGTCGTTTGCCCTTCATGCAGCAGGAGTGACGCACGGAAGTCGGGCGGAAACGTCAGGCCCATCGCCTGCTCCGCCGCGGCGATGGCATCCGGCGCAGCGCCCGGCGCCAAGTTGAGCGAGCGGCCCGCGTGCGCTGCGGACCACCCCTCGAGACGCTGCCACAACGCGCGCAGCCTCTCGGTGAGCGCCGCATCCGGCGGCGCTGGGCTCGGCCCTGACCCACCCGCACATCACCACCGATTACAGCGAGTCGCAGCTGGAGCTAATCACCGGCGCCCGCCTGGGGGTGGATGAATGCCTGCAGGAGCTGCAGCACATCCACCAGTACACGCTGCGCAGCATGGCCGCCGTGGGTGAGGAGATGATCTGGGCCTCCAGCATGCCCTGCCACCTGCCCACCGACGAGACCATTCCGCTGGGGCGCTATGGCTCCTCGCACTCGGGGCGCTCCAAGAGCGTGTACCGCATGGGCCTGGGCCACCGCTATGGCCGCCGCATGCAGACCATTTCGGGCATCCACTACAACTGGTCGCTGCCCGGCGTTAGCAGCGAAGACTATTTCGCGCTGATCCGCAATTTCCGCCGCCATGCCTTTGTGCTGCTGTACCTGTTTGGTGCCTCGCCGGCGCTCAGCCCCTGCTTCGTCGAGGGGCGCGAGCACCGCCTGCAGCCGCTGGGCGAGGGCTGCAAGGCCCTGTACCTGCCGCATGCCACGTCGCTGCGCATGGGGCGCCTGGGCTACCAGAGCGATGCCCAGGCCACGCTGGCGGTGAGCTACAACGGGCTCAAGGGCTACGCCGATTCGCTGCACGACGCGTTGACGCGGCCCTACCCGGACTACGAGGCCGTGGGCGTGATGAACCTCGGCGGCGAATACAACCAATTGGGGACCAGCCTGCTGCAGATCGAGAACGAGTTCTACGGCACCATCCGCCCCAAGCGCACCACGCGCAGCGGCGAGCGCCCCCTGCATGCGCTGCGCGAACGCGGCGTGGAGTATGTGGAAGTGCGCCTGATGGATCTGGATCCGTTCGATCCCCTGGGCATCAACACCTCCACCATGCGCATGCTGGATGTGTTTTTGCTGCACTGCCTGCTGACCGACAGCCCGCCCGATTCGCCCGAGGAGATCGTCCAGCTCAAGCACAACCAGCACCTGGCGGCCGAGCGCGGGCGCGAGCCCGGGCTGCAACTGTTGCGCGGGCAGGACCGCGTGGCCCTGGCCGACTGGGCCGCCCAGGTGCTGCACGAGTGCGCGCCCATGGCGGCGGCGCTGGACGCCACCCACGCCACCACGGCCTACAGCGATGCCCTGGCCCAGGCCCGGCAGCGCGTGGCCCAGCCGCAGACCACGCCGTCCGCGCGGGTGCTGGACGACATGCGCCGTCTGCATGGCAACAGCTTCGAGCAGTTCGGCCTGACCCAGTCGCTGTGGGCCCGCGAGCACCTGCTGGGCCTGCCCTGGAGCGAAGCCCAGCAGGCACAGATTGAGCAGTTCGCACAAACTTCGGTGCATGCGCAGCAGGCCATTGA
>JBGTSH010000198.1:0-19195 GCA_041940405.1 Polyangiaceae bacterium
CGATTGGCCCTTCTTGCTCGCGAGCACACTTGCGACAGCTGCATCGAAGGTCGCGTTGCCCGTCGGGGCGGCGGAGCACTCCACGACGACGAGATCCGCGATCGTGCAGCTGGCGCCGGTACCCAGCTTCGCGATGTCTTCGGGTGGTAGACCGAGCCCCGAGACGCGGAAGCCGCGCTGGAAGAAACCGACCAAGCGCCCCTGGTATTGCTTCTTCTGGAAGTCGTCGAGGCTGCCGTCGGGACTGCCGTTCGGGTCGCCGGGGCCTTCGGGGCCCGCGCCGCCGTCGGGATCGTTCGTCGCGAGGCCCGCGTCCTCGTCGCTGTCCTTGTGGCCGGCGTCCTCGCCCTCTTCGGTGCTGGCGTCCCTTTCGTCGATGCTCGCATCCTCGACCGTCTCGACGCGCTTGCTGGCATCGGGGATCGATTCGACATCGTCCTTCGCGTCCGGCGATGGAGCAGCGACCTCGGGCGGCGGCGGGCTCTCGGCGATCTTCTGTTTCACCGACGCGGGCGCGCGGTTCCACATGTCCGGGAGCGTCGCCTTCTTTCCGCCGCCGAGCTTCGCCGGGATGAACTCTTCATCGATGACCGGCGTAACCTTGACCGGCCTCTCGGTGCCCTTGTCGATGTCGGGCGCGAACGAGACGCCCGAGCTCGCGACGTAGAACATGACACCGGCGCCGAGCTGGACCGCGATGGCGATGGCGATGGCTGCGCCGATCTCCCAGGCTTCGTAGTCGCGGTGCAGCGCCATCGTCATAGGTCCACTTCTTCGCTCTACTTTTTCTCGGGCGGCTTCTCGTCCTCGAGCTCGGGTTGGACGAGGAGGTTTAGGCCCTCGACGCCGGCGCGCCGCGCGGCAGCAACGACACGAGCGACGACCCCATACCGCGCCGCCTTGTCGGCGCGGATGTAGAGCTCTTTCTCGGCCTGCACGCGCTCGCTGCGGATCAACACCTCTTCGACGTCTGCGGTGACGTCTCGATCCTTACCGTCGGCGGTTTTGCCGAAGAGGATGCGCTCGTCCTTGGTGACCGAGACGACGAGCTTGGTGTCCTTGAGCGGCGTCTCGGTCGCCTTGACGTCGGGGAGCTCGATGCGGAGGCCAGTCGCGAGGAGCGGCGCGGTGATCATGAAGACGACCAGGAGCACCAACATGACGTCGACGAGCGGCGTCACGTTGATGTCGGCGAAACCTCCGCCGCGTCGTTTGTTTCCCCCGACGCTCCCGCCCATCTGTCAGCTCCCGTACGCAGAGGGCGACGAGCGGACCACCGGCCCGCGGCCACCTTGCGCGACGGTTTTGTCGGAGGGGATGCCGAGGCTCTGATCGCTGTCGGCGACGATGCTCACCCACTGCTCGGTCGCAGCTTCGAGCTCGGACACGATGTCGTCGAGGCGGCGGTTCAAGAGGTTGTAGAAGATGAGCGCCGGGATCGCGGCGAAGAGGCCGACGGCGGTCGCGATCAGCGCTTCACCGATGGCCGGAGCGACGACCGGGAGCGACGCGCTCTTCTCGCGACCGATCCGGAGGAACGCGTCGAGGATGCCCCACACGGTCCCGAACAAACCGATGAACGGGGCGCTCGACGCGATCGATGCGAGCAGGGTCATCATCCGGCCGCCGCGCTGGTGCTCGTCGACGACGGCACGCTTGGCGATCGACTCCATGACCTTGTGGCTTCCGCCGCGCTTCGAAAGCGCGAGGACGACGCGCCCGCCGGGGGAGCCGGTGTGACGGCGGGCGACCTCGAAGAGGTCCTTGGCGTCGACGAGGTTGAAGACGTCCTTCTCGAAGGCATGGAGGCTCGAGCGCATGCGCGCGAGCTGCAGTTGCTTGAGGATCGAGATGACCCAGACAAGCACCGCCATGATGACGAGCATCCAGAAGACGACGAAGACCGGGCCGGATGCCTTGAGGACGAGATCGATCGGATTCAGGCTGACCGATTTGTCGGCAGCCTTGTCCGCGTTGATCGGAACGGCTTGAAGGAGGAGGGCCGGCATGAGGTCAGGCAGCCCTCACTCCTTCAACAGGATTTCGACCTTTCGGTCACGCGCCCAACCGTCGTCGTCGGTGCCGGTGGCTTCGAACTCGCCCTTCGAGCTCGTCTCCATCCGGCCATCTTCGAGCCCCTTCTTCTGAAGGAAGCCGGCGACGGAGCCGGCGCGGCGCTGGCCGAGCGCGAGGTTGTACTCGGTCTCGCCCCGCGCGTCGGCGTGGCCGACGAGCTTCATGCCCTTGCCTTTGAGCGGACCAGACACGAAGCAGCGGGCGAGCGCGTCGAGGGCGTTCGACGCCTCGGGCGTCACCTCGGACGAGTCGAAGCCGAACTTGGCGGTAGGCAGATCGCCACACGCCTTGACGATTTTGTCGTCGATCTGGACGGCGCTGTTGGTGTCCTTCCCATCGCCCTTGTTTGAGGTCGATGTGCCGGTCGTCCGGACGTCGTCCTGCGTCTTGGGGGTCGGGTCGTCGGAGCAACCGGCGACGCCCCCCGCCAAGAACGCGAGCGCCGTGGACGCCAACGCGAGCACGAGGAGCTGAGGCTTGCTGGTCATGTGTTCCTCTTTTTTCGTGTGTCGGGTGGTGCACTCCCGGCCTAGCACGGTTGCGCCGCATGCAAAACCCAACAAACGCGCGGCGTGGCGCGATGCCACAGTCATCATCCCCACGGTTTCGCACACAAAGCGGCCTCGACAAGCCCGCGTGAGGGCGTGCTAAACGGCCCGCATGAGCCTCACGGAAGCCCTGAAGGACGAATCGAAGAAGGCGTCGATCGTTTCGGACGCGGTCAAGCTGGTCGACGAAGAGGTCGCTGCCAAAAGTGGCCTCTCGGGCTTTGCGGTGAAAAAAGGCTACGACGCGGTGAAGAGCATCAAGCCGGGCTTCATCACCGAGGTCGTGAACAAGCTCCTCCCCGAGTTCGCAGCCAAGATGGAGCCGCTCTGGGTCGAAGGAAAAAAGGACGGTCAGCCGACCGCTTACTTCGAGAAGAACAAGGCCAAGGTCGCCGACGCCCTGCTCAGCGTCACCGACTCCAAGATCGACTCCGCCAAGAGCTCGATCGTCCGATCGACGTACGGCATGCTCCGCGGCTCGGCGAAGAAGAACGTCGAGGAAGCGGTGCCCCGCCTGTCGAAGCTGATGGCGAAGTACGACGCCTGAGGGTGTCGAACATCAAAGCGTCCGAATGACCTTCGGACCGAACGCTATCGGGATCCCGATCGATGTCGCGCCGCTCGCGAGAGGGGCGAAGAGGACGTTCTTGCCGATGGCCTCGACGCAGCGAGCGAGGTCCTTGGCGGGCGTCGCCTCGGCTTTGGATCGGGTGACGGCGCCCCGGGCGTCCACGTTCAGGTTGAGGACGAACGTGGCCTCGAGGTTGGGCTCGACGGCGCGCGACTTGTCGTAGCAACGACGAAAGCCCGGCGTGAGCCGGGTGGCGACGGCTGCGGCTTCGGCGGTGCCGTCTTTGCTCTTCGGCTCCTTCGACGCGACCGCGATGAGGTCTGCTGCGATCTTGGAGCGCCGCTCTGCGCGGCTGTCGTCACCGGGCTGCGCGCTCTCGGACGCGACGAACGCGGCGCGCCTGCGCGCGGTCGAGAGGCCCTCGCGCTCGGCCTCGGCGAACAAAAAGTCCGCGAGCGCGTCGCCGCCGATCTCGGCCATCGCGTCGTAGACCAACGTGCTCCGCTCGTCGCTCGCGTCGACCTGCTTGGCGATCACGACGAGCTTCTCGGCGGCCAGGGCCCGCACCTCGGGCGGCTCGTTCTTGGCGATGTCCTTCGCGTCTTGTCGCAGTGAATTCGACTCGGCCGTGAGGCGCGCCAGCGCGGGGTTCTCTGCAGGCTGCGGCGGAGGCTGTTCAACGATCACAGGGGGCGGTGCATCGACGATCGTGATCGGACGGGGCGGCTCGACGGTCGCGGTCTCGACAAGAGGCGCCGGCGGCGGAGCCGAGCCCGCACAGCCCAGCAGGGTAAGAATCAGCACGCAGGCCGTCTCGCGCATGGGCGGAGGGTCACCCCGCTTCTCGGGCGAAGCAATGGCGCCCAGGCGGGACGGGCTTTTCGCTGAGCGACGACGTGAGCATGACCGTCTGCCGGCTCGGGAAGAAAAAGCTCCCCCCGAATGTCACACGGGGTCGGCTCGAACGATGAACGTCGTGATGCCCGCAGCCGACCTCCGGAGCGCCCTCGCAGCCCCACGGTTGCGCCACGAGCTCGTGGCGATGGTCCGGCGGCGCGTCCCGAGCTCGGAGGTGGAGGATCTGGTGCAGTCGGTCCTCTGCGAGGCGCTCGCGGCGGGCAGCATCCCGCCGGATCGGTCCGAGATTTCCCGCTGGGTGATGGGCATCGCCCGCCACAAGGTCGCCGACTACCACCGCAGCGCGGGCCGGCGCACGAGGCTCGAAGACCCGACTCCTGGAGAGGGCGACCGCCTCGCCGCCGTCGAAGGCGTTATTGTCGACCCTGCCGAAGAAAGGGACCTCTTGCGGAGGGTCCTCGCAGCGTCCGAGGGCAGTGCCGAACGGGTGCGCATGCTGGAGTGGATGGTGCGCGAGCACCAAGGGGACTGCCTCGCGAGGATCGCCGAAGAAGAGCGCCTGCCGGCCCCCGTGGTGCGAAAGCGGCTCTCGCGCTTTCGCAGCCAGCTGCGCGCCCGCTGGCTGCTGGCCGCCGCCGCGATCATCGGGCTCGGCCTCTTGATCGGCTTCCGCAGCGTACAGCCCGTCCAAGACGGCCGCGAGCGTCCCATCGAGGCGTCTGCAGCCGGGACGGTGATGTCACTCCGCGTGAGCGAGATCACGATGCCGCCGGACCTCGATGAAGCGCGCAGCGCGCTTATCGAGAGCGAAGCGGCCCTCGCCACGATTCATAAAAACGGTAATGTCATCGTCATCCAAACGCCGGCGCGCACCTTGAAGGGCGAGCTCGAGATCGAAGCTTCCGGGCGGCGCGGCAACCTGCGGCTGGACGACGGGCGCACGTATCCGCTCGAGATCGATCAGGCATCGGATAGGATCGGCGTCCTCGTCGCTGGGGCGCGTGTCGTGCTCGAGCCCGCTCCCCGATAGAGGGCGCGGTCACATCTGGACGTAGACCACGTTCGGTCCGTCGAAGACCGCACGATAGGAGACGGCGCCGCAACGATAGATCCCACCCGCAGCGACGCAGCCTGCCGGGAGCGTGGCGACGCGAACCGCGGCGGCGGTCGCGACCGCGGCGGTGCCCACGACGGCCGCGGTTCCGACAGCAGCCGCGCTCGCTCCTGCGGCGACGGCGGTCGTGCGACGAACCGTTCGGCGCGCCGCTCCGGCGTAGCTGACGGGAGTGAGCGGTCTGCCGACGATCGCGTGTGCGGTCCTCGGTCCGAGCTCGATCCCGTTCGAGTCGACGTCGACGAATGCCGTGACCGCGAGGACGGAGGCCGCCACGAGGGCCCTTTGCCAGAGGCTCGAATGCTTCTTCATCTTCGATCTCCCAATCGGCCGGGCCTACTTCGCGCCGGGCTTCTGCTGCATGAGGCCGAGAAACTCGATCTTCTGTGCGCCCGCAGGCGGAGCGAACGTGAAGAGCTCCGGCGCGAGCGACGGCGTCGTGTTCCAATCGTGGATCTGGACGATGAGCTGAGGCTCGCTCTTCACGTCCTTTGTGGTGATGACGTACCGGAGCGGCAGCGGCGTCCCGCCGTCCTGGATCCAGAGCTGCCAGTCGACGTTGTTCCCCCTGAATGCGAGGTGCGTGCAGGGCTTGTCGTCGATGATAGCCGGGCCGACGATCGTCCCCGAGACGACGTCCTCCATCAGCATGTCGTACGACTTGCTGTAGAGGAGGTCGGCGGCGGGCGCGTCGATGCCGAGCTTCTCGCGCGCGAAGTCGATCATCTCGTCGATGGTGTCGGGCGCGTCGGCCTGCGCGTACATGTTCTTGCGCTTGCCGTAGATCGTGGCCGTCTTGCCGTCGTAGATGAACGAGAGGTCGGCGTGCTCGCCACGTCTGTCGCTTCGGAGCTTGTCGGGCCGCTGCACGCTCACCGTCGACGAGGCGACCGCCTGCCGCTTCTCACCCGACTTCAGAACGAATTCGATGGTGTGATCGGCCGAGAAGCTGAAGCTCTGCAGCGAGCCGAGATAGTCGCTCATGCTCCGTAGGACCGCGTCGGCGTCGAAGTCGACCTTGTTCGGACCCTGCCCGGCTCCTTGGGTCGCCGTAGGTGCCGATCGAATCGCAGCGCTCTGCGTCTCGACGTCGGGGTAATCGGGCTCGGGCGTCTCGGTGCAAGCGAGCGCCGGCGCCACGATGGCGAAAGACCAGCAGAGTCGATTCACCTTCATCGAGGATCTCCTTGGGTGACCAGGCTGCAACCGAGGTGCCACCCGCCGTCCTGTCGCCTGACGGTCACGCCGGCTGTGGCATGCCCCAACGCCGTGCGCCCTTCCACGGTCCGTGTCAGGGCGCCCGGCGCGGCGAGGAATCGAATAGCCTCTGTGCCCGGATGCGAAAGCTCGCCAAGCTCGCCGCGAAGATCCTCGCCGGCTTGCTCGTGCTCGCGCTCCTCTTGCTCGGCACGTTCGTCGCGGTGAATTGGGCTCCCGACCGTCCGGTATCGGAGCTCGAAGCGAAGTGGGCGAGTGCGCCATCGACCTTCATCGACATCGACGGCCATCGCGTTCATCTCCGCGACGAGGGTCCGCACAACCAAGAGACGCCGATCGTCCTCTTTCACGGAACGTCGGCGAGCCTTCACACGTGGGACGGTTGGGCCGCCGAGCTCTCGAAGGACCGCCGCGTGATCCGGATCGATCTTCCGGGCTTCGGGCTTACGGGGCCGCCGCCGAGCGGCGACTACACGCTCGACGCCTACGTCCGTTTCGTCCGGACGCTCCTCGATCAGCTGGGCGTCCAGAAGTGCGTGCTCGCCGGCAACTCGTTCGGCGGAGCCATCTCGATCGCGGTCACGAACGCGATGCCCGAGCGCGTCAGCCGGCTCGTCCTCGTGGACGCCGCGGGATACGCCGTCGATTCGGTCTCGGTTCCGATCGGGTTTCGCGTCGCGCGTATGCCGGTCTTGAACCGCATCGCGCTGGTCACCCTCCCGCGTTCGGTCATCGAATCGAGCCTGCGGAACGTCTACGGCGACCCGTCCAAGGTGACGCCGGAGCTCATCGACCGCTACTACGAGCTGACGCTGCGCGAGGGGAACCGCGGGGCGGTAGCAGAACGGTTTCGTCAGGTTCCTCCGGGCGCCGCCGAGCCGATGATCCCGAGCATCGACGTGCCGACGCTCATCCTCTGGGGTGCGAAGGACCGCCTCATCCCCCTCGAGTACGGCCGGCGCTTCCACCAGGACATCAAAGGAAGCGAGATGCTCGTCTTCGAAGACCTGGGTCACGTCCCACAGGAAGAGGATCCCGAGCGGACAGCGTTGGCAGTGAAAGCTTTCCTCGCCCCAAAGTGAGTACCATCCGACGATGAGCTCGCCGTCTCCGGACAGCCACAAGCTCGATCGCCTCGGCGACTACACGGTGGTTCGTGTCATCGGCGAGGGCGGCATGGGCATCGTGTACGAAGCGGTCGAGCGGCTCACCGGTCGCCGCGTAGCGCTGAAGGTCCTGCACTCGAACCTCGCGCAGAGCGAAGACGCTCGCCAGCGCTTCTTCAACGAGATGCGGATCATGGCGGGCCTCGAGCACCCCAACATCGTGCGCAGCCTCGCGAGCCGCGAGATCGAGGGCAAGCTCGTCATGGTGCTCGAGTACCTCGAAGGCCGGACGCTGCGCGACGTCATCGCGTCGACCGGACCCATGGAGCCGGAGCGTGCCGTTTCCATCGTCTGCTCGGTGCTCTGGGCGCTCGCCGCCGCGCACGAGCGCCCGACGCCTATCGTTCACCGCGATCTGAAGCCGGAGAACGTGATGATCCTCGGCGACGGATCCGTCCGCGTGATGGACTTCGGCATCGCCAAGGTCCTCGCCGAGGACGCGCACGTGACACGCGCCAGCCAAGCCGTCGGGACGGTGCTCTACATGAGCCCCGAGCAGGCGGAGTCGCGGCCCGTCACGCCCAAGACCGACCTCTACGCCGTAGGCCTTCTCTTGTACGAGATGCTGGACGGCAAAGCCCTCTTCGACGGGCCCTCGATCGTCGGCATCCTCCGCGACCACTGCGAGACGCCACCGCCTCCGCTCCGAGAGGAGGTCCGCCGCGCCATCGGTCCCGAGCTCGAGCGCCTCTTGCTGGAGCTTCTCGAAAAGTCACCCGAGAACCGACCCACGGACGCACGCACCGTGCTCGCTCGCCTCGCGGTCGCGGCGCCTCGGTCGAAGGGTGCCACCGAGGCCTCGGGCCCGCTCCCTTACGCGGCCGCGGCGCGCGCCGCGCCGGCGCCGTCTGCCGAGCGTGCGCCGAAGCTCGGCACGATGGACCTCATCAGCAAGCTCGACGAGAAACCGCGTCGCTGGCCGTGGGCGGTCGGAGCCGCCGCCGTCCTCGCCGTGGGCGCGGCGATCGCCATTCCCTGGACGCTCTACTTGCAGAGCCGGGGAGAGAGCTCGAAGAGGAGCTCCAAGGACGACGCCGAGGAAACCGAAGAGAGCAAGGAGAGCAAAGCGAGCGGGCCGAAGTCCGCGCCGACCAGCTCGGCGAGCGCGGCGTGCGCCGGCCTGGCGTGCGCGACGTTTCAACCGCCCGATCCCTCGAAGGTCGACTTCGAGCTGATGTTCGCAGAAGCGACCAAGCTCGCGCGCGGCGTCGACAGCGGCGCAGTGCTCTGGAGCATCTCGTTTTTGCCGATGAGCGCCGCGCCGACGATCGATCTCACCCAGCCGAAGGCGATGTCCTTCTTTCACTTCGAGACCGCCGGCGGCGATCTCTCGGTCGCCGTCACGAAGAACCAGCTCCGCGCGGAGCGCACGGCCATTCGATCGCGACCCACGCTCCCACCCATCAACTGCACCTTTCAGCGCGCGTTCGAGGCGGCGATAAGCGGCGGCTTCCGGCAGACCGAGCTCTACATGGCGGGCCTCCACGTGAACCCGGTGACGAAGGCGGGCCAGTGGAGCTTCCAAACCGACGACGTCGGGTCTGCGCTCGTCGACGTCACCACGTGCAAGCTGTTCCAGGGCCCGCGGCGCAAGTGAACGGACAACGTCCGACATGTGGGAGCGGATTGGCGGGTCCAATGGACCAGGCACCTCGAGTTCCGCAGGGATCATGAACGCGCGGCCGCGTCGATCGGCTAACCCATTGTAATTCGGACGTGATTCCAATCGGAGCGGATCTGGCACCGTGTGTGCTGGCAAGGCCGCCATGGCTCCCTTTGCGCGTGCTTGGTCGGCTCTCGGTACCGTCCTCTTGGCGACGTTCTCGACTGCGTCGGGCTGCGGGAGCGATCCGGAGCCCGCCCAGCTCGATGCTTCGTTCGAGCTCCTCGATGGCTTCTCCTACGACACCGGGAAGCTGCCGGGGGACGGTCCGGTGCAAGTGTCGCTCGTCGTGTCGGGGAGCGCGGTCGCCAACGTTCAGCTTCCGGCGATCGCATCGGAGGACAGCGGCGCGCCCGCGCTCCATGCAGCCGGCCCCGGCACGATCGAAGTGTCCGGAGGCTTCTCGCTCGATGGAACGCTGAAGGTCGATCAGTCGGGGCTCCCCGGTTACGACGGCGACATTCCCGGCCTCGCCGACATCAGCCTGCCGATCAGCGGAACCGCGCCGGTCGAGGACTTCGCGATCGGCAAGGTTGCGACGGTGAGCGCGGCGATCGCGCCCGGCGATCTCCCGCCGATCCCGCTTCCGGGTGGCGTCCCAGGAACGCTCCAGCTGAGCGTCGCCGAAGGGAGCGCGATCGACGTCTCGCTCGAGGGGGCCTGCGCGAGCATCGACGACGGCGACGCCGCTTATCAGGGAGCGGCCGTGCGAGGGGGAACGATCAACATCGGCATCGCCGTCGAGCTCGAGATCCCGATTACGGGATCGAAGCGATTCGACATCGCGACCGTCGCAGTCTCCATTCCCGAGTCGAGCTACGAAGTCACTGCCTCGGCAAGCGAAGTCGCGATCGGTGACGCGCCCGAAAGCGCGGCCGCTCCGACATGTGCTTCCGCCGAAGAAGGCGGCGAAGGCGGCGCCGGTGGCGGCGAGGGCGCAACGACGGCGACGGGTCCGATTGGACCGGCGTGCGCGACCGACCAAGAGTGCGGGGCCGGCCAGGGTTGCAGCTCGCAAGGCGAGTGCAAGCCGCTCACGATGATGTGCATCAACGAGACGGTGCGCGTCGATCGCCTCCAGCCCGTCAAGGGCGATCGCGAGTTCGGCGGAAACGGCCCGCTGGTGATGCTTCAGGTCACCCCGAGCGGGGACGCGCAAGGCATCACCGTGCAAGCACAGCTGACCATGACCGAGGTGGGCTCGGATCAGTCGACGGGAAGGCGGACGATGACGTTCACCTTCCCGGGGGGGGTCGATTCGGTCCACGACACCATCGCAGAGCTCGCCTACACCGACTCCGACACGAGCATCGACGAGGCCAACGGCCCCGAGTCGTTCCCCTGGGCAAAGTGCATGGGCGACACGCCGGGACAAGACATCTGCGACGAAGCCGCGTGCTCCTACTGCGAGCTCGAAGTCGGATGCTTCGCGGTGATCGCTCTTTGAGCTCGGCTGTCGGTTAGCTAGTCGTCGAGACGCGACAAGAAATCGATCTGCACCGGCCTGCCTTCGAAGTCGGTGTAGTCGCGCGCAACGTCGAGCCCGTTCTTGTTGTGGGGCCGCTCGTTGGCGCACACCATGTGGAGGCACCAGCGGGCGCCGGCGTTGCAGACGCCGGGCTCGGCATCGATGCTGACGAGGCCGCCCTTGCCGGCGGCCGCGTACTTCGAAGCGTTCGAGTCGGCGACGCCCGCGTTCATCGAACGGACGCCGCTCGTGTCTTTGACCGAGACGGCCCACGCGCCCTCGAGGTTCGCGAGCGCTTTTGGAGGCGGTCCGCCGGCTCCGTCGAGATTGAAATAGACGATCTTGCCGGCCGCGGCGCCCGCCTGATCGCGGCCGTCGGCGAGCTGAGAGAGGAGCTCGTGCGCGACGAACGCGCCGGACGAGTGCGCGACCACGACGATACGCGATGCCTTGGCACCTTCTTCTCCGATCAACCTCTTGGCGATCTTGGAGTTTCCGATCTCGTAGTCGCGGTAGTCGGCGTGAAGGGGACCCTTTACGGCGTAGAGCCGACCGACGCCCCGAGCCTCGAGATCGACCGCGAAGGCTTCGTCGGCCCACGCCTCGGACGCGGCGAGCGTCGCTCCATAGCCGCCGTAGAAAATAGCGATATCGTCATTCTCGTTGGCGCGCCGGTAGCCGATTCCGAACCCGGGGCCGTCGGACCACGTGTCGGAGACTTCCTCGTCGAGGCCGTCGAGCGACGCCGCTTCGTCGCCGGCGACCGTTTCGGCGTCCTCTGGAGCGCAAGCAGTCACCAGGACGAACACCATCGTGAGGCCGAGAGCACGTGCGCCGACGTTCATGCGGCGAACGGTACGGCTCTGTCGTCGAGGGGCGAAAGGCGCGAAATCGCGTGGGAGCTTGCGTCACCAGCCGTTAGCCGGGTGGACCCACCCCGGCTAACCGTCGAAAGTTCGACACACAATGGGGCCTCCAATGCGAGCCCGCCCCTTGTTGGCACGCGACGAACAGTCTGATTTCATGCGCCCATGCGGATCGCTTGGCTTGTCCTCGTGACCATGGTCGCGCTCGTCTTCGGTTGTGCCGCCGGTGATGAAGGAACCGGAGGAGGAGGAGGAGCCCGGACCACGGGCGCCGAGGTGACGAGCACCGGCGGAAGCCCGGGGGTCGGCGGCGCTGGCGGCGCAGGACAAGGCGGCCAAGGTGGCCAAGGGGGAGCGGGAGGCGGTCTGTCGGGCGAGATCGAGCTCTGCGTCTTGAACGAAGGACCGGCGTTCGGTGCTTGCGAGATGCCGGAGGAGCTCGATTTTGGCGTCGTCGGCTCGGGCACGAAAGAGACCCGAACCTTCCGTGTCGACAACGAGACCTTCGGTGACGTGCTCTTCCAGCAGGTCGAGGTGTCGAGCACCGCGTTCGAGATCACGGCGGTGCGGTTCGAAGAGGACCCCGGCAACCCCGGCAACTACCTCCGCGTCGAGCAATCGCTGCCGGTCACGCGCACGAGCGGCCAGTCGCTCTGGTTCGAGGTCGAATACACAGCGACCGGCAACGCCGGACCTCTCCCTTCGGAGAACGTCGTCGTCGAGATGAACCTCGACGGAAACCCGATCGCCGACATGCTCGTGCCGATTTCGGGCGAAGAGACGGGTTGTCCCGCCGGGCTCGGCGCGTGCGACTCCGACCCCGCGAACGGCTGCGAGACGAACATCGACATTTCGAACGAGCACTGCGGCAACTGCGGTCAGCCCTGCGATCCACTCAACGGCACCGGCCAATGCGCGGGTGGCATGTGCGATCTGACCGGTTGCGACATGTACTTCCAGGATTGCGACATGAACCCGGACAACGGGTGCGAGGTCGCGCTCCTCAGCGACGTCTTGAACTGCGGGATGTGCGGCAACGATTGCAACAAGGCGAACACCGACGCCTTCTGCAACGCCGGCAATTGCAACATCATCGGCTGCCTCAACAACTACGGCGACTGCAACCTGCTGCCCATCGACGGGTGCGAGACGAACCTCGCCAACAACATCAACCACTGCGGCGGCTGCAACCTCAACTGCGACCTCGCGAACGCGAGCGAGAGCTGCATTCCGAGCCTGCAGACCGGCCTCGGCGTGTGCACGCTCAATGCGTGCAACCCTGGCTTCCAGAACTGCAACCTGGCGGTCAGCGACGGCTGCGAGATCAACACCACCAACGACGCCAACAACTGCGGCAACTGCTTCGCCGCCTGCAACTTCCCGAACGCGGCCGGCTCGTGCTCGAACAGCATGTGCCAGATGGGCAACTGCAATCCCAACTTCGCGAACTGCGACATGAACCCGCTCACCGGGTGCGAGATCTCGCTGCTCACCGACAAGGATCACTGCGGCAACTGCGCCACCGACTGCGACCTCCTCTACCCGAACACGGTCACCTCCTGCGGAGGCGGGACCTGCCAGATGGGCGCTTGCCTGCCGGGGTACTGGAACCTCGACGGCGTCGCCACCAACGGTTGCGAGTACGCGTGCAACTTCATCAGCGCGACCGACGACCCTGACAATTCGTTCGTCGACGCGAACTGCGACGGCATCGACGGCGACGCGGCGAACGCGATCTTCGTCTCGACCAGCGGCAACGACGCGTGGCCCGGGACCAAGGCGCAGCCGGCGCTGACGATCGCGGCCGCCATCGGCAAGGCGGACGCCGCGGGCAAGACGCACGTCTACGTATCGAACGGCACGTACGTCGGTCGCGTGACGCTGACAGACGGCATCTCGCTCTACGGCGGCTACTCGCAATCCGCGAACTGGGCTCGCTCCGCCGCCTACACCTCGACGATCTCTTCGACGACGGTCTCGGGCGGGCGCATGACGGCGCTCGAGGGCTTCTCGATCAGCTCTTCGACGATCGTCGATCGCTTCGACATCGTGACGTCGAGCACCAACCAGGCGAACACGTCGAACTACGCGGTCTACTGCGACGGCTGCACCGGCCTGATCCTCAAGAACAACGACATCAGCGCCGGCAACGCGGGGCCGGGCACGAACGGCGGCGGCGGCAGCAGCGGCGCCAGCGGCACCGTGGGCTTCGGCGGGAGCAATGGCAGCTGCGACAACAACGGCCCGGGAGCGCCGGGCGGAGCGGGCGGTTCGTCGTCTTGCGGACGCAATGGCGGCGCCGGCGGAAAGGGAGGCGCCGACGGCAGCAATGCAGGCTCCACCGGCGGTGTCGGCCAGATCGGCACCCCCGGCGGCGCAGGCGGGTCGGGCGGCGATCCCGGTGGTGATGGTGCGAACGGCAGCCCCGGAACCAACGGCGGCAACGGCAGCGCCGGCGCGAGCGGCAGCGGCGGCTCCACCGGCAGCGGCTTCTGGGTCAGCAACGCCGGCGGCAGCGGCGGCCTGGGTGGGCACGGCAACGGCGGCGGCGGCGGCGGCGGTGGCGGCGGTCAAGGCTGCACGTTCTGCGACGACGGCCAAGGCAACGGTGCCGGCGGCGGCGGTGGCGCCGGCTGCGGTGGCAGCGGCGCATCGGGCGGTACCGGCGGCGGCGGATCCTTCGGCGTGTTCCTCCGCAACTCGACCGGCATCACGCTCACCGCCAACACGATCTCCAGCGGCAGCGGGGGCAGCGGCGGCCAGGGCGGAGCGGGCGGCGGCGGAGGCACCGGCGCGAACGGTGGCGCCGGCGCGACCAACTGCAGCGGCGAGATCGGCGAAGGCGGCGACGGCGGCAAGGGCGGTAACGGCGGCCAGGGCGGTGGTGGCGGCGGCGGCGCCGGCGGCGTCTCGTACGCGGTTTACCGCCTCGGCACGACGGTCTCGGTGCTCGGCAACACGCTGTCGAACGGCTCGGGTGGCAGCGGCGGATCGGGCGGCCTTCCCAACGGCGCCAACGGCGCGGCGGGCCTCTCGAACACGGTGTTCTGATCGCCTGTCAGCGAGCGACCCGCTCCCAGGAGGGCGGGTCGCCGATCCACTCGCGAAGGAGCTCGATGAACGCCCGCGTCTTGCGGGGCAGGCGCTCACGCGCGCCGGGCTACCGCTGAGCGAGATCTGGTCAGGGGAGGAGCAAGAGCTTGCCGACGACCTTGCCGGCCTTCGAGAGCTCGTGCGCCTGCTCCGCCTCTGCCAGCGAGAAGCGACGCTCGATCAGTGTGGTGAGCTCGCCGGCGGCGAGCCATCCGACGAGCGGCTCGAGGTTCGAACGCCCCGGCCTACCGAGCACCTGCGTTACGTTGCCGCAAAAGGCGAGCGACGGGACGTCGCCCGGCCGCACGACGGCGAGGACGAGCTTGCCCTTCTCCGAGAGGAGGGCTCGGCACGCCGCGGTCGGATACGTGGCGCTGCCGACGCAGTTCAGGATCAGATCGTACGGCCCGTGCTGGCGCGCCGCTTCGATCGGATCGCCCTTGGTGTAGTCGACGGCCACCGCTCCGAGCTTCTCGACGAGCGCCGTGTTGCGCGTCGAGCAAACCCCGACGGTCTTGTGTTTCAGGATGCGGGCCACTTGAATCGTGACGAGCCCGACGCCGCCGGCCGCACCGAGGACGAGGACGCGAGCGTTCGGTGAGGGCTCTTTCGTCGAAAGGCCCGCGAGCTCGATGGCTCGTAGCGCCGTCGCTCCCGGGACCGGCAAACATGCAGCGTCCTCGAAGGAGACGCCGCCTGGAAGCACGGCGCATTGATCGTCCCGCACGACGACCTCTGTCGCGTAGCTCCCCAACTGTTTGCGCGAGAAGTCGGTCGCGCCGACGACGCGCGCGCCGATCTCGAGATCGGCTTCCGGACCCTTGTCGACGACGTCACCCGAGAAGTCGACGCCGACGACGAGCTGACCGGGCGGCCCCACGAAGCGATGAGCGAAGCGCAGCGGTCCGCCGCTTCGCATCTTCCAATCGACGGGGTTTACGCCGACGGCGGCGACCCGGACGCGCACGTCACGCGGGCCCATGGCTCGCGACGGGAGCTCGACGAGTCGAAGTGGCTCCTCGCCGGAACCGGACGTAGCGACGGTGATGCGCCCACTCTCCGCGGCCCCTGTCATGGCCGCCTTTAGAACCATCCTTTCGAAGCGCTGCAACGGTGCGGGGCCAAATGCGAGCAGCGAGTTAGTTGGCCTCGGGTTTGCGCCGCTGAGCACAATGCTCCCGCGAGGAGAGCCATGGACGTCGCCACTTGGTACCCCGGCAAGAGAAGGGTCACGCCGCCGCCGCTTTGGACGCTGTCGGACGGCTACCGGACCGTGGGTCCGGTCACCACGACCGCCCTCGTTCACCATGTGAAAGAAGGACGCGTACCCGACGCGTGCGGCGCACGGCCCTCGCCGTCGGCCTCTTGGCGACCCCTCGACCGGATCCGCGAGGTCCGCGCGGTGAAGCGGTCGATGGTGCGCGGGCGAAAGCCGCTCCGAGCGGAGATCGATCTGGAGGCTTCGCGGCTCATGTTGCGCCTGTCGGGCGGGGACGAAGCGCTCGAGGTCGGCCTCCGCACCGCGGCGCTCGAACTCTCGGCCGAGCTCGGCTTCGTGCACGTCTTCGAGTCGAGCCACCGCGCGGTGACGCGCTACGCGTTCGGTCCGGGCGCACGCGGCCGCATCGGATGTCCGCTCCTCGAACGTGACATCCTCTCGCACGTCGCGCGGACGCATTCTCTCGCAATGGGAGACGTCGATACCCACCACGCCTTCCGCGTGGCTGCCTCACGCCTCGGCGGCCGTGCTGCCGAAGTCCGTGGCGTGGCGATGATCCCGATCGTTCACGGCGCCGGCGTCGTCGCGATGCTCGAGCTCGGCCGCAGCGAGCGGAGCTTCCGCGCGTCCGATGCGGCGACGCTCCGCTCGGTGGCGGGCCGCATCGCCCTCCGCCTGTAGCGCGGCGCCCGATCGGCGCTCGGCGATCAGCTGCGACGAAACGTGCCGGAGACCTTGCCCCGACTCGGCGGGCGCGGATCCACGCCGGCGCGCTCGCATTCGCCGCACCATAGCGAGCAGAGCACACGAGCGTCGTGGGGCTCGCCCACGTACCACCAGCCGCCGTCGACCTTCGGCACCGGCCGAAACCAGAGCCTCTGGCCGCTCGTGGGGTCGACGGCGTTCCACGCGTTCTCCGTCGCGACGAGCGAGTAGCAGCGCGAGCCCAACCAGATCGTGCGGGCGTCGACGTCCACTTCGGCGCGCACGAAGGGCTGCGAGTCGCTCCGCTGACCGGCCATGGATCCAGAGGTAGATCGATGCGCCGCGGGCGTCGACGGTGAGCGGACGGTGGGGCGCTTCTATCGGCCTTCGCGGCGGATGCCGATCGCAGCGGCCGGCTCGAGCACGCGGAAGGTGAACGACTCGGTCAGGTACAGCTCCACGCGATCGCGGTCGTGATGTGCGTAACCGATGGACAGGTCTTGGCCGACGGTCAGCTCGTAATCACCGCCTCGAAGCGAGATCAGGAGCCCGCAGCCGACCGCTGGAGCCCAAACGATCGGCCCGTCGAGGAGCTTGCCCTCGATGCGCTTGCGGATCGGATAGCCGTCTTCGGCCGCGGCCGAGAGCTCGTCGTAGGCGTCGGGACCGAGGACCAGCGCGTACGGCCCGTTGATCCCGGCGGTGCGCAAGACCTCGCGCCCGTGGACGACGATCCGCGGCCACTCCGCCGGGCTCTTGATCGTGAGCGGAGCGTGGGGGCTCGAAGGGAGGATTCCGCGAATCTTTCCAGGCTCGTAGCCATTGAAGATGGCGATGTCCTCGGCGAGGGCGATGCGCTCCGAGGCGGTGACGACCGGCTCGAGGTCGGGGTCGGTCGCGCCGCGAGCCATCACGTCGAGCTCCATTTGGGCGATGGTGAACGGAATCCGAAGCTCGACGAGTGGCTGCACCGTGCGGACGCCCGCGCACACCCCTTCGACGGGGTCTCGGCCTTCGAGCATTTCGATTCGGCCGGTATTGACCGCCGCGTGCTTCCAGCCGTGCGGTCCGGAGAAGTCGACGAGCTTCCGCCCGGCGAGGTTGAGCGCGAGCACCCGCTTCGCCTCGGCGTCGATTGCTTGCCACGCCTCGGGCAGGACGGGCGCGAGATCGCGGCGCAGGAGATCGAGAGTCGTCATCGTCAGCCTTCTTCCTTTTCGGCCAGCGGTGCGGTGGCCATTGCACGCAGACTGCCCAGACCCAAGCATCCGGCGCCGTTGCCGACCCCACCACCTCCGCCGTCACCGGCGGCGGTCGCCACCTCGCCGGCCTTGGCCCGCTCCTCGATCTCGGTGATCGGTCCCTCTTGAAAGAGGTAGGTGCGCATGTGCTCGTCGATCTCGGGGAACCGACGGCGCAGCCACTCGAGCGTCATCATCGCGTGCTCGATCTCTTCGTTCCGGTTGTGGATGAGCACCGCCTTCAGCTCGGCGTCATCCGTCGCTTCGGCGCGCTGCTGGTACCAATCGACCGCTTCGAGCTCTTCGATGAGCGAAACGATCCCGCGGTGGATGTTCTTTGCGAAAGGAGACAGAAGCTCGGCCGGCTCGTGGAGGGACTCGCTGCCCATACGTTCGCGTTAGCACGCTTCGATCCGGCGCGGCTTCTCGTTCGTTTGCTTCGAGTGACAAAGGCAAGGCGACCACGGGGCGAAAAGCGACGATCGTGTCAGTCTCGTCAGGAGCGCGCGGCCCTCTGCGGCTCCTCTTCGGCGAGCGCTGCCTCGATCTCGGCTGCTGCGTCGGCGTCCTCGGCGATCTTCTCGAGCGCGACGCGGAGCCGCGGCTCGGCTGTTCCGGAAGCGGCTACGCGAATGCCATCGGTGCTCGCTTCGTCACCGAGCGCCCTGAGCGCGACCGCGGCTCCGATGCGTTGCTCGGTGGTCGCCGTGGGATCGCCGAGGACCTCGCCGGCGTCTTCCGGCGCGAGCGCCTGAGCGCGGAAGCTGGCGGTGCGACGGAGGAGACGACACCGGCGCGAAGCCATGCCCCAGGCGGAAGCGCACCGTCCCTTCGGGCCGTTCTTTCCCTCTGCCGGCCTTCATCGGGGTTTCCGCTGGCGTGGGGGCCGAACTGCGAGTAAGTACGCGCGCAACCCTGCCCCTTTAGCCCCCAGAAAAGCCATGGAACTCTCGAAGATCCGCAACATCGGGATCAGCGCCCACATCGACTCGGGCAAAACCACGCTGACGGAGCGCATCCTCTTTTACACCAAGCGCATCCACGCCATCCACGAAGTGAAGGGCAAGGACGGCGTCGGCGCCAAGATGGACTCGATGGAGCTCGAGCGCGAGCGCGGCATCACCATCCAGTCGGCCGCGACGCACTGCTTCTGGAAGGGCAACCACATCAACATCATCGACACGCCCGGACACGTCGACTTCACGATCGAGGTCGAACGCTCGCTTCGCGTCCTCGATGGCGCGGTTGCGGCGTTCGACGGCGTGGCGGGTGTCGAGCCGCAGTCCGAAACGGTCTGGCGACAAGCCGACACCTACAAGGTGCCGCGTATCGCCTACGTGAACAAGATGGACCGCACCGGCGCCGGCTTCGACATGAGCGTCAACACGA
>JBGTSH010000199.1:0-18901 GCA_041940405.1 Polyangiaceae bacterium
TTGTTATTGTCATCATTATGTTTATTTTGCAATTTTTGCATAAAGGGGTGGCCCAAGCCCTTCCCAAGCGAAGGGCCAGGAGCTCCTCGTCGGCGCTTTATTTCTCATTCGAATTGTTTTCTGAACTGTGGGAATCCCGATCCCCGGCCTGCCGACCGGACCAGAGCCGCTGCGCCCGCCACCTGCGGTGCGGCATGTGATTGCCCGTTTTGCGGCGACGGCTCCTGTGACCCGGGCGAAGACTGTGAGAGCTGCGCGGGAGATTGTGGCGCGTGCACCGCGTGCGCACCTTCGACGTCCGCATCATCGCCGCGACGAACCGTGATCTCGAGGCAGAGGTGCGCGCAGGGCGGTTCCGCGCCGATCTCTACCATCGTCTTTCGGTCTATCCCATTCGCGTCCCGACGCTCGCCGAGCGAGCCGCCGATCTGCCCGTGCTCGTCGACCATTTCGCGAAGAAGCTGGCACCTCGCCTGCGCCTCGACCGCGTCGTCGTCGATGAGGGCTTCCTCGGGGTTCTTGCCGGCTACAACTGGCCCGGCAACGTCCGTGAGCTCGAGAACGCCGTCGAGCGGGTCCTCGTTCGGGCCCGCTCTCGCGGCGAGTCCGTCGTGCGCCTCGACGGCGCCGCGGCGCGCACCCTGGGGTTCGATCGGATCCCTCCGGCAGCCAAGTCGTCACGCGGGCCCATCACGCGGTCGCTGCGCGAAGCGACGGAGCGCTTCCAGCTCGAGCTCATCGAACGGGCGCTGTCCGCGTGCAACGGCAGCATCACGGGCGCTGCTCGCCTTCTGTCCGAAGACCGCTCGAACCTTCACCGGCGTTATCAGAGGTTGCAGCGGGGGGTGGACAAGCTCGGACGTTCGTAGATCGGGCTGTCGTCACCGACCTGGGGCTCCGCGCGGCCGGCGGCACCGCCTCGTCCAGCAACGGCAGGTTGAAGTCCTTGATCGCCGATCAGCGGTGGTCGAGATCGATCAGCGGTGGTCGAGATCGATCGGCAGCGACGTCGGCGCGGCCGTGTCCTCGAGCGCCTTGTCGCGCATCCGGAGCGAAGGGGGAGGCGCGTCGCCGTCGGCGAGGCCGGCCCACTTCGCTTCGGCGTCCTGCGGGGTCCAGAGCGGAATGTCGGTCATCGCGTCGAGCGCGTCGACGACGTCGGAGGCGCTGGCCGGCCTCTTCGAAGGGTCCTTCTCGAGGAGCTGGAGCACCAAAGCTTCGAGCGCCGCGGGGATGCCCTTCACGCGCTTCGACGGAGGCTCCGGCTTCTCGTAGAGGTGGGCGGCACAGACCTCGACGAGCGAGCGGCCCTTCACGAACGTCGTGCCCGTCAGGAGGAAGTACGCGACGCAGCCGAGCGAGTAGAGGTCCGATCGGCCGTCGATCTTGCTCGGCGACGAGATCGATTCGGGCGAGACATAGAGCGGCGTCCCGAGGAGCGCGGTGACGCTGCTGAGCGACGCAGCACCCTGGGTCTTCGGGGACGACTCTTTGACCAGTCCGAAGTCGAGCACCTTCACGAAGTCGTGCTGCCTGCCTCGCGAGAGGAGCAGGATGTTCGCCGGCTTCACGTCGCGATGAATCAGACCGACGGCGTGCGCGTCGGCGAGCGCATCGGCGATCTGACGGAGCACGTGCTTCACACGCGCGGGCGGCATCGCTCCGCTCGTCTCGACGAGCACCTGGAGGTCGACACCCTCGAGATACTCCATCGCGTAGTAGAAGACGCCGTCGGGCGTGCGGCCGTAGTCGTAGATCGCGACGACGTTGGGGTGCGTGAGCTGGCTCGTGAGCTGCACCTCGCGCTCGAACCGACGGATTGCGTCCTGCCCCGCTTTGTCGGGCGGCAAGAGCTTCACCGCCGTCGGCCGCCGCAAGAGGGAGTGGCGGGCGAGGAACACGCTGCCCATCCCGCCTTCGCCGATCGGCGCTTCCAGCGTGTACTGGCCGAGGCGCGTTGCTTCGCGCACCCGCCGCTCGAGGCCGTAGATGATGCGCGTGATCGTGGTCGACGAGAGCACCGCGAGGACGCTCCACACGACCGTGATCCCGGCGACACCCCCCGCGCTCGGCAGGCCTTCGACGGGGTTGTTCTTGATAAGGAAGTAAGCGGCGACCGGCTGGAGCCCGCAGATGGCGACGCCGAGCAGCGCGGTCCGGAACGCCGTCGACGGGACCAGCGCCGCGCGGATGACGAGGATGTACGTCACCCCGAGCATGACCGCGAGATCAGGGCGGAGCCGCGGGTCCGCCGAATAGAGGAGCACCGCGAGGGCGACCGCCTGCATCTTGATCGCGCTCGCCTCGACGACGTCGAGCACCAGAACCGATCGCGGGCTAGAGAGGGCGGCGAAGCACGCCCAGAGCACGATCACCGTCCCGCCCCAAACCCACAAAGGCAGGCGAACGAAGGGATCGAGGCTCATTCCGACCGACGCCATGACGGTCATCTGGCCCACGAGGAGGAAGAGCCAGAGCCCACCGATCAGCCCGAGGAACGCGCGCAGCCGCTTCTGAAGATAGGCGCGCCCTTCTTCGGGGGTGCCCGGGACGGACCCGAAGCCGAAGATCGACGGAGAGAGCGTGCGAAACGGGTCCTTCATGCGGGGGGCCGGCCCACGGAGCCAAGCAAGCTTAGGGCCGCGGCGTGTTGGCCCGTGAAGAAACGCAAAGCAAGCTCGACACGGGCCGTGCCCTCGCTAGGTTGGCCCAACCCGAAATGCGAAGCTGGACTCAATTCGCGCTGTTTTTCTCGGTGATGACGGCGCTGATTGCCGGGCTTCACTACTACCTGTACGTGCGGCTCGCACGCGCACCAGGGCTCGAGTCGTGGCAGCGGACCGGCGCATGGATCTTCGCGCTCGGGGCGCTCCTTCTTCCCGCTGGGATGTTGCTTTCGCGGGTCTTGTCGCGCCCAGCGAGCACTGTGGCCGCGACGATCTCGTACACGTGGATGGGCCTCTTCGCGCTCATGCTCTTCATGACGCTGGGCAGCGAGCTCATCCGTGGCGCTACCGCGCTGCTCGAAGCGACGCGCGTCGTCCCCGAAGATCCCGAAAGGCGCACGTTCCTGGCGCGTGGGCTCACCGGCGTCATCGGCGTCGCCGCCGTCGGCTTCGGCGGCTACGGCATGGCGCGCGCTCGAACGCCGATCGTGAAAGAGATGCACGTAGCGCTGAAGAAATTCCCCGCCGCGCTCGACGGGCTGAAGATCGTCCAGCTGAGCGACGTGCACATCGGCCCGACGATCGATGGCACCTGGCTCCGCAACGTGGTCGATCGCGTCAACGCTCTCCAGCCCGACGTCGTCGCGATCACCGGCGACCTCGTGGACGGAACCGTCGAAGAGCTTCGCGATCACGTAGCCCCGCTCGGCGACCTTCGCGCGAAGCACGGCGTCTACTTCGTCACCGGCAACCACGAGTACTACTCCGGCGCCGACGAGTGGATCGCCGAGCTCACGAGGCTCGGCATCAAGGTCCTTCGTAACGAGCGCGTCTCGATCGGCGAGGGTGACGCGAGCTTCGATCTTGCCGGCATCGACGACTACCGCGCCAAGGGCTTCGGCGGCGACCACGGGCCGGACCTCGCCAAGGCGCTCGCCGGTCGTGATCCCTCCCGTGAGGTCGTCCTCCTGGCGCACCAGCCCAAGCACGCTTTTGAGGCAGCCGAGCACGACGTCGGCCTGCAGCTCTCGGGTCACACGCACGGCGGGCAGATTTATCCCTGGGGTTTCTTCGTAAAGCTCGACCAGACCTTCGTCGCCGGCCTCGATCGCCTCAAGGACACGCAGATCTACACGAGCTGCGGCACCGGCTACTGGGGTCCGCCGATGCGCGTCGGCGCTCCCCCGGAGATCTCGCTGCTCAGCCTGCGCCGGGCGTAAGGCGCTAGCCTACGCGGCATGGAAGGCCGCGCAGCGCTGCTCGACGATCCTCAGCTCAGGCCGTTTCTCCCGCTTCTCTACGTCGCGTGGGCCGACGGCGACATCGCAGACGGCGATCGAGACGCCATCGCGTCGCACCTCGCAGCACAGCCCTGGCTCCGGCCTGCCGCGCGCGACGCGCTCGCTTCCTGGCTCGACGCAGAGAAGCCTCCGACCGCGTGTGAGCTCGCCGAGGTGAAGCTCGCGCTCGAGCGTGCCGTCGGCAACCTGGACCCCGACGCGCGAAGATCACTCGCGACGATCGCCGGCGCGCTCTCGGATCACGACGCCGAGACGGCGCGCGCCACGGCCGAGGTAGCGAAGATGCTCGCCATCGACGCGCTGCCGCCTGCAGCGCAAGGCGTGGCGCCGCCCGACGCCCGAGCGATGCCGGCGAGCGACGTCGACGTCGCAGCGATCGCTCGGACGCTCGAGGGCGAGCACGCCGAGATCCGCAAGCGGGTACGAAAGCTCCTCGACGATCCCGAGAAGCGCGCATACGGCCTGGGTCCTGAGCAGCATCGCGCGCTCGTGCGCAGCTGGCTCGCCGAGGTCGCGGCCGCAGGCATCGGCAAGCTCGCCTTCTCCGGCGTCACGACCGACGAGCCTGACCTGCGCGCGTTCATGGTCGCCTTTGAAGAGCTCGCGCACGGCGATCTATCGCTCCTCGTCAAATGCGGCGTCCAGTTCGGCCTCTTCGGCGGCAGCATCTACTTCCTCGGTACCGAGCGGCATCGCGCGCTCCTCGCCGACGTCGCCTCGCTCGCCCTGCCCGGTTGCTTCGCGATGAGCGAGGTGGGTCACGGCTCGAACGTCTCGGACCTCGAGACCGTCGCGCGCTACGACCACCCCTCGCGCTCGCTCGTCGTCCACACGCCCTCGGAGTCGGCGCGCAAAGAGTGGATCGGGGGCGCCGCGCACGACGCACGGATGGCGACAGTCTTCGCGCAGCTCGAGGTCGGCGGCGTTCGGCACGGCGTCCACGCGGTGCTCGTCCCGATTCGCGACATGGAGGGCAAGCCGCTCCCGGGCGTTCGCACCGGCGACTCGGGTCACAAGATGGGCCTCAACGGCGTCGACAACGGGCGACTCTGGTTCGATCAGGTGAAGGTCCCGGCCGAGAACCTCCTCGATCGCTTCGCGCGCATCGACGAAGCGGGCAACTACACGAGCCCCATCGCCAGCGCCGGCCGTCGCTTCTTTACGATGCTCGGGACGCTCGTCGGCGGCCGCGTGTGCGTAGGCAGCGCAGGCGTCTCGGTCGCGGAGACCGCGCTCGCGATCGCGGTTCGCTACTCGACGGCGCGCCGCCAGTTCGGCCCCGCCGAGGGCACCGAGGTTCCGCTCCTCGCGTATCCGACGCACCAGCGCCGCCTTCTTCCTGCGCTCGCGACGACGTACGTCCTGCGCTTCGCGTTCGAGCGCCTGCGCGCACGCTTCGCCGAAGTGCACGCTCAGGCCGAGCCCGACACGCGCGAGCTCGAGGCCGAAGCCGCGGGGCTCAAAGCGATTGCGACCTGGCACGCCACGCGCACGGTGCAGCACTGTCGCGAGGCGTGCGGCGCCCAAGGCTACCTCTCGGTCAACCGCATGCCGGATCTCAAGGCCGACAGCGACGTGTTCTCGACGTTCGAAGGTGACAATACCGTTTTGCTTCAGCTCGTCGCCAAGAGCCTCCTCACGCGTTTCGGCAAGCGCCTCGAGGACGGCGGCGTCGCGGCGGTGCTCCGCATGGTCGGCGGCCTCGCCATGACGGCGGTCCGTGAGAAGAACCCGATCACGACGCGCGAGACCTCGCGCGAGCACCTCCGCGACCGCCGCTTTCAGATCGCCGCGCTCGCGCACCGCGAAGAGGTGCTCGTCCGCAGCTGCGCGCTGCGCATGAAGAAGCGCATCAAAGGCGAGGGCGGCGCGCACGCAGCGCTGCTCGCCGTGCAAGAGCACATGCTGGCGGCGGCGCGGGCGTACGTGGATCACTTGGCCCTCCGCTGGTTCGACGAGCGCGTCGCGAAGGTCACCGACGAACGCGCGCGCGCGTGGCTCGCGCGCCTCGGGGATCTTCACGCCCTGTCGCGGATCGAAGAAGAGGCTGCGTGGTACCTCGAGGACGGCTATTTCGAGCCGGCCAAGGCGCGCGCCGTCCGCAAAGAGGTCGAAGCGCTCATGGCCGAGAGTGCCCCCGCCGCCCGCTCGCTGGTCGACGCGTTCCAGATACCGGACGCTTGTCTAGCCGCGCCGATAGCCTTCTTCGATCCGGCGCACCCGAAGTTCTGAGCCCGGGCTGGGGGACCTCGGATCCCGGCTGTCCGTTGCTCGATACTTCTCCCAAAAGTATCGAGGAATGGACAAGCCGGATCGGGGCACGAGGTGCGTCGGCTAGGCTCCGGATCCTCGATGGGCGCCTTTTCACGATTTCTGCGCCGGACCGCGACCTCGTCGCGCAACGTGCTCGAGCTCGTTCGCGCCGGCCGTCTCGCCCAGGTGTACGGGGCGCCGTACGAGGTGATCGATCAGGGCCCGCACCATCGGCTGCGTCGTTACGCGACGTGCCCCGACGAGAACGCACCGCCGGTCGTCCTCGTGCCGCCGCTCATGGTGACGAGCGAGGTTTACGACATCGAAGAGGATTTGAGCGCGGTCGCGGCGCTCGGTCGCCTCGGTGTGCAGCCGTTCGTCGTCGACTTCGGTGCCCCCGAGCGCGAGACGGGCGGCATGACCCGCACGCTCGACGACCACGTGCTCGCGGTCGTCAAATCGATCTGGCACGTCCGGAGCACGACCGGGCGGCCCGTGCACCTGTGCGGCTATTCGCAGGGCGGGATGTTCGCGTACCAAGCGGCGGCCTTCCTCCGCTCGGAAGGGATCGCGTCGGTCATCACGTTCGGGAGCCCGGTCGATATCCACCGCAGCGTCCCGGCGATCCACAGCCAGGCGACGGCCGCGTTCCTTCGTGTGGTCGAGCCGGCGCTGCAGAAGGGGCTGGAGAAGATCGAGGGCCTGCCCGGTGTCTTGACGAGCACTGCCTTCAAGATGGTGAGCCCGCGCAAAGAGGTGCAGCAGCGGGTGGAGTTCGTCCGAAAGCTCCACGACCGCGGCGCGCTCGAGCGCCGCGAAGCGCGCCGGCGATTCCTGGGAGGTGAAGGCTTCGTCGCCTGGCCCGGCCCCGCGTTCCGCGCGTTCGTCGAACAGTTCATCGTTCACAACCGGATGATGTCCGGCGGCTTCGTCCTCTCGGGGCGCTCGGTCACGCTCGCCGACATCACCTGTCCGATTCTCGCGTTCCTCGGTCTGCACGACGACATGGCGCGCCCCGGCGCAGTGCGAGCGATCACCCGAGCTGCGCCGGAAGCAGAGGTGAGCTTTGTCGGGATCGAGGCGGGCCACTTCGGCATCGTCGTCGGATCGCGCGCGCGTGCCGTGACGTGGCCCACCGTCGCGAGCTGGGTGCACTACCGCGAGGGCACGGGACCGCTCCCGCCCGCGCTCGCCAAGCAGGCGCCCGGGCCGCGCCGCAACACCACCGAGGACGAGCCGGAGGGCGCGGGCTTCGACGTCGACGTAGACCTCGATCTGTTCGTCGACGCGATCGCCGACTCGGCCCGGGCAGCCTGGCGCCGCGCCGGCGACGTCGTCGCGCGCGCGACCGATGCGCTCGCGACCGTTCGGTACCGCGAGCCGCGATTGCGCCAGCTGGCGGAGATGACGCCGGCGATGCGGACCAGCCCGAGCCGCTGGCTCGCCGACCGCGCCGCGAGCGATCCCGACGCGACCTTCTTTCTCTGGCGGGGCCGCGCGTTCACCTACCGCGACGCCGATACGCGCGTCGGTTATGTCGTGCGCGGCCTCTACGCCTCTGGCGTCCGGCCCGGCGAGCGCGTCGGCGTCGTCATGGGCTCGCGCCCGAGCTTCTTGTCGGCGGCGACAGCGCTGGTTCGGATGGGCGCCGTTCCGGTGATCGCGCCGCCGACGGCGACGCGCGATGCGATCCGCACAGCGTTCGCCGAAGCGGGCGTAGGTCACGTCCTCGCCGATCCCGAGCACGCGGCCGCGTGCGTCGGCCTCGGACCCCGCGGCGTGCTCGTCCTCGGGGACGGCGGCAAGCGCAGGAGCCCAATTGCCGGCACCACCGACATGGAGGCGATCGATCCGAACGCTGTCGCGCTCCCGGGCGATCTCAACCTCGATGCCGGGCTCGCACGCGACCTTGCGGTCGTTCTGCTGCGGCCGGCGGAGTCCGGCGAGCTGCGGCAGGCGCCAGTGACCAACCATCGCTGGGCGCTCTCGGCGCTCGGTGCCGCGGCCGCGTGTACGCTGACAGATGACGATACTGTCTACTGCGCCATCCCGCTGCACCACCCGGCCGGCCTCTTGGTAGGCGTCGGCGCTGCCCTCGCGGCCGGGACGCGCCTCGCGCTCGGCGAGAAGTTCTCCGGCGACACCTTCTGGACCGAGGTTCGAAGGTACGGCGCGACGGTGGCGTTCTACGCCGGCGAGATGCCGCGGCCGCTGGTCCACGTCCGCCCGGGCAAAGGCGATCACACGCATCCCCTTCGGCTCGTCGCCGGAAGCGGAATGCGCGCGGACCTCTGGGCCAAGCTCATCGATCGCTTCAAGGTCGGGGTGATGGAGTTCTACGCGTCGACGACACACAAGGTGATCATGGCGAACGCGTCCGGCGAGAAGGTCGGCGCGCTCGGACGCATGCTCCCCGGCAGCGCAGAGACCGTCGTCGTCGCCTGCGATCCGTCGACCTGGGCTCTGGCACGCACCGACAAAGGGCACCTGGTTCGCGCGGCCGTCGACGAGCCGGGGCTCCTCGCGGCGCGGCTCGACGCCGACGACGATGTCCCGCAGGGGACGATCGTCGAGGGCGCGTTTGGCCCCGGCGATCGCTACTACGTCTCGCGTGATGTGGTCCGCCGCGACGCGCAGGGCGACACGTGGTTCATCGACTCGGCTTCGGGCTTTGCTCGGCTCCAGGCCGGTCCGGTGTCGACACGTGCGGTCGAGGACGCGCTCTACGCGCTGCCGGAGATCGAGCTCTGCGCCGCCTGGCCGGAAGCGGGCGGGATCGCGGTCGCGTTCACCGCCCGCGAGGTCGTCGCCGAGGATCGCGTGCGCGCGGCCTTCGCTTCGCTGGCCGAGCACGCTCGGCCAAAGCGAGCGGTTCAGCTCGAGCACATTCCGCTGACCGACGGCTTCCGCCCGGACAAGGCCCGGGTGCGGGCGCTCGCGACGGAAGCTTACAGAGACGTCATCGCGTCGGAATGAGCTTCTCGAGCTCGGTCCGAACGCGCTCACCCTTTTCGGGGCTGGTGAAGCGAGCGACGCCCTGAGAAAGAAAGGGCAGCACGGTCTTGAGATCCGCCGGGGTCAGCGCCGTCGGATCGCAGCCGCAGCGCTTGCACTGCGCGAGCATCACCGCCCACGGAAACGCCGTCTCGTTGGCCAGGACGTTGAAGACCCTGGCCGAGAGAGGGGTCAAGACGACCCCTTCCGGCAGCTTGGCCAGCGAGCTCATCCGAGCACTTGTTTTTCGTACTCGTCGAGCTTGTGGGACATGGCCATGATGAACTCGCACTTCGCGTCGCCGCGGCCCACGCAGCGAATCTCGCGGCCGTGGACCTCGACGCGGAAGGCGTCGCTGCACCAACCCGCCGAATAGCCCGCGCTGAAGAGGCAGCCACAGCGGTCGAGCTTCTTGCCGCGCCGGACCACCACCTCGGACTCGAAGGTGTTCGGGTGGTAGTAGTGAAAGAAATAGTTGTCGTCGGTGGCAGGACGACTGTCACCGAGGATGTCGACGAGCGCCCAACCCGCGTGGGCGAAGTGGACGGGCCCCGACGACAGACGATCGAGGCCGTCGGTCAGGCCGAGGCGCGTGGAGAAGGCCGCCGAGTCGCTGCGTCCGATCTCGCGCGCGGTGTTGTAGACGAACTCCGCGGCGGCCTCGTCACCGAACGTGGCCACCAGCGCCTCGAACCAGGTGAGGTAGAGGCTCTCGGCACGCATCAGGACGTAGCGCTCGCCGCCTACGTGGAGCGTGCCCTCTTCAGGTCGCCGCTTGAAGTCGTCGAAGAGCTTCTCGACGAATGTCTCGGCGCGCTCGAACGGCGGAACGAAACCCTCGGGTACTCGGACGCTCTTGAGCATCGCGCGAGCTTATCGCGACTCGGCGGCGAGCCGAGCTACGCGATTAGAGCTCGTTCCAAACCAGCGAACCTTCACGCGAATAGACGGCGAGAGCGCGGCCCAGGACGGACGCCGCGTCCACGAAGCCGAACATGCGCCCGTCGCGGCTGTTGCCGCGGTTGTCGCCCATTACCAGGACCTTGCCCTCGGGGACCTTGGCCGGACCGAAGTCCGGGCCGCCGCCTGCGTCGAGCGACAGCGGATGCGTCTTTCCGTCGAGCGTCTCGTCGTGATCGGTGCACCGCACCTCGGCGCCGTTGAGGATCAGGCGACCGTCGCGCACCTCGACCTCATCACCCGCGCGCGCGACCACGCGCTTGAGCAGCACGGTTCCGTCGGTCGGCGACTCGAGCACCACGACGTCGCCGCGCGCAGGTCCGGTCCAGCGGAGGAGCCAGGTGCTCGACAGCGGCAGGCGCAGGCCGTACGCGGCCTTGCTCACGAAGACGCGGTCGCCCTCGTGAACCGTCGGGATCATCGATCCGGTAGGAACCACGTAGTGATCCGCCAGAGAGGCTCGCGCAGACAGCGCGACGCTCACGAACACCAGAAGGCTGAGCGCGTCACGAGCGAGCTTGCGAGCTCGGGAGGGGCGCGGCGCGGGCTCTTCGGAGCTCACGCCTTGAAAGCTACTGCTACGAAGGGCGATGGTCAAAGCAGGCTCGACAGGATTGTGGCCCGGCACTATCACCGCCTTCGTGCTCCGCCGGTCCATGCTGGGTGTGCCGATGGGTCTCGCGATGGGTGGGTGTCTCGCCACGCGTGGCGCCAGGGTCCCAACGGGGCAAGTCGCGCCAGCGTTCTCCCTCATCAGCCACGACGGCCAGACCGTCAGCTTGGACTCGCTCGTCACGCGCGGCCCCGCGGTCTTGATCTTCTATCGCGGCTACTGGTGAACGTTCTGTCGCTCCCAGCTCGGAGAGCTGGCAGAAACCTATAACGAGTTTCAACGCAAGGGCGTAGGCCTTGCCGCGATCAGCGTCGATACGAGAGAGGACTCCGTCGCCTTCGCCGGCAAGCTCTCGATCACCTTTCCTCTGCTCGCCGATCCGGGGCTCAAGACCGCGCTCGCGTACGGGGTCGCGATGGAGGGGGAAGAGATCGCAGTGCCCGCGATTTTCATCATCGACCAGCAGAAGCGCATCCGGTTCGAGCATGTGGGCGAGTCGGTCGTCGATCGACCGAGCGCCGGCGATCTGCTCGATGAAGTCGACAAGCTGATCGCCAAGAAGTGATGCTGGACGGAGCTCGCGAGGAGCTCCTCCTCAAGAGCACGACGGCGTGAACGGCTCCGACTCGACGGGGCTCGACTCGCCCTCGAGGGAGTCTTCGATCACCGCCGCGATCTTTACCTGACCGGCGCAGACCCGATCCTTGAGGTCGGGCGGGAGGTCGTCGGCCGTGATGGTGAACGTGACCACGACGTCCCCTCCCGGCTCGACGGACACCGGTGACGGCTTGTCCGGGGTCACCGGCAGGCTCTCGACGAGCACGGTGTCATCCGTGCTCTTGAGCGAAAAGGACTGGTAGGTGACCTCACTGGCTCCGCTCGCGCGAGCCCCGAGGTGGAGCTGTAGGGCAAACCCTCCCGAGACCGAAGTGACCAGGCCGGTTCCGGAGACGGAGAGGCTCGCGCCGCCGACCGTCGCGTCGACGAAGACAGCCGTGTCGGTATCGATGCACCCGACCCCGGAGCCGATCGAGGGGAGTAGGGCCAGGGCCACCAAGAAGGGCTTGTTCATCCGTAGGCCATGGTAGCCTCGGCGGGCCGTTCTTCGACCCCCCAAGAGGAAAGCTCGCATGCACTTTGGTCGCCGTCGGTTTGGACGATGCTCGTCCATCTGCGCCCTCGCCGGACTCGCCGCAGCCGGCGCCGTCCTCGTCGCGCCTCGCGTCGCTTCGGCGCAAGAGGCCGAGTCGCTCACGAACGATCGAGGCGGCGCGGACACGCACCTCTTCCGCGCGCCCGTCGACTCCAAGGGCTTCTTCCACACGAACGGTGCCGACATCGTCGGTCACCTCGACTTCAGCCTCGGGCTCTTCCTCGACTACGGCTACGGCATCATGCCGGTCACCGAGAACAGGCACGGTGAGGGCAGCTACCTCCTCGACCATTCGTTCCAGGGCACGCTCCAGTTCGATCTCGGTCTCGCGAACCTCTTCATCATCGGCATCTCGGCGCCGGTCGTCCTCGCGGGCCACGATCAGCTGCTCGACATCGGTCCGGGCGGGGCCGATAACTACAACCTCGATCAGGACTTCGCGCAGGGGCTCGAGTGGGTAGCGCTCCACACCAAATTCCGCATCGTCCGTCCCGATGACGGTCCGAGCGTCGGTCTCGCCGCGATGGTCCAGGGCGGTATCGGCGTCGCCGGCGACGAGAACCTCATCGCAGAGCCCGGCGGCTTCATCTGGCCGCAGGTAGCGTTCGAGGGGCGCGCCGGCCGCGGCGGTTGGTTCCACGCCGGCGTGAACGCCGGCTTCCGCGCCAGCTTCGGCGGCGACAACGCCGTCTTCGGCGCAGACGCTGCCGGCGATCCCGTCCTCGACTCCGGCGTGTTCGAGTACGGACAGCTCGTCACCTCGAGCGTCGCGTTCAGCTTCCGCGTCGCCGAGCCGCTCGACCTCGTCGTCGACAACTACCAGTCGTTCTTGGTCACCGGAAACAACGACACCAAGCAGCGCATCAGCGCCGAGTCGATCGCCGGCGCCAAGGTCTTCATCGACGGCAAGTCGTTCCTCTACCTCGGTGCCGGTCCGGGCTACGGCCCCGGCTTCCAGACGGCGCGCGCGCGCGCGACGGTCGGCTTCGTCTTCGAGCCTTCGATCGGCGACCGCGACGGCGACGGCTTCAAGGACGATGAGGACGATTGCCCGGACAACCCGGAAGACAAGGACGGGTTCGAGGACACGTACGACACCGCGCCCAAGGGTCAGCTCGGCTGCCCGGATCCGGACAACGACAAGGACGGCATCCTCGACGTCGACGACGAGTGCCCGAACAACCCCGAGGACAAGGACGGGGATGAAGACTCCGACGGCTGCCCCGAGTCGCGCGACGGCGATCGCGATGGCGACGGCATCCTCGACTCGCGCGACAAGTGCCCCGACGATCCCGAGGACAAGGACGGCTTCGAGGATCGCGACGGCTGCCCGGATCCGGACAACGACAAGGACGGCATCCCCGACGTCAAGGACGACTGCCCGAACGATCCGGAAGACAAGGACGGCGACGCCGATGAGGACGGCTGCCCGGAGCCGGACAAGAAGGGGCCGATCATCATCAGGGAGAACGAGATCCTCATCCTCGAGAAGGTCCAGTTCGCCACCGGCAGCGCCAAGATCCTCCCCCAGTCGGAGAGCATCCTGGACGCCGTCGCGACGACGCTCAAAGAGCACCCCGAGTTCACGCTGCTCGAGGTGCAAGGCCACGCCGACGAGCGCGCCGACGACAACTACAACCTTCGCCTCACCAAGGACCGCGCCAAGGCCGTCATGGACGCGCTCATCAAGCGCGGCATCGCGGCCGGCCGCATTCGCTCGCAAGGCTTCGGCGAGTACTGCCCGCTCGAGGACGCGAGCACGCCGGAAGCTTGGGAGAAGAACCGCCGCGTCGAGTTCAAGATCGTGCGCAAGGACGGTCAGCCCACCGACGTCGAGCTCGGTTGCAAGCGAGCGACTGAAAAGGGTGTGAAATCCGCGCCGCCGTGACGAATTCGTCCACGCGGGTCTCCGAGCACAGGAGACCCGCGGTCCGAACCTGTGTATGCGGTTCGCATGAAGACGATCCAAGTCTCCGTGCTCGCCGCGCTCGCCCTCGGCGTCGTCGCGTGTGGCCCCAGCCCCGCGAACGTCTGCGCCAAGCTCAAGGAGCTCGACGCCGAGCCGATCGGTTGCGAGATCAAGTGGAACATCAAGAAGTCCGAGAAGCCGGACGAGTACAAGAAGGAAGCGGCCTGCATCGTCGCGGCGAAGGACAAGGCCGAAGCGTCGAAGTGCCTGAGCGCGAAGTAGCGCCGCTTCGCGCGCCGGTGACGAGCGTGCTACACCGTGCGCTCGTCACATGGCGACCATCGAGCTGAACGAGAAGAACTTCGAAGAGACGGTCACCGCCGAAGGCAAGATCACCTTCGTCGACTTCTGGGCGCCGTGGTGCGGCCCGTGCGTGCGGTTCGCGCCGGTGTTCGAGGCGGCGTCCGAGCGCCACGAAGACATCGTCTTTGCCAAGGTGAACACGCAAGACGAGCAGGGCATCGCCCAAGCCGTCGGGATCCAGGCCATCCCCACGCTGATGGTCTTTCGGGACGGCGTCCTCCTCGTCGCGCAGCAAGGCATGCTGCCGGCTTCCGCGCTCGACGCGATCGCGACCAAGGTTCGCGAGCTCGACATGGCCGAGGTGAAAAAGACGATCGCCGAGGAAGAGGCGAAGGCCGCCGCTGCGAAGGAAGCCAAGGCCGAAGCTCCGAAGGAAGAAGGAGCTCCGAAGGAAGAGCCGGCTCCGAAGGACGCCGCCCTCGATCAAGCTGATCCCAAGGCGTGATCAGCTTGATCCCGAAGCCGGGCGGCTGACCCCTCCTTCCCTGCGCGAACCGCGTGGACCATCGCGCGGCCCGGCCCTTGCTCAGGCGCCGCGCTCGGGTCTGGTATCCTTTCCCCTGCCGTGCGGCTTGTCGCCTCTCTTCCGCTTCTCTTCGCGGGCTGCGTCGTGGTCGAGCTCTCGCCCGAGGGGCACCCTTGCCCGTGCTCGGACGGATACTCGTGCGATCCGGTGACCGAGACTTGCGTGAAGGGGGATCTCCCCGGCGTCGGAGGAGGCGCGACCACGGGGAGCGGTGGCGCAGGCGGCGGAGCCGTCGTGCCCCCGCCCGGCATGGTGTACGCGGACAGCTTCTTCATCGACGCGACCGAGGTGACGCGCGGAGCGTACGCCGAGTTCTTGAGCGCCGGCCCGCCGGCGACGCAGCGCCCCGAGTGCGAGTGGAACGACGCCTTCGCGCCGCTCGCCGGCGCGGACGACTGCATGGAGTCGCCCTACGACTTGTCGATGGTGAACTTGCCGATCACCTGCATCGACTGGTGCGACGCGGCGGCGTACTGCGCGTGGGCGGGAAAGCGCTTGTGCGGGCGGATCGGCGGCGGCGCGACGCTCGAGCGCGAGGAGCTCGACGACCCGGCCAAGAGCGCGTGGTATGCGGCCTGTAGCGCGAACGGGACCAGGAAGTTCCCTTATGCCGAAGGGCTCGGCGGCATGGGCGACGCTCAAGCGTGCAACACGCAGAACAGCGGCGGGACCCCGATCGGCGTCGGCGCGCGCGTGGGCTGTGTAGGGGGTTACGAAGGCCTCCACGACATGCTCGGCAATGTCGAAGAGTGGGAGGACGCGTGCGACGTGAGCGCCACGCCGAAGGATGCGGGCTGTGAGATGCGCGGCTACGCGTTCTACGACAGCGCAGCGATTGCGGAGTGCCCGCGAGCCGATCGCAGACCTCACCGCGACTACCAATCGAACTCGCTCGGCTTCCGCTGCTGCGCCGACCTCTGATGTATCCTCGGATCGCCGTGCGGGCGTTCGCTGTCGTCTCCTTTGCTCTGGTCGGGTGCGTGGTCCCGGACATCAGCATCGCGGGCAAGCCTTGCCCGTGCCCCGATGGGTACTCCTGCGACGAGGCGACGAGCACCTGCGTTCGAGGCTCGCAAACGGCCGGCGGCGGGGGCTCCAGCCTCGCGACGGGCACGACGGGGACCGGCCCGTGCCAAGGCATGTGCGGAACCGATGGTTGCGGGCCTTGCCCAGAGGTCGCGGTGATCGACGCAGGCGGCTTCGGCATCGACGCGACCGAAGTAACTCGAGGCGCTTACCAGGTGTTCATGGCCGATGCGGTCGATCCCATGACGCAAGGCCCGCTGTGCACGTGGAACGAGGACTTCGCGCCCGTCGAAGGCGAGATGTACTGCGAGGGCGTCTACGATTTTTCCAATCCTCTCTTGCCCATCACCTGCGTCGACTGGTGTGACGCCGCGGCGTATTGCAAGTGGGCAGGCAAGCGGCTCTGCGGTCGGATCGGTGGGCCGGCGACCCTCCTCGACGACGAGGTCGACGATCCGACGAAGAGCGCTTGGTACGCGGCTTGTAGCCTCGGCGGCACACGGCTCTACCCGTACGGCAACGACTACGATCCGGGCCTCTGCAACGTCTCCGGAGGGCCGGGCCAGGCCGACGTCGGCATGTGCGGCTCGTACCTTCAATGCGAAGGCGGTCCCGCAGGTCTCTTCGACATGATCGGCAACGCCGAAGAGTGGGAGGACGCCTGCACGCAGGGGGCGGATCCGAAGGCGGACAGCTGCTACATCCGGGGCGGAGCATTCCACTTCGACCAGGGTCACTCGCGTTGCCTCGCGAACCTCGATCGCATTCCGGACCGCGATTTTGCCGCGAATGACCGCAGCTTCCGGTGCTGCACCGACTTCTGATCGACTAGGGTAACGATCGATGTCGCTTGCCGTTGCGAGCCCGTCCCGACTCGGTCGCTACGAGGTGATCGGGCTGCTCGCCACGGGCGGGATGGCCGAGGTCTACCTCGGGCGGCTGATGGGCCCGAGCGGGTTCGAGCGCGTCGTCGTTCTCAAGCGCATCCTGCCGCACCTGGCGCGCGAGACCGCGTTCGTCGACATGTTCCTCGATGAAGCGCGCATCGTCGCGAAGATCAACCACCCCAACGTCGTTCACGTGAACGAGCTCGGTCGCGACGCCGACGAGCTCTTCCTCGCGATGGAGTTCATCGAGGGCGAGAGCCTCGGCGGCTTCATGCGCCGGCATTGGGTCGCGCACCGCGCGATCGGGCTCGAGCTCGCGGCGTTCGTCGTCTCGGAGATGTGCGCCGGCCTCCACGCCGCGCACGAGCTCAGGGACGAAGAGGGCCGCCTGCAAGAGATCGTGCATCGCGACGTGTCGCCGCAGAACGTGATGATCACCTACACCGGCAAGGTGAAGGTGCTCGACTTCGGCATCGCCAAGGCGGTGGACCGCTCGACTCGCACGCGCACCGGACAGCTCAAAGGCAAGGTCGAGTACATGTCGCCGGAGCAGTGCAAGGCACTCCCGCTCGACCGGCGCTCCGACGTCTTTGCGCTCGGCGTTCTCTTGTACGAGCTCACGATGGGCAAGCGCCTCTTTCGGCGAGGCGGCGAGCTCGCGTCGCTCAAGGCGGTGACCGAGGAGCCGATCCCGACGCCGAGGTCGATCGATCCCACGTACCCCGAAGCGCTCGAGGCGATCTGCATGCGCGCGCTCGCGCGCGACGTCGACGAGCGGTTCGCGTCTGCCGACGAGATGCGCCGCGCGATCGTGGGCTTCTTGCGGACGACGCCGAACATGGGCCTCCATGAAGAGGTGCTCGGCGAGCGCATGCGCGAGCTCTTCTCCGATCGGCTCGAGGTCAAGAACGCGCTGCTCCGCAGGGTGCGCGCCGGCTCGGCGTCGCTCCAGATCCCTGCGCCCGAGGTCGATCTCTCGGTCGAGCATCCGGTCGTCCCGACCGTCGTTCCGACCGTCGTGTCTCCGCCCTCGAGCGCGACGTCGGTCGCGCTCGCCGCCGCGTCGGTGGCGCCGCCACCTGCAGAGAAGCGCGGGCCGTGGCGCGCGATCGCGGTGCTCGCCGGCACGGTCGCCGTCACGGTAGGAGGGTACGCAGCTTTCGCTGCGTACCGAGACGACGGCGGACCGAAGACGGACGTTACGAGCGCGCTCGCTCCCACGCCTACGACGACGGCCTCCGCTTCCGACGAGCCGTCGGCGAAGGCGCCGGCAAAGGTCGTCATCGAGATCGCCACCACGCCGCCGGGCGCGCGCGTCACCGTCGGCGGTGAACATCTCGGCGAGACGCCCAAGAAGCTCGAGCTCGACCGAGGCACCGAGCCTGTCGCGATCGAGCTGACGCTCGACGGCTACGAGACCAAGACCGAGACGGTGACGCCCAACGTCGACCAGCGGCTTTCGCTCTCCCTCGCCGTCGCGCAGCGCCGGGGAAGGCCGTTTTCGCGGCCTACCGCGCCGCCGGCGGCCACGAGCTCGAGCGGGCCTTACAGAAAGTTCAATTGAAACGGCGTGGTGATAACGTCTAGGCGAGGAGCTTGGACGAGAACGACCTCGCAGATCTCGAAGGTGGCGCGACAGCCATCGTCGCACCTCGGAGCGCGGAGGCGCGCCCGACCGGCCTCGTGCTCACCGTGGCCGACGGCCCGGATCGCGGCGCTTCGTTCGTCCTCGACGCGAGCCATCCTTCGCCGTTCTTGATCGGCCAGAGCCCCTCGTGCGACGTGCGTTTGTCGGACCGCCACGCTTCGCGGCGGCACGCCTCGATCGAGATCCGACCCGAGCGAGCGATCCTCACGGATCTCGACTCCACCAATGGCACGTACGTCGACGGCGTGTCGGTGAGCGGCGCGTACCTTCGCGGCGACGAGTCGATCCGCATCGGGTCGACGACGCTGCGCCTCTCGCGCCGAGCCGTCCAGCCCGCGCCCGCGCCGGCGCTCGGGCGTGGATTCGGCAAGGTCGTCGGGCAGAGCCCGGAGATCGCGCGCCTCTATCCGCTGTTTCGCAAGCTCGCGGCTTCCGAGGTCCCCGTCGTGATCGAAGGCGAGACGGGCACCGGCAAAGAAGTGCTGGCCGAATCGATCCATGAGGCGAGCCCGCGCGCGGCCGGACCGTTCGTCGTCTTCGATTGCACGGCGGTCCCCGCCAACCTGATGGAGGCCGAGCTCTTCGGTCACGAGCGCGGCGCG
>JBGTSH010000200.1:0-18802 GCA_041940405.1 Polyangiaceae bacterium
CTTGGTGACGTACGCCTGGTGGTGCTTGCCGTGATGGAAGTCGAGCGTCTCGGCCGAGATGTGCGGGGCGAGGGCGTCTTTCGGGTACGGCAGCTCGGGCAGCGTGAAGGCCATGGCTTTCTCCTGGTTCGAAAAGGGACGTGCAATCTACGCGGCCGCACCGAACCAGCAAGGGGTGCCAGTCTATTGGCGCAATGCCAATGGATCTGCGCAGGCGGCGCTCGAAACTGTGTCAGCGCTCGGCTGCGAGGAAGCGGTTCGCGCGCCGCTTGAGCGCGTCCATCACGCGAACGCCGAGGAGGACGGCCAGGACGACACCGTGCAGCACCGGTTCGGTCACGTCCTTCTTCGCCCGCATGATGAAATGCACGACACCGAGGATCGCGATCACGTAGACGAGCTTGTGAAGGCGGGTCCAGCGCCGCCCGCCGAGCCGTTTCACCGCCCACTTGTTCGACGTCGCCGCCAGCGGCAAAAGGAGGAGGAGCGCCGACAGGCCGACGATGATGAACGGCCGCTGCAGCACGTCGTCGATCACGCTTCCGAGGTCGCCCAGCTTGTCGAGCCCGAGGTACACCCCGAAGTGAAGCGAGGCGTACGTGAACGCGAGCAGGCCGAGGTGCTTGCGCGCCTTCATCGGCCATGACGATCCCGTCAGGATCCTGAGCGGTGTGCACGCCAGGCAGAGCAGCAACAGCTTCAGGGCGAGCTCGCCGCAGGCGTTGAGCAGCTCGGCCACCGGGTTCGCGCCGAGATCGCCGCGAAGCCCGCGAATTGCGAGCAACGTGAACGGGAACATGCCACCGAGCCACACCGCCCACGGCAGCCAGGCGCCCGGCCGAGCCGGCTTCGCCTTCTCGGGCCGGCTCACGCGCACCTCACATGATCAGGGTCGTCGCCGTCTCGCCGTCCACGACCACGCGGCAGCGGACCTCGATCCAGCTCAAGGTCTTCACCTGCGACGAACAGTCGACGTGAACTTCCGAGTCGCCATAGCTGCCGTCGAACGTCCCCGTCGGCGTGCCGATCGAGTCGGCTGCGAAGCGGCCTTCGACCGCCTTCTCGCCGTTGATCGTCACCTCTACCGTGCGCCCCGCGACCCACTCCTGCCAGCCGTCGTTGTGAATTTCGCTGTCGAGCGTCGCCTCGATCAGCCACTGCTTCTCCGCACCTTCGGGCCGGTAACGCTGAGGCGCCGCGACGTCGGTCTCGTTTCGGATGGTGACGCCACAACCCGTGGCAAGAAGAAGAACCGGAACAACGAACCCAAGAAGTTTTATTGGCGACATGACGGCGTAAGAACGACATGGAAAGCGGCGGCTTACACTGGGCCCCAAGCCAGCGAAGTTCCTCGGATCTCAGAAGAACCTCCGCAGATCCATGCCGTCGTAGAGGTGCGCAACGTCCTTCGCATAGCCGTTGAACGGCAGCGTCGGCCGGCGCTCCAGCTCGCCGATCCTTCGCTCGGACGCCTGGCTCCAGCGAGGATGCGCGACCTCGGGGTTCACGTTGGCGTAAAAGCCGTATTCGCTGGGCGCCGCGACGTTCCAGGTCGTCTTGGGCATCTGTTCGACGAGCCGGATCTTCACGATCGACTTGATCCCTTTGAACCCGTACTTCCACGGAACGACCAGGCGGATGGGCGCGCCGTTCTGGTTCGGGAGCGTCTTCCCATAGAGCCCGACGGCGAGCAGCGTGAGCGCGTGCGTGGCCTCATCGATGCGCAGCGCCTCGACGTAGGGCCAGTCGAGCACCGGCGACCTCTGCCCAGGCATCTGTTCCTCGTCGAGGAGCGTCTCGAACGCGACGAACTTGGCGCGCGAGGTAGGCTCGACCTTGTCGATCAGCTTGGCGAGCGGAAAGCCGAGCCACGGGATGACCATCGACCACCCCTCGACACAGCGCATGCGATAGATGCGCTCTTCGAGCGTGAACGCCTTGAGGACCTCGTCGATGTCGAAGACCTTGGGCTTCCTCACCTCGCCCTCGACGGTGATCGTCCAGGGCCGCGTCTTGAGCGTTCCGGCGTTCTCTATCGGATCGCCCTTGCCGAGACCGAACTCGTAGAAGTTGTTGTACGAGGCGACGTCCTCGAGCGGCGTCGGCTTGTCCGAGACCGACAGCGCAGGCGGCGCCGACGCGACGGTGACGCCCGACGGAAGCGCGGGGAGCGCCGAGACCGCAGGCGCAGAGACGCCTCGCTTGTCCGACACCGACCAGAGGAGCCCGCCGAAGACGCCCGCGCCGCCGAGCGCCAGGCCGGCGTTGCGAAGGAACGCGCGGCGCCCGCGATAGCGATCTTCCGGCGTTATTTCGGAGGAAGGGATCTCGTCGGCCATGATGCCTCTGCGGTCTTTGCGAAGGCTCTACGGGTGAGGGTGCGCGTCGGTTACGGCTGGATCACGACCGACGGTGATCGCCCCGCCTTTGCGCGGATCGAACACCGGCTCGAGGATGCGCACGCCGCCCTCGGTCCGCAGCGAAATGGCCGTAACCGCAGCGAAGCTGGCCCCCGCCATGTCGACGACCTCACCCCGAGCCACCAGATCGTCTTTGATCGCGGCGAGACCGTCGTCGAGCCGGAGCGAGCCGCCGGACGTGACGTGAAATCGCGGCGAAGCGACGGCCTCGGGAAGCGGCTTTCCGAGACCCAGGTGAGCGAGGATGACTTGCGCGACGGCGTTCGGCGCGCGCAGCCCGCCGGACCCACCGAGCGCCAAGACGGGGGAGCCCTCTTCCAGGACCACGACAGGCACCAGGCTCGAGACAGGACGCGCACCGCCGCGAGGAAAGTTCGGTCCCTTGGTCGCGGCGCGCTGGCCGTAGTCGTCGGCGGTGAAGTCGGTGAGCGCGTCGTTGAGGACGAAGCCGCGTTTCGTCATCACCTTGGCACCGAACATCCCGGTGAGCGTCGCGGTGAGCGAGACGACGTTCCCGCCGTCGTCCACGACGACGAAGTGGAGCGTCCCACCCTCGGCGATGCTGGGCAGCTTGGGCATGTTCGTCGCATCCATCTTCACGAGCGCGCGGCGCGCTCGGAGCTTCTCGGGATCGACGAGCGGCGTGACGATAGCCTTGGTGAAGTCGGGATCGCCGACGTAGAGCACCCGATCCGCGTGCGCCGCACGAACCGCCTCGGCCATGACATGGACGAGCGCGCCCGAGCCCCACTCGAGCTCTTCGAGGTCGCGCTTCGAGACGAAGCCGAGCACCTCGAGGGCGGTCACGCCGCCGGCGGAGGGCGGCGGCACCGTCAGGACCTCGCGGCCGTTCCAGGTGACGCGCAGCGGGTCGCGAACGATCGCGCGGTACTGCGCGAGATCCGCCTGGATGATGCGGCTGCCTGCGGCGCGCGCCGCGCCGACTACGTCGGCCGCTACCTCGCCTTCGTAGAACCCTTTGGGGCCCTTCTCTGCGATCGCGCGCAGCGTCTTCGCGAGCACCGGGTTCTTGAGCATTTCGCCGACGCGTGACTCTGCGTCGTGAATGAAGACGTGGCGCGCATCCGCGTCGTCGCGCACCCACTTCGCGTTCCACGCGAGCGCTTGGGCCATGTAGGGCGAGAGCGGGATCCCCTTTTCGACGACGTCCGCCGCGCGGCCGACGAGGTCCTTCCATGCAAGCTTGCCCCCACGCTCGTGGAGCTCCGCCAGACCTGCGGCGAGCCCGGGGACACCGATCATCACGCCGCGCCGCTTCTCGGGCGGGCTCTTCGAGAGGTGATCGGCCTTCTTGATCCCGTGAGGCGCAGTCTCGCGAAAGTCGACGACGTAGGGCTCGCCGGTCGCCGGCACCACGAGCGCAGCTCCGCCTCCGCCGAGCCCGCACGACGACGCGTGAGCGGCGCACGCGACGAGGAGTCCGGCGACGGCCGCGTCGACCGCGGTGCCTCCTTGCTCGAGCACCTCGCGTGCGACCTCGACACCCGTCGCGTTCTCGCTGGCGACCGCGAAGCGATCGCGCGGCCGCGCCGCCGGCGGGGTCACGACGGGCGGCGCGACCGACGCCTCGGGCGGAGGAATCGGCTCGGAAACCGGCGGCACCGCTGGTGAGCAAGCCACCATCGCAGAGAGGGCCGTCAGTGTGAGTTTGAACCGCACGACGGCCGGAGTATGACAAGGACGAGGCCGCGATGCGATTCGTCTTCCTGATGGACACGCTCGACCGGGTCAACCCGGAGAAGGACACGACGTTCGCCTTCATCGAGGCGGCGCAGGCAAAGGGCCACGAGAGCCTCCATTGCCTGCCTGCAGATCTCGGCGTCAGGCGAGGCAAGGTCTTCGCCTCGGTGCGCGGGATCCGCATCTACCCCGACGAGCCGCGGATCCGGCTCGTCGGCGAGCGGCGTGAGATCGCGCTCGACGCGGTCGACGTCGTCTTCATCCGCAAGGATCCGCCGTTCGATCAGGCGTATCTCTACGCGACGCTCCTCTTGGAGCACGCGCGGGGCGGTCCGCTCATCGTCAACGATCCGCGCGGCCTTCGCGACGCAAACGAGAAGCTCTACGCGATGCACTTTCAGGAGTGGACGCCGGCGACGCTGGTCACCGCGGACCGCGACGTGATCTTCTCGTTCGTGACCGAGGTCGGCGGCGACGCGGTCATCAAGCCGCTCGACGGCGCCGGCGGGAGCGGCGTCATGATGCTGCGAAACGGCGACAAGAACGCGCGCGCGATCGTCGACGTGCTCACGCAAGAGGGACAGCGGCTCGCGATGGTGCAGGAGTTTTTGCCGGCCGTGACCAAGGGCGACAAGCGCATCCTCCTGCTCGACGGCGAGCCGCTCGGCGCGATCATGCGCATCGCGCGGGGCGACGACATCCGCTCGAACATCCACGTCGGCGGGCGGACGGAGCCATGCGATCTCACGCCGCGCGAGCAGGAGCTCGTGAAGTCCATCGCCCCTCGCTTGGTGAAGGACGGCTTGTGGTTCGTGGGGCTCGACGTCATCGGCGAGCGCCTGACCGAGGTGAACGTGACGAGCCCAACCGGAATTCAGGAGCTCGGCCGATTCACCGGGACCAAGCCCGCCGACAAAGTCATCGAGTGGGCGGAGAAGAAACGCCAAAGCTGACAAAGCGCGAAAGTTGGCCCGAGCGCCGGCTATCGCCATCCTCGCGCCATGGCTCGACGGCAAGCCCTCGCTCCCTGCGCCGCCTGCTCCATGCTCTGCCCCAGCGCGAAGCTCTCGCGCGTCGTCATCGAGGGCAGGACGGTGCTGCTCTGCCGCGAGCACGCCAGCGTGGTGGCGGCGAACATGCCGCGCTCGTACGAGGAGCTCCGCGCCCTCTTTCGTGAGCCCGCTACCGAGTCCGCGCCCCTCGCACGCCGATCGCGCATCGAGCGTCGCGGCCGCGACGACCGCCGGATGTTCCCCCCGCGCCCCGAAGGGCGCCGCGGCTCGGGCGGCCGGCGTTCGACCGACAAGGCTGCGTAGGTCACGCTGGTCCTAGGTGGAGTCGAACAAGCCTCGCCGCCGGCTGCCCGTCCTCAACGCGAAGGACGACGATGCGCCCGAAGAGCGCCCTGGGTGGCATTGGATCGTGCTCGGCGCCGCGGCCACGCTCCTCGTCTGGCTGCTCCTCGCTTCGCTCGTCAACGCGGCGCTCCGAGGCACGAGCCCTCTCGTCGCGCTCGTCGCCAACGCCCTTGCGCTCGGCGCGAGCGCGGCGCTCGCCGGCGCGATGATCGGACGCTTCGGCACCAAGGCGAGGATGCTCCACGCCACGATGGCCGGCGCCGCGACTGCGGTGTTCGGGTGCGCGCTCGCTTTGAGGAGCATGCAGGCCTCCGTGGCGACGTCCGCCCTCACCTTCGTCCTCGCCATCGCCATCGCCGCCGGCGGCGCGGCGGCGGGCCACCGGCTCACTCGCCGTCGCGAACGTGCGTGAGCTGGGTCTGGGCGAGCGGATTGTTCGCGTACAGGGCCCCGGACTCGCCGTCGCCCGCGTCAGGCGCCAGATCGACCAGGGGCCGCAGCGCGAAGGCGCGGCGCACGAGCCGCGGATGCGGGACGACGAGATCGTTCTCGCTCACCGACTCACCCTCGATCCACAGGATGTCGAGGTCGATGACCCGCGACGCGCCCTTCTCACCACGGACGCGGCCCAGCGACGCTTCGATCGCGAGCAGCCGCCCGAGGATCGCTCGCGCGTCGACCGACGTGAGGACCAGGACGGCGCCGTTGAGGAACGCAGGTTGATCGACCCCGCCCTCGGGGGCGGTCTCGTACAGCGGGGACACCTTCATGACATGCATGTCATGATCCGCGCGCAGCTCGGTAACCGCACGGTCGATGTTGCTTACCCGATCGCCGAGGTTCGAGCCGAGTCCAATGACGACGCGGCGGATGTGATCCACGAGACTCCGTTTACTACACTAGCTCGTGGAGCGCATTACCCCGTGTGGGCAAAGCATTTGAAAAGCCGGCTCAATCAGCTGGACGGCTTCCGCCAGAAGCGGCGCGCCTCGTCGAACTCTCGACCCAGGCGTCGCTGCTCTTGGAGGAGCGCCGCGTAGGCCCTGGGTAGCCGCTGATCCTTGGCGAGCGCGTAGAGAACCAAGAGGGCGGCCTCGGCGTCATCCGTCGCCCGATGGGCTCGCTCGAGCGCGATGCCCAGGCGCTCGGCGACGTCCGCGAGGGCCCGACTCTGCTCGTCGCGGTAGATCTCGCGGGCGAATACCAGCGGATCGAGCCACTCGACCTCGCGTCGAAGGGCGGGCGGCATCGCCCCCTGGTATCCGGTTCGAGCGAGCTCGGCGAGGAGGAAGGCCTTGTCGAATGTCGCGTTGTAGGCCGCGGGGATGGCGCCGCCGAGCAGGTCGAGGATCTCCGGCAGGACGGCTCGAAAGGGCGGCTTGTCGGCGACGTCCGGATCGCGGATGCCGTGAACGGCGGCGCTCTCTTCGGGGATCGAGACGCCCGGATTGACGAGCCAGCTCTTGCGCTCGAAGACGGAGCCGCCTCGGCCCAAGATGACGGCGATCTCGATCAGCCGATCCACCTCGGGATCCTTGCCGGTGGTCTCTACGTCGATGAACGCGACGACGCAGTCCTGCCAGGCGCTGTCGGCGGGGATTTCTTCGGCGACGCCGATCGCGCGGACGCGGATGAGATGCGCGATCCCCGGGTAGTGTCTGCCCGTGGGAAAACAGCCGCAAGGATCTACGATGCGCACGCCGCGATTACTTCCCGGGCTTCGCGCTCGCGGAAGGCGCAGCGCCGGCGCTCGGGGCCGCGCTCGCAGAGGGCGCGACCGGCGCGCTCGCAGAAGGCGCGGCGCCTGCGCTCGCGGAGCCGTCGGGCGCCAAAATATCGTCGAGACCGAGCTTCTTCCTCGCCTCGGCGTACGCCTCGGACGGCTGCGCCGGCGTCTTTCCGGCGAGCTCGATATCGATCCCGATCCACTCCTCGAGCTCGCTCGGGGGGAGCTCGAAGGCGCGACCGTTGATCCAGATGAAGGGCGTCCCCTCGAGGCCCAGGCCCTCGGCCTGCTTCATGTCGTCCTCGATGCTCTTCAGCGTCTCCGGCGAGGAGAAGTCCTTGCGGAACTTGTCCATGTCGAGCTTGAGCTTCTTGGCCATCGCCGTCAGATCCTGCGGCGCGAGCTCGCCCGACTCCTGGGCGCCGAAGAGCATCTCGTACATCTCCCAGAACTTCCCCTGGTTGTGCGCGGCCACCGCGGCTTGGGCTGCACCTTTGGCGAGCGGGTGGCGAGAGAGCGGGAAGTGCTTGAAGACCAAACGGACCTGCCCCGGATACCGCTCGAGCATCAGCTCGAGGAACGGCTTCATTCCGAGGCAGCCGGAGCACTGAAAATCGGCCCACTCGACGATCGTGACGATGGCGTCATCCGGGCCCTTGGCCGGCGACGAGCCGGTGTCGATGTTCTTGACCGCCTTGGGATCGAAGCGAGCCTCGTAGACCTGCTTGATCTGCGCGTCCGGAACGCCCATTCGGACCAGCTTGCCGATCCACTTGCCGGCCGGAACGCAGGCCTTGCAGGCGCGGTCTTCGGCGATGCACACCGCGAGGCTGATCGGCTCGCCGCACGGCGCGTTGAGCTTGGCGAGCTGCATCTGAAGCTCGTTGTTTTCGCGCGTCGTCAGGCCCCCGATGGCGAGCTTCTTGAGCGCCGTCTGCGCTACGGCGCTCGAAGCGGGCGGCGGCGCGCTCGAGCTATTGGACGCGACCTTGTCCGCGCTCGGCTGGAGAGGCTTGTTCGCGTCGGAGCAAGCGCCGACGACGAGGATGACGACGGCCGCAGCAATCCCACCCCGGAGGACCGAAGCCGCACGTTGGAATCTCTCGCGCACGATGGGCCTGTTCGGAGACGCTGTCAGAAGGAAAACTGACCGTTGACGTTGATGACGCCGATGGTCTGCGTGTACTCGCCGCCCGAGTCCGGAGTCTTCGACGGAGCCTCGAGCGTGGGGAAGACGCTCTCGCCGCTCGTGTCGCGCGGCACGTAGAACAGGTGCGTGTACGAGAGGGCGGCGGCGAAGAGCTCGCCCGTCGAGAACCGAAGGCCGCCCGAGACGCTCGCCTTGTGGAAGTCGGTCAGCGCGACCTCGAGCGTGTCGTCCGGGATCGCGTTGGAGTCGTAGCCGGCACCGAGGAAGAGCTCGATCTCGGGGATGACCCAGTAGCTCCCGCCGGCGCGAATGCCGAACGCCGTGCCCCAGTTGCGCACGATGTTGAGGAGCGGCGCCTGCTCGCCCGGGACGTTCGGATCGGCCGAGCCGTCATCCTCGAGACGACACTCGTCCGCGGCCGCGGGGATGATGCACTGGGTGTCGAAGGTGCCCCAGGTCGTCACGTCGCCGAAGACGCGCACCTCTACGGTCTCGATGGGTCGCGCGCGCACGCCGGCGCGGAAGACGTCCGGCAGCTCTTGCAGGAGCTTCACGTCCTGCGTCGACTTCGAGCCCGAGTAGTTGTTGTTGAGGGTGCCGGTGAGCTCCATCGTGCCCATGCCCGGACGCGCCTGGTAGGAAGCGCCGATCCAGACCTTCTCTTCGGCGACCTCGCCGATGACGCCGACGCCGAACGAGGCGTGCCAGCCACCTACGTCGATCCACGAACGGCCCTCGGCTTCGATGCTGTTGGTGCCCGCGGGCTCACGCGCGCGGATCGTGTCGACGTCGCTCTTCACGATGTTGAGCGCCGCGCCGATGCTGACCCGGTCGAGGATGTCGTACGCGGCGGCCGCGCTGATGTACATCGAGCGGATGATGCCCTCGATCGAGTGCCACCTCTGCACGCCGTCGACGGGCCCGGCGAAGTTCGGATCGTCCTCGAACGCCTCGTTCTTCTTGTAGACGCTCTGCCCGCCGAACGGGACGAAGAAGGCCGCGCCGAACGCGAAGTTCTCGACCTGGAACGTCGCACCGATCATCGGCGCGGTGACGACGTTGAAGAGGTCCGCGGTGCCCGAATTCGCGCCCTGGTAACCCTCCGGTGCCTCGGCGTCGTACTGCGAGGTCTGGTGGCTCCAGCTCGCCCAGCGGAGCGCGACGTTCGCGTCCGCGAAGATCTTCATGCGCCAGAACTTCTTCTCGAAGCCCGGCGTGTCCTCGGCGATGCCCGCAGGGTTGTAATAAATCGCCGTCGGGTTCTCGGTCGTCGGATGACCGTGCTCGCCGCCGAACCGCGCGGTTGCGAAGCCCGAAGCCATGGCGTGATCGGCCACGAAGAGTGCAGCGCCAAAGGATGAAAGGGTGAGGGATTTGCGCAAGAACGTCATCGGATTCGTTCCTCTACCGAGTCAGCACGGGCATCGGGATCGCGACGAGAGCTAGTAGTCGACCGGCGCCCGCTCGCAGTTGATGACGGGCGGAGGGAACATCCCGCCCGACTCCTTCTGCATGGTGAAGGTGGAACCGGTGAGGTCGTAATCGGGAAGTGGCGCCTCGACGATGCCGGTAACGGAGCCGCAAGCGAACGGCGCGTCGGCCGGGCCGCACATCGTTCCGGCGATCTGGAGGCCGGTAAGAATCTCCGACATCGAGATCGGGTTCGCTTCGCCGCAGAGCGAGAGCGGCATGTCGTCGGGCGCGAGCACCCAAGCGAACGAGCCGTCGGCGTTCACCGGGAGATCGGTGAAGTCGATCGTCGCGCCGCAGACCGGCGTCGTCTGATCCGTGGCCGAGAGGGGCTGCAGGACCATGTCGAGGAGCATCGAGCCGTCGCCCTGCATCTCTGCGTTCACGGCCGCGGTCAGGACGAACGCCTTCTCGGCGTTGATCTTGACGCTCAGCGTGAAGAGCCAGTTGCCCGTCGCCTCCATGTCGGAGCCGAGCGGCACCTCGCACTGGCTGGGGCCCGAGGCGACCGTGGTCCCCGGATTGATCTTGTCGTACCGGGCCGCGAAGTCGTCATAGGAACCGCCGGTATCGGGACAGCCGGCGGCGAGCAGCGAAACGGCGGGCAGGCACAAAGTCATCAAGCAGGCGGCGACGCGCATAGGGGCACCCTCTGGAAGAGCCGGTGGACCATAGCAGAGGTGCCTCCGGCAAGGACCCCCTCTCTCGCACACCGTAACGCCGGCTTTCGCGACCCGGATGACGCAACCAGCGACACCGATGTCAGGCGAGGCGACCTTCGGCCACGCCATTGTGGCCGCGACTTGGCTCCCGCAGGCCGGGTGCCCCGGGTGGCACGGACTGTGGATTGGCAAACCCCGGGTGCTAAGCTCGAAGCGCTTGCCCTGCTTGGTCCGATGAAGAAGCTCCTTTACCCCGCATTGCTCGGCCTCTCGCTCGGCGGCACGTCCGGGCTCTGGCTGGCGGCCTGCTCCGCTGGGGACGACGGTTTCGGCGACGGCAGCGAGGGTGGGGGAAACTCGGGAACCACCGGAACCGGCAAAGGTGACGCGAGCATCGACGTCGCGCCCGATGGCGAGCAGCCGCCCGGACCGATCGACTACAGCGATCTGTGCGGCGAGGGCGCCTGCGTCCCGGGCGGCCCGAACACCTGCAACGAGGGGACCGGGGGTGGTGACTCCGGCGGAGCTGGCGGGGCCGGCGGCGGCATTGCAACCGGCGCAGGGGGCGGCGGGACCGGCGGAGCTGCACCGCTCGGCTGCCAAGTCGACGTGAGCGGCATCGAGCCCGAGCCGAAGTGCTTGCCCGTCAAGCCGGACGCGTTGCTCGACGCGGCTTGTACCGACGGAACCCAGTGCGCCGCGGGAAATGCGTGTGTCGTCCTCAGCGCGATCGGCACCTCGGTCTGCCGACCCTACTGCTGCGTCGACCTCGACTGCCCCGACAACACGTACTGCGCTCCCCAACCCGTCCAGGGGTTCCTCACCGAACGCGTTCCAGTCTGCACCAAGCCCATCGTCTGCGACCCGTTCATCCTCGAAGAGAATCCCAAGTGCACAGAGGACGAGGTCTGCACCATCGTCGGGCCCGGCGGGATGACAGGCTGCGTCCCCGAGGGTGACGGTCTGAGCTGCGATCCTTGCCCCTGCGCTGCGGGCTACATGTGCAACTTGGGCACCGGTACCTGCCAGAAGCTGTGCCACACGAGCATGTCCGACGAGTGTGGCGGGATGGGCGGCACGTGTCAGGGGTTCTCGGACACCATCGGTGTCTGCATCGGCGGTGACGCCGATTGCGGCTTCTGAGCTCAATCGAGCTTGGCGAAGATCGATCCGGCCGCCTTCTCGGTGATGTTCTGCCACTTCGCGTACGCGACGACGGCGCGCTTGCGGATCAGGCTGCGGGGCTCGTTGCGAGCGAGACCCTCGACGACAGCTTCGAGGACGTAGCCCTCCGGCGCCATCAGCGCGCTCGTGAGGACGAGCGGGCGTGAGGCGCGCTCTTCGAGGGGCGCCTTGAAGTAGCCGTTCGAGTCGCACGCGAGCACGAAGCTGTCGATCGACTCGCCTGCGCTCGCCTTCTTGTCGGCCTTCTGTTTCGCCGGCGGTTTTTTGCCGTCCATCATGCGGTTGTGGCCGGCGTAGCCCACGACGTCGGCACGAACCGAGCGCGACTTCTCACCTTGCTCGAAGTGGACCCACGCGCCGCGCTCGGCCTCTCGATAGAAGCGATCGACGGCGTCGTCGATCGAAGCGCCGTGGATGGCGTCGAGGATCAGAATGACCTCGATGTCGCCGTCGCGCCCGAACGGCTTGCCGCTCGTCGTCTTGCGAAACACGGCGCGCTCGAGGGTGCCGCCTGCCTCGGTGGTCGTCGAGAGGAGCGAGAAGCTCGACGCCTTGCGGGAGAAGAAGCGCTTGTGACCGAACACGGCGCCCCAATACAGGTTGTGCCCGAGATCGTCGGGATCGCCGGCGCGTGTGCTGCCGCAATCGACCTGCTCGTTGTCGCAGAGCGGGACGAGGACGTGAACGGCGAGCGTGCCGTCCTCGAGCAGCTTTTCCTCGCGGTCGCCGACCCAGCCCGTGGGGGCGGCGGCCTGAACAGGAGGAGCCCCGCCGAGTGCGGCGATCACGGAAACGGCGAAAGAAAGGACGAGCGGCGCGAGCCTCATGCCCGGCTCGTCGTCGAGCGACCTCGGAGTGTGACCCTCTTTCGGTGCTCTATTTCAAGAGCCAGCCGAACAAGAGGCGCTTGGTCGTCGCGCGCGACATCTCGCCGATGGCGTCGATGAGCGGAACCTTCGCCGGGCAGACTTCGACGCAGTTCTGCGCCTTGCCGCAGTCGGCGACGCCGCCGTCCTCCATCAGCGATTCGGTTCGCTCCCGGGAGTGGAGCGCGCCGGTAGGGTGGATCTCGAAGAGACGCGCCTGACCGATCGCTGCCGCGCCGACGAAGCGTCCCGACTCTCGGACCTCGGGACAAGCTTCGAGACAGAGGCCGCACGCCGTGCAGCGAGAGAGCGCGTAGCGCTCGGCCTGATCGTCGGGGCCGACGACCGGCCCGGGCCCTCGGGGCGCGGTGCCCTCGAGGGCGATCCAGGCTTTGACGCGCTTGAGGCCGTCGAAGACTCGGGTCCTGTCGACGACGAGATCGCGCTCGAGCGTGAACTTCTTGAGAGGCTCGAGCACGATCGGCTTTCCCTTGGGGGATGCTTCCTCGACCCGGAGCGAGCACGCTTGCGCGACCTTGCCGTTCACGAGCATCGCGCAGGCACCGCACACGTCCTCGAGGCACGCGGCCTCCCACGCCGGCGGAGAGACCGTCTTTCCTTCGGTCGTGACGGGCGAGCGCCGGATCTTCTCGAGCGCCTCGTGAACCGTCATGTTCGCCGTGCAGTCGACCTCGAAGGTGTCCCAGCGGCGCGACTCCTTCTTCTCGGGAGCCTCTTGGCGCAGGATCTTGAGCCGTATCTTCTTCGGCCCCTTTTCGGGCTTGGCCATCACGCCTTCCCTTCGGTGGTAGAAGGTCGAACGCTGACGAGGCTCGTGTCGATCGCCGACGAGTGCGAGATCGTCTTGCCGGCGCACGAGGCGTCGAAGGCGTCGACGACCTTCGGCGCGTCGTCTTGCCAGCGCGCAAGCGTCGTCTTCAGCCAGGCCGCATCGTCGCGGCTGGGCTTGGACGGCTTGAAGTGCGCGCCGCGCGACTCGCCGCGGTGGCGCGCGCTCGCGACGATGACGCGCGAGAGGAGCACCGCGCCTTCGAGCCGCCGCATGGCAGGCACCGCTGCGTTCGCACGGGTCGACGTGTCGAGCGCCTTGGTCTTCTGCGCGCGCTCGCCGAGCTCTTCGAGCTTCGCCGAGAGCGCGTCGAGCGCTTCGTCGCTCCGCTCGGCCGTGCAGTCGCGGAGCATTTTCTCGCCGAGCTCGTCCGAGAGCGCGTAGGGATTCTCGGCGGCGTCGTCCTCTTGGCCTCGGCCGAGGAGATCGCCGTAGGCCTTCTCGCTCGCCTTCTGGGATTTCTCGAAGATCGATTTGGGCAGATCGAGCGCGCTCCTCTCCATCGCCGCCCGGTACGCGGCGATCGCACCCGCCGCGAGCAGTCCGCCGTACGTGCACGAGAGCAGCGACCCGCCGCCGAGCCGGTTGGCACCGTGGTACTGGTACTCGACCTCACCCGCAGCGTAGAGACCGGGGATGCTTGTCGCTTGGTTGCGCGGAGAGAGCGGGACGATCGTGCCGCCTGAGCCCGCCTCGTAGTCGACCCAGAGGCCGCCCATCGAGTACGAGACGGCGGGGAACACCTGGAGCGGCGTCGTGCACACGTTCACGCCGGTGAGCTTCTCCCAGGTGTCGATCGCGCCGCCGAGACGCGCTCGGAGCGTGCGCTGTCCGACGTGCGTCGCGTCGAGGTAGACCGCTTGCTGGTTCGTCTCGGTATCGGGGTCGAAGACCCCTCTCTCCTCTTTCAGACAGATCGCCAGGATCGCGCGCGTCGCCACGTCGGCGGAGGCGAGGTTTCCGTGGGAGGGGCTCGCTCGTTCGAGGAAGTAGTCGCGCTCCTTCTCGGGGATCTCACGCGGCGCGCGGCGATCCGTCTTGCCGGCCGGCACCCAGAGGCGCGCGCCTTCGGCCCGGAGCGCGTCGGAGACGACGTGGAGCTTGTTCGCGCCACGAACGGCGGTGGGGTGCATCTGGATGAACTCGCCGTTCGCGTAGACGGCCCCTTGCCTGACGACCGCGGCGACGGCGGCGGACGTGCTCGTCGCGCCGTACGCGCTCTTTCCGAAGATCGAGCCCGGTCCCCCGGTCGCGAGAAGAACAGCATCGTAAGCAAACGCCTTGATGTCCATCGAGACGAGCTCTTGGGCGACGAGGCCCACACAGGTCCCCGCGTCGTCGCGCACGATCTCGAGGAAGTCCCAACGCTCGAGCTTGCGGACGAGCGATTCGCCCGGCACCCGAAGGCCGCGCTCGTCGAGCACCGGCTCTGCCTCGAGGCGGCGCACCTGCTCGTCGAGCGCGTAGAGGATTTGCTGGCCTGTCGTTGCACCCGCGAACGCCGCGCGCGCGACCGAGGCCCCCGAGAGGCGGCGGCGATCGACGCGCCCTTCTGTCGTGCGATGGAACGGGACGCCCATGCGATCGAAGAGGTCGACGATCTCCGGCGCGGCGAGCGCCATCCCGAGGACCGGGGGCTGATGGGCCAGAAACCCTCCGGCCTCGACGGTCTCCTCGAAGAAGGCGCGCGCATCGGCCTCGGTCCCGCTGCCGTCGCCGCCCGCGATCCCCCCCTGCGCCACGACCGAATGCGAGCGACGAACCGGGACGAGGCTGAAGAGATCGACGGGGACGCCGAGCTCGGCGAGGCGCAGGGTTGCCGAGAGCCCGGCGACGCCGCCGCCGACGATCGCGACGCGGCGGAGCTTGCCGCTCTCGCTGCGGACAGCCGACCTTCGCGTCATTGCGCCACCGCCGTATCGGAGCAGGTCCTGACGACGGCGGCGTGGGATCCCTCGGGGATGCCGAAGACCGCGAACCGAGAGCCGGTGGCGAAGTAGATCGCGGTGTTGCCGCCGAAGAGGAAGAGCACGAGGCCGGTGATCCCGAACGCCGTCGCGCTGATGCGCTGCGCTCGGCGGCTCACCGTGATGCCCCACGAAACGCAGAAGCCCCAGAGCCCGTTCGCGAGGTGAAAGACCGTGGCGGCGATCCCCAAGAGGTACGCGAGCGCGACGATCGGTACACCGGCGTGCGAAAAGGAGAGATCGGCGCAGAGCGCCGGATAGAAGTCGGAAGGAGCGAGCTCGCCCTTGTACTTGTCGAGCCAGTATCGCGACACGTGCCAGACGACGAACGCCAGCGCCGCGATCCCCGAGAGGCGCTGCGCGACGTACATCCAGTTGCGGCTGTACGGGTAGGCGCCGACGTTCGGCCGGCTCTCGAGCGAGAGGACGACGCCGTAAATCCCGTGGAATGCGAGCGGCAAGAGGACGAAGAGCACCTCGACGATCGGCAGGTACGGGATCTTCTGCGAAGCGCCGACGGCCTCGTCGTAGCGCGCCTGCCCCCACAGAGCCTGCGCCTGGGTCATGAGGTGCGACACCACGAACACCCCGAGCGGTACGACCCCGGAGAGCGAATGGAGCTTCTTCAAGAGGAAGCGCCGCCGTTCGGCCACGATCGGTCCCTACGCGCCGCCGGCTCGGTGGTCAATGAGAGACGTCCAAGCCGGCGCCCCGGGAAGGCCTAGGGGAGCGATTGAGAGGCGTAGGTCGCGATGGCCTCGAGGGTTCGCCTGGGTCTCGCCGTGCTGGTTGCCGGCCCACGAGTGGCTGATGAACCCGGCGAAGCCGAGGTCGCCCGCGGCCGTGCCCCGCGTGCTCGACGAGTCGGACTGGTGGCCGGGCGTCGGGAACGGTGCGGCGATGATGACGTTTCTGCCATGATGATTCGAGAGGCGCTCGGCGAACGCGACGTCGAACCGAAGCGGAACGTCGGAAAGCGCATCATCGTCCGATTCGACTGCCTCGTCGGGCAGGTCGTCGATCGCGCTCTCGGGTGCGCACGCAACGCAGAGCAGCAGGGGAGCCAGCCTCGCATGCGCGCGCGTCGTAAGCACCGAGCGTGCCGCCGCGATCTGTCGCGGATGCGCCTGAGTTTTTTGATCGCGAGGCGGATCGGCGAGCGCTCTGCGTGAAGGTGCGACAGATCCTGGAGCCGACCTTTATCTCGGCGGCCGTTCCCCCAGGCCCGAAATTGTACGTACTTACGAATTCTTATCGCTTGACCTATCCGCCCCAGGGCGCATCCTGCACTCTCCGTGATTTCTGCGAACAGCGGCCCCCGCCTGCTCCTCATCGAGCCGCCCGGGCGCGTGCGCGCAGCGAGCGCCACGCACGAGGACCGAGCAGGCGAGAGCGTCGAAGAAGCGCTCGGCGTCGATTGGCCGACGCTCCAGGCGCTCGCACGAACCACCCAGCGGGTCGACGGATCCGATCGCCGAATCCGGCTCGAGCCGCTGCTCGGGCAGGGCGGCAACATCGAAGCGGTGCTCGCGACGGACGAGGGACCGCTCTTCGCCCAGACAATCACCAGCATCCCGCCCTCGAGCTCACGGTGGGGCAAGGATCTCACGTCGGTCGTCGGCAAGGATCCCGCGACGCGAGCCGCCGTCGATCTCGCGCTCCGCTTCGCGCGCACCAACCTGCCGGTGATGATCACCGCCGAAGAAGGCAGCGGCGCCGAAGTGATCGCGCGAGCGATGCACACGGCGAGCGCGCAAGCGTCGGGTCCGATGGTCCACGTTCCGCTGGGCACGATCCCGAAGAGCGCGATCGAGCCGATCCTCTTCGCCGGCAAGCCCCACTCGGCCGAGCACGGAATGCTGTTCGTCGAAGACGTGCAGGAGCTCGACCTCGAGCAGGGCAAGCGCCTCGCGCGGGAGATCGACCGAGGCTCACTCTCCGAGACGCACTTCGTCTGCTCGGTTCCGACCGACGTTCGAGAGCGCGTGGCCCGCGGTGAGATGTCGCGCGAGCTGTTGGCGCTCGTGCGGGGCACCACCGTGACGATCCCGCCGCTTCGCGAACGTGACGACCTCGAGCACCTGGCGACGCGGATGCTCGAAGAGATCGGCCGCGAGCACGCACGCATCACGCCGGCCGCGCTGCGCGCGCTGTCGGGCTACCACTTTCCTCGCAACCTCGCCGAGCTCTGGGCCTGCCTGGAGCACGCCGCCGTCGTGGCCGGCAGCGGCCGCGACATCGACGTCGACCACCTGCCGCGGGGGGTCTTCGAGACCCGACCGGAGGCGCCTGCGGGACCGGGAGGTTTACGTCGGTCCGCGGAGCGCGTCGCCCTCGAGGAGGCGCTCCGCGGCTGCGCCGGCAACGTCAGCGGAGCGGCGAAGCGTCTCGGCGTGGCTCGGAGTACGCTCTATCGCCTGATGCGCCGACACGGGATCGATAGGTGAGATTGCGCGGCGGGGTCCTCGCGCTCGTCGTCGCGATCGCGGCGGGGTGCGGCGGCGAGTCATTTCCGGTTCCGCAACCGGACTACGGGCTCGATCTGAGCGCGCAGCGCGATCTTTCGCACATGCGAAGCACCTGGGAGCGCGCCGACCACGAAGGTCGCATGGCGCTCGAGGAGCCACTCACCGGACACGTCTCGAAATACGCGGCCGATCCGTCGGCCCGCGTCGCGCGATCGATGCTCGCGCTGATCGCGCTCGAAAAGGGAGACACCGAGCGCGCGCTCTCGCTGGCGACTCCGCTCGCCGCCGGCCCCGAGGGGACCACGAGAGACTCCGCGCTCGTCGTCCTCGGCGCCCTCGATCGAAGAAAGGGTCGTTCGGCGGAAGCGCTCGCGCGACTCTCGCCGCTCTTTCAAAAGGTCATCGATCCCGTCGCCAAGAGCTTCCTCAACCGGGAGCTCGTGCTCGCGGCGATCGACACGTCGCGCTTCGAGCAGGCGGCGCGGTACCTCCAAGCGTACGTGCGTCAGTCGAGCTCCGAAGATCGCCAGAAGGCAGGGAGCGAGGCCGCCGGGCTCCTGGAGAAGATCCCGTCGCGACCCCTCCTCGCCCTTCTCTCGCGCGAGCAAGGCGGTACCGAGCCCGATCCGGTGCTGCTTCAGATCCTCACGCAGCACTTGGCGCGGGTGGCCGTCGAAAGAGAAGACGTCCCGCTCGCCAAGTCTCTCCTCGAGGTAGCGGGACCGCTCCTCGGCGACGGCGCCGACGCCGTCGCACGCATCGCCGCCCGTGGCGCAGCGGTACGGCTCGAGCGAAACACCGTCGGCCTCGTCCTTCCGCTCAGGAGCGAAGAGCTCCGCCGTCGCGGCGTCGAGGTGGCCGCCGGCCTGGCGCTGGCGCTCGAGCTGCCCGGGGGGCGCGCCCGCCTCGTGACGCGCGACGATCAAGGCGACGTCGCGTCGGTCGACGACGCGCTCGCCCTCCTCAACGCGGACGGCGC
>JBGTSH010000201.1:0-18738 GCA_041940405.1 Polyangiaceae bacterium
CAGCGCAAGCCCTCGAAGCCGCCGCCGCGACGCTCGGGGACGCCGTCGAAAGGGACGCCGGCGCCGCCGCCCGTAGCGGGCGCCGCCGATCCGGAGCGCACCGTCGTTGCGCCGGCTGCAACCGCTATCGCTGCAGCGGCGAGCGCTCTGCCGAACCCGCCGGCGACGGGGACGACCACCACGTCTCGATCCAAGCCTCCGCCGCCGCTTCACCGCAAGACCACCGATCCGGGCAAGACGCCTGGGCCGCCCGCCGCGGGTCCCAAGCGCCTCAACAAGACGCTCGAGATCGACACCAAGCTCACCGAGAAGGCGCTCGATCGCGCGAAGCCGCAGCCGCCGTCGCCGCCCAAGAAGACCGAAGCACCGGCGGTTGCCGCCAAGCAAGAGATCGTTCCTCCGCCCGCGGACGCGAAGCTCGAAGCCGCCAGCCAGAAAGCGGCCGACAAGAAAGACAGCGTGGCGCCGGCCGCCGGCGCGAAGGCTCCGAGCAAGTTCGCGAAGGACTCGAACACCGGAACGATCACGACGATCCGCAAGACGGCCGAAGGCACCGTCATCATGGATCGACCCGCGGTGAAGAAGTCGGCCGAGGGCACCGAGATCATGGCGCCGCGTCCCGCCGACATCTCGTCGCTCGACCTCGACGACAAAGAGACCGCGGAGCGCAAGCCGCTGAAGCGCCAGCAGACGCTCGAGATGGAGCTCGCGGATCACACGACCGCGTCCGAGAAGCATCCCGAGTCGCCTTCTTCGATCGGCGTCTCCAAGGGCAAGCGCGAGGACACCGGGACGACCTTCCAGGTCGATCAAGAGGACAACCCTACAGAGGAGCTGCGCGAGAGCTCTTCGATGCCGCTCGAGCCGCTACGAAAGAAGTCGGCGCTCGAAGTTCCTCTCTCGTCGCTCATCGCGGCGAGCATGGTGTGGATCATCGGGCTGCTCGCGTTCTTCTTCGTCGGCCGGATCTCGGGCTTCAAGAGCGCAGGCTCCGCGCCCGTGGCGAGGGACGGCCTCGGCGACAAGTTCCTCACGTGGGCGCCCGGCCCCGATCTCGGCGGAGCGTTCGGTCCCGGTGAGCCGAAGCCGTGCTCGGTCACGCGTCAGCCGAAGAAGTGGGCACCGAGCGCTTCGAAGAGCGTTCCTTTCGACATGCGCGCCGAAGGTGAGATGGCCCTCCTCGGCTTCGCGCAAGGCGATCACGAGGGCGTCGGTCTGAAGATCGATCCCAAGACCGGCAAGTTCGAAGAGACGTTCCGCCTCAAGGTCGACAGCGACATCGTTCGCGTCGCCCCGACGGGGACGACCGACGGCTTCTTCGTCGGCGTCAAGGCCGAGAAGACGATCGTGCCCGCTTCGGCGAAGTCGCCGCGCTTCATCGTGATCGAGCAAGGCGCGATCAGCGCAGCCGACGCACCGGACGGCAGCGGCGCCTCTTCGCTGTGGACGCTCGACGGCGAGGGCGAGATCTCGGCAGAGACCGTCCAGCGCGTGAATGACGATACTTTTTTCCTGACCTTCCGCCGTGGGAACGAGGTCATGGGCGGCTACTTCGGCGCCGACAAGACGGCCAAGGGCTCGCTCGTTCGCGTCACCGGCTCGGGAGGCAAAGTCGGCAAGCCGCGCGGCGGCTCGAACGGCACGGAAGTCGCGGTCGTCTTCGCAGACAAGCCGGCAGAGAAAGAAGACTCGCACTGGGAGATCCGAATCGGACGCGCCGCCATCGGTCAGGTGCCCGAGACGACGGAAGAGGTCTCGATCCCCGAGGGCGGTCCCGGCGGCGACGTGATCGCGCCCGACATCATCGGCATGAGCGACGGGCGATGGCTGCTCATGTGGACCGAAGGGCAGAGCGGCGAACGGTCGATCTTGGCGCAGACGTACGACAAGCACTTCGCGCCCATCGGCGATCCGATCGCGCTCAGCCCGCCGGCCGGTAGCTTCGGACAAGCGGTCCTCGGCGTGGTAGGAACCTATACGACCGTGGCGTTCCTTCAGGCAGCTGACGAAGGGTTCGAACTCTGGGGGGCGGTTCTCCAATGCGGCAACTGATTCGGCCCCTCGCTCTCGCGATCGTCGTGTTCGCAGCGGCGGGGTTCACCGGATGCCTCCCGCAGCAGAGCTCGCATCTGCTCGCCGGTCAGAAGTACACGACCGGACAGGAGCGCTACGACACGTTCTTCTCGTCGGTCGCCGAGCTTCGCGCCCGCACCGAGAACCTCGAGGGCGAGCGCCCGCTTCGCGCCAAGGTTGCGACCGCCGTGGGGCTGCCCGACTCGGCCAAGCTGCAAGATACGATCGACGCCGCGAAGGCGAAGAGCGCCGACCTCAAGAAGGACGGCGGGCGCTTCTACGTCGTCGTCGCGACCGAGCCCAAGCTCATCATGAAGAAGGGCGCCGAAGAGAGCAAAGAGGCCACCGAGTTCGCCGGCGCCGTCGAGGGCGCGATCAAGGCCGGCATCCAGCGATCGAACGAGCTCGAGGCGATCGCCAAAGAGGCCGCCGAGCTCGAGAGCGGTGTCGAGACGCTCGAGAAAGAGCTCGAGGCGACGTTCCCCGATCTGTCGAAGCGCGACGAGGTGAAGGTCGAGCTCGCTGCGTCGAAAGAGATCCTCGAGCGCGCCAAGCTCAAGGCCGGGACCGAGTCGGGCCAGGCACTCCGCTTCGTCGTGCTCCTCGCGAGCGCCGTCGACAGCGGCGCTGCAGAGCTCCTCGCGATGGAGGCCTCGCAGAAGAAGCCTGAGCCGCCAAAGCCGCGCTGGCGAGGCAAGCCGGGCCCGGTGGGTGCCGCAAAGCCCGCGGGCAAGCCGAAGCCGAAGCAAGACTTCGACCCCTGACGTTGTGCCGAGGCTGGGGAGGTCTCTTTGCTTGGTGGCGTTGCTCCTGTGATTTCACCCCCCCGGCCCCCCTCGGCGGAGCCGAGGGGGGAGTACGCCTGAGGCGAGACAGGTTATGCACGTCGTCGTCGAGCGAGCGGGCCCGATCACCACGGTCGTCATCGCGCGGCCCGACGTCCGCAACGCCGTCGATCGCAAGACGGCAGAGCTCCTCGCCAACGCGTTCCGCGAGTTCGACGCCGATCCCACCGCGTCGGTCGCGATCCTCACCGGTGCCGAGGGAACCTTCTGCGCGGGCGCGGATCTGAAAGCCGTCGCGCGCGGTGAGCCGAACCGCGTCGAGGAGACGGGCGACGGTCCGATGGGACCCTCGCGCATGGTGCTCTCGAAGCCGGTCATCGCTGCGATCGCCGGTCACGCGGTCGCGGGCGGGCTCGAGCTCGCGCTCTGGTGCGATCTCAGGATCGTCGAAGAGGGCGCCGAGCTCGGCGTCCTGTGTCGGCGCTGGGGCGTGCCGCTCATCGACGGCGGCACCATCCGTCTGCCGCGCATCATCGGCCTCGGCCGCGCGCTCGATCTCATTCTCACGGGCAGGCTCGTCGGCGCAGAAGAAGCGCTCGCGATGGGCCTCGCAAACCGCGTCGTCCCGAAAGGCCGCGCGCTCGCCGAAGCAACGGCGATCGCCGAGCAGCTCGCGAAGTTTCCGCAGGTCTGCATGCGCGGCGATCGCCTGTCCGCCTACGAGCAGCACGACCTCTCGCTCGAAGCCGCGCTCCGCAACGAGCTCGCCCACGGGATGAAGGCGCTCACCCAGGAAGCGGTGGGCGGAGCGTTGAAGTTTGCGGGTGGCAAGGGGCGGGGCGGCAGCTTCGAGTAGCCGCCGCCGCCCTCAGCTCACGTGCCGGAGCCGCAGCTTCTCTGGGCTGAGGCAGCTGCGGATCGCGACGATCTTCTCGCCGTCGGTCTCGATGTTGATCACGAACGTGACGACTCCGCCCACCCGACCGATGACGGCCGGCCAGCCGTTCACGTCGGCGATCTCGATGGCGCGGCCGTCCGACGCCGAGGACTTCGCAGCGAAGAAGCGAGAGACCGCCCGCCGTCCCATGATGGGCGTGACCGTGGCGTCTTTCCCCTTTCCGGCGTTGTCGCCGTAGAGGGCGACGTCTTCGGCGAGCACGTTGGAGATCGCGTCGACGTCACCCTTCGCCAGTGCCGAGAGGAACGCGAAGAGGAGCCTCTCGTGCGTCTCGCGGCTCGATACGAACCGCGGTCTCTCCGCCGCGACGTGCTTCTTCGCGCGATGGAAGATCTGGCGGCAGCCGGCTTCGCTCATGTCGAGCATCTCGCCGATCTCGGCGTGGCTGTAGTCGAACACTTGGTGCAGGAGAAAGACGGCCCGCTCCTTCGGGTTCAGGCGCTCCAAGAGAACGAGGAAGCCGAGCTCGATCGACTCGACGTCCAGCGGGCTCGTCGTCAAGACAGGCTCGGGTAGCCAGCTGCCCGGATAGGTCTCGCGCTGCGCGCGCGCCGACTTGAGGCGGTCGATGCAGAGCCGAACCGTGGTGGTCGAGAGATAGGCGCGAGCGTCCGCGATCGCCGTGGGGTCGGCACCGCTCAACCGCAGCCACGCGTCTTGGACGACGTCCTCGGCCTCGGCCGACGAGCCGAGCATTCGGTAGGCGATCCCCATGAGGAACGGACGGTGCCGCTCGAACTCGTCGCTATCCATGGCTGTTCTTTCGGGCATTTGCGGACGTAGACGAGATAGCGCGCCGAAACGTGACGGCCAGCGACCGTCACGTCGAGGCGGCCGAGGTCGTCTCTTCTCGGGACCCTTCTGGTCCCCGAGAGGAGACCATGAACGTTCGAACATTCGCCCTCCTCGCCGCACAAGCGGCCGACGTGACCCCACTTTCGATCAGCTCCGGACGTTTGGGCGCGATCGCGGCGGTGCTTACGGGGCTGAGCGGCGTCGTCATCGGCGCTCTTTCGCTGCGCGCGGGTCGCAAGACCGCCGGCAGCGGTAGGCGGGGCGCTGCCTTTGCGCTCGCAGCCGGCGTGATCGGCGTGGGGCTCGGCACGCTGGTCGTTGCGACGGCCGGCGGCGGTCTGGGTACCGGCCACGGGCTCGGCGGGGGCGTCGTCGCTCTGGTGGTCGGCACCGCGAGCCTGATCGTTGGCGGGCTCGCCGGCGCGCGCTGAGGAGCCAAGCATGCTTACAAATATGTCAGTCAATTGGCTGGCCGCCGTCTGCGCCACCACGACGCTTTGCGCGTGCCAGAGCTTCGACAACTGCCCGACAAACGAGGATCTCGCACCGTCGCTTGCCAAGCTGCCCGACCGGCTCTCCGAGACCGGACTCTTCGCGGAGCTCGACTCGCAGCACGAGTCGATCGCCCCCGGCATCGAGGCCTACACACCGGCGTTCGAGCTGTGGAGCGACGGCGCCACCAAGCGACGTTGGCTGAGCTTGCCCGAAGGCGCCTCGATCGACACGAGCGATCCCGACGACTGGCGGTTTCCGAAAGGCACGAGGCTATGGAAGGAGTTCACGCGCGACGGCACGCGCGTCGAGACGCGCATCCTGTTCAAGTTCGGTGAAGGCGAGAGCGACTGGGCGGCGGCGGCCTACGTTTGGCGCGAAGACGGTAGCGACGCCGATCTCACGCTCGACGGCGCGGCCAATGTCCTCGGTACGGCGCATGACGTACCCGCCGCCAACCGGTGCATGGGATGTCACGGCGGTCGTAAGGGCCGCGTCCTCGGGTACTCGGCGGTGCAGCTCGACCCGAAGCTGCCCGGCAATGAGACGGAACGAGCTGCGCTCGGATACCTCCACGCGAACTGCAGCCACTGTCACAACGCGAGCCGGCCGGAGAGCGACGGACCGCGTTGCTACGATCCGCGCAAGGACATCGACATGTTCTTGAAGCAGTCGCGGCTCGGCAGCGTTCACGAGACGCCCACCTACGAGACCGTGGTCGGCTCGGCGGTCGAGCCAGGCGATCCCGAGGGCAGCGAGCTCTTCGAGCTCGTCAGTCGCCGCAGCGACGGCGAGCCCGGCAAGGATCAGATGCCCCCGCTCGCCAGCGAGCGCGTCGATGAAGACGGCGTCGCGCTGCTGAGGAAGTGGATCTCCGAGATGGATCGCTGAGCACAGTGCCCGACGGCGCCGGCAGCTTCGCGTAGCTCGACCTGCGCTACGCTTCCGGGATGCCGCAGGGAGCGGTCTACCACCGAGCATGGATGGCACGTGGCGAGGCCGAGCCTGCCGCGCTCGATGCACGCTTGCCTCCGGAGCTCGCGCGACGCCTCGATGAGAAGCTCGAAGAGCTCGAGGCCGCGGCGCGGGCCGAGTGGCCCGGCGTCGAGCTGCCCTCCGACATCTTCGCGTCGGAGCTCGGCGTGCGAGCGCGACCCTTCGACGATCCCGAGTCCGCGCTGGCGCGCCTCCGGCCGGCGGCGATCTATCTGGCGTGCGCGTGCGCGCGGCGTGACGAACGAGCGCTGAAAGAGTTTCACCGTTCGGTCGTGCCGAAGGTGCGGGCCGCGCTGGTGCGGTCGTTCGATGCAGCCGTCGTCGACGATGCCGTTCAGCGGGCGCTCGAGCGGCTCTTCGTCGGATCGCCCAGCTCGGCGCCGAGCATCGGAAGCTACGCAGGTCGCGGTGATCTCGCGCGCTGGACGCAGGTCGCCGCGGAGCGCGAGGCGCTTCGGCTCGTCGAGAAAGTGCGGCGCGAGCAGCCCAGCGACGACGATGCGCTCTTCGAGGGCGTGCTCGAAGGCTCCGACGACGAGCTCATGAGCCTGAAGCAGGCCTACCGTGCGGCGTTCCGCGCAGCCCTCGAGGCGGCGTTCGGCGGCCTGTCGTCACGGGAACGCGCCGTGCTCCGCTACCACTACGTCGACGGCCTGAACATCGACGAGATCGGGACGATCTACGGTGTGCATCGCGCCACCGTCGCGCGTTGGAGAGAAAGGGCTCGCGCAAACCTGTTCGATGGCACGCGCAAGGCGCTCGCCGTGTCTTCGGACGGATCCATCGAGCTGACGAGCATCCTCGGCCTGATTCGGAGCCAGCTCGACGCCAGCGTCCAGCGCCTCCTCGAGCTCGGAGAGGGTGGCGGCGACGGCCAAGACGGCTGAGAACTTTTTTTGCGACAAGCTGCGACCAGGCCGTTCTCGAGGGCAGAGGGCGACGGACGCGCGACAGATCGCGCTTCGAGCGCCCGTCCAGGAGGCGGTCATGCAGGCGTTTCGATGGTGGTCTCTCGCGTTTGTTCTCGGGGTGGGTGCGGTGGCGTGCGGCGGCGCTGCGGCCGACGACGACGGCGATGACGACGAGAGCGAGGAAACCGACGACGAAAAGGACTCCGACAAGGAGAAGCAGGGATTCGTCAGGTGCGGTGAGGTCACCTGCCAGCCGGGACAGTTCTGCAAGGACGAGAGCCAGGACTATTGCGAGCTCGGCTGTCAGAGCAACATCAACTGCGCCGCCGACCAGAGCTGCGAAGAGATCTCGGACGTCACCCATGTCGGAACGTGCATGCAGGCTGCTGCGCAAGAGGACCAGCTCGCCCGCTGCAAGGACGCGTGCTCGCAGATGGTTTCCTGCGGGCTGCTCGCTGCTGCCGAAGGCAGCGACTGCCAGGCTGCCTGCGCCTCGGCCGACGAGGCGACGCAGCGCTCCGTCGCGGACTGTGTGAGCTCGTGGACGTGCGAGGCGCCACTTCCCGCGTGCCTCGGGATCGAGTGCGGCGGCGCTTACGAATGCGGGGGCGTGGACGAGACCTGCGTCGACGGCGCGTGTCTCTGAGCGGCCCTGTCGAGATCGCGCTGGAAGCGGGCGAGCTCCTCGCCCGCGAGCGCCTTGTCGCCGAGCTGGGTGCGCGCTTCTTCGAGGCTCTTCCGCGCTTCGATCGGCTTTCCGAGCGCGATCTCGGCGCGCCCTTTGGCCCAGTAGTCGTACCCGAGATGCGGGTGCTGCGATCCGACGGCTCGCGTTCGGTGCTCGATCGCCCGGTCGAGAACCTCCACCGCACGCTTTGGATCGCCGGCTTCGAGCTTTGCCTCACCGAGCGTCAGGAGGGCGGCCGCGATACGATAGTCGTCGGGCTCGTGCGAGCGCGCGAGGATCTCGAGCGCGCGCTCGGAGAGCGAGAACGCGCCTTCGTACTGCGCCTCATCCTTTCGCACGATGGCCAGGTTGATGAGCGTGCTGACGAAATGGGGATGGGTCTCCGGAAGCGTTTGCTCCCGAATCTCGAGGGACGTCTCGAGGTGTCGCGCCGCCTCCGCCAGATGTCCTTTGCGCCGAAGGTAGTTGCCGAAATTGTTGTGAGCCGTAGCAACCGCGGGATGCGAAGGTCCGCGAAGCGCGGCGTTCAGCTCGATCGAGAGCCGGTACCACCGAAGCGCCTGTTCGTCGCGACCGGCGATGCTTCCGTACGCCCGCGCGAGATCGGTCGAGAAGCGCGCGACCTCGAGGCTCGCGTCCCCGAAGGTTCGCCGAGCGTGCAGGTACCCCTCTTCGAACGTCGACGCTGCCTCCTCGTATTCGGCGCGCGCAACGAGCAGTCCGCCTTTCAGACGATGCCGCTCCGACATCAGGCTCGCGTCTTGGGACCGCTCGAGCAGCGCATCGGCTTGACGGAGCGAGCGCTCGGCGTCCTCGTGCTTGTTCCGCCGCGTCTGTGCCTCGGCGAGGCCGAGCCACACGCGCGTCATCATGCGGAGGTCCGCCCGCGCCGAGGCCGACGCGAGCGCTTCGTCGAAGTGCGAAACCGCGGCCTTGTAGTCGCCTCGCTCGCGCGCGACGTCGCCGAGAAGCAGCTCCGCCCTGGCGACGGCGTCGGGGGCCAGCCCCTGCTCCAACAGGGCGCGAGCGTCCTGTGCGAGCGTCACGGCTTCCTCGAAGTGGCCGAGCTGGCGTGCGGCCTCGCCACGCGCGACGAGGTCGTCGAAGCGAGCCCTCGTCTCGTGGCGGTCGCGAGGATCCAAGGCTCGCAAACGTTCCAGGTCCTCGCATGCCTCGATGGGGACCAGCGCGGCCGTCGCCTCCACGGCACGCTCGACCGCGCCGATGTCGGCGGACGAGAGCTTCGCGGTCACCGCCGCGAGCTCGGCCCGTCGCTCCTGGAGGCAGGCGATGCGCATCGCCATCAGCTCTTCGGACTGCTCCTTGCGGACCTGGGTGGCTTCACAGGCCTCTCGTTCTGCGCTGCGCCACGTCGCGACGTAGCCGTCGATCTGAAGGAACGCGGTCCGAAGGCTGTCGTCTGCGTAGGGCGCTTCGGCCGAAGCGAAGGCCGCCTGTACGCGTGCTCGCACGCCGTCGTCCCAGATGCCGTCGAAGGCATCGGCGCGTCCGGCGCAAACGGGCGACTTCGTGCCGGTCGCGAGGAGCGCGGCGCCGGAGGTCGCCAGCACCGCGGCCGCGACGGCCCATCGTCGCTTTCGCGCGGGTGCACGCTTCAGCTCGCTGAGCAGCGCACCGACGCTCGGAAAACGGCCATGCTCGTCTGCGCGCAGCGCACGAGACAACAGGCGGAGGACCCATCGGGGCGGCGTCCGATCGGGTGCTGGCCGCTCCAGAGCCGCGCGCTCGATCGCTGCGAGCCGCTCGGCGGGGGTGCGCCCCACGAATGGCCTGGTCCCACAGAGCGTCTCGTAGAGCGACGCAGCGAACGCGAACTGGTCCGAGCGCGGCGACGCCCCTTCGCCACGAAGCTGCTCCGGCGCCATGTACGCGAGCGTTCCGCCGAGCTCACCCGGTTCGTCGGTGAGCGCTGCCAGACCGAAGTCGCCGACGTGAACGTCGCCGTTCGGCCCGACGAGCACGTTGTCCGGCTTGAAGTCGCCGTGGACGATTCCGGCGCGGTGCGCCGCTTCGAGCCCTTCGCCCGCGGCGACGAAGACGTCGAGGAGCGCGCGCAGGCTCCGCGGACCCGCGGCGCACCATCGTCGGAGGTCGGTGCCGGCGATGCGCTCCATCACGATGAAGTCGCCCGCTCGGTCGCTGCCGACGTCGTAGACAGCCACCACGTTCGGGTGAGAGAGGCGAGCCATGACCCGGGCCTCGCGTGCGAGACGCGCGCGCGCGTCCACGGTCACCCGGTCCGGACGAAGCAGCTTGAGCGCGACCGACCGCTGTAGCTCCGGATCGTGCGCTGCGTAGACGACGCCCATCCCACCGCACCCGAGGAGCGACCCGATGACGTACCTGCCAACGCGGTCGCCCGCGCGGAGCCGCATGGGATCGACATATCGGTCCGCCGGGCTGTTGGATCGGACGAGGCGGCCGACGATCGCCCGGCAAGCGTTGCACGACTCGAGGTGGCTCCCGACCTCCGCCCGGCGTTCCCCATCGTCGAGCTCGAGATCGGCGAACGCTACGAGCGTCTCGTCTTGCGGACACACCACCGCGCCGCCGCTGTTTGATGCGCGAGCTGCCATCGAGCGCGACGCTTTGCACCGGCGCTGCGTCGACTCAAGCCAGAACTGCACAGTTGTTTAAATATCGGTTCCCCCGTCCCGGACGCGGATCCCGAGAGCTAACGCAATTGTCATGGTGCGAGGCTGGCCGACCCCGGCGGCCGCCACCTCGGGGACGAAGCTCGCCGCCGAACATTCACGCGCCGATCGCGAAAATTGCGAACGCTTGCGCGGTCATAACCGCCATGGCGAGCAGCATGACAAACCGATCCGGGACTGCGTAGCCGTGCGGCCGCAAGGTTGGCGCCTCCCCGCGCGTTTTTCGGGCATCCAACCGCGCCAGGCCGTCATCCGTAGGTTGGGAATGCCCGATAGGCCCTCTTGGTTGTTGGGCACGGGCCGTGCAATCAACCTCGAGCAGTCCTCCTGAAAACGTCATGAATCGCCTCTCTCGCTCCAGCTCCTACCCGCGCGTCGATGCAGCGCCGGGCTCCCTCCTCGGGGACGGCTTCGTCTCCGACTCCACCCTCGAGGAGTGGGTGCGGACCGGTGCTGGCCGCCGTGACGGCGCATTCCTCACCCTGTCGGACGGTCGCCGGTTCGCCCTGACCGACGCGCTCCGCATCCTCGGACGCCGCAACGGCGACAGCGATCCCTACGGGTTTACCGGCCGAATCCTCGCGCTTCGCTCGCTGATCCGTCGCGGCGCGCTGCTGAGCGCGGACGGTGTACGACTTGGTCCGGTGATCTACGACATCGAGTTCGGCTCGATTGCCGAGCCGCTCCCTTCGCTCAGCGCTGCGACCGAGCCTCCTCCGTCGCCCCGCGCGATCACCGCCGCGCCGCCCAGCCCTCGCTGAGCGAGGCTGGCTGATCCCGCGGGCACTGGTGACGAAGAACGGCCACGCCTGACGGTTTTCGTCCCAGGACGTGGTTTCGTTCAGGTGCCGAAGTTCAGGCGCCGAGGTTCAAGTTGTCGGCGATGCGATCGAGGATGCCGTTCACGAACGCGCCCGACTCCGCCGTACCGAAGCGCTTGGCGAGCTCGACGGCTTCATCGATCGTGACGGGGCGCGGCACGCCGCTCTCGAGCTCCCAAGCGCCGATGCGCAGCACGTTGCGATCGACGCGCGACATGCGCTCGACGCGCCAGTGCTCGCTCGCGGCGCGGATGACGCCGTCGAGCCGATCGACGTCGCGACGCACGCCGTTCACGATCTCGAGCGCGTAGGCGCGTGCGTCGTCATCCGTCGAGAGGCCCGAGTCGCTCGCGAGCTCGCGGAAGAACTCCTTCACCGCGCGCTCGGGATCCTCGCCGCTCGCCTCGAGGCCGAAGAGGACCATCAGCGCGCACTCCCGCGCGATCGTCCGTGCGCCTTTGCGTTCTTCCGCACCCATGCTCATTCGCCTGCTCCCCCCTCACGCAGTGAGGGGGGCTGGGGGGGTGAAACAGCAGCCATAAGCATGATGCGTGGAAGTGCAGGGACGACGTCAGAAGCCTTTGGCCGCCAGCGCAACGGAGAGGCTGAGCATCTCGATCGCGCCGAGCGCCGCGTCCCAACCTTTGTTGCCGGCCTTGGTGCCCGCGCGCTCGATCGCTTGCTCGATCGTGTCGGTCGTGAGGACGCCGAAGGTGCAGGGGACGCCGGTCTCGAGCGAGATCGACGCGATGCCCTTGGTCACCTCACCCGCGACGTAGTCGAAGTGCGGCGTCGATCCGCGGATGACCGCGCCGAGCGCGACGATCGCGAGCGCCTGCTCCTTCTTCTTCTGCGCGGCGCGAGCGACGCGGGCGACCGCCGTCGGGATCTCCCACGAGCCGGGCACGCGAACGATCGTCACCTCGGCCGCGCTGCCGCCGTGCCGTGCGATCGCGTCCACCGCGCCGTCGACCAGCCGGTCCACGATGAAGTGATTGAAGCGGCTCGCCACGAGGACGAACTTGGCTCCCTTCGGAACGACGACCTGGCCTTCGACGATCGCGGTCTTCATCTCAGCGGACAGTCCCTATCAGCGCTGCGGCTGGATGGGAATGCGCTCGACCACCGACAGACCGAAGCCGTCCAGGCCGGCGATCTTCGCCTGGTTGTTGCTGATGAGCCGGAGCTTCTGGGCCCCGAGCTCGGCGAGCACTTGCGCGCCCAGACCGAACTCGCGGAGCGGCGGCGGCCCCATCGGCTTGCGTGAAGGCTTGGGCGCTGCGCCCTCTTCTTGGGGGAGGCGCTTCTCGATCTCGAGCGCGACATCGCCGGTGGGCGGGATGTAAAGAACGACCCCGCAGCCCTCGGACTCGATCATGCGGATCGATTCGCGCAGGTTCGCGCCGCCGTCGGACGTGGTCGAGCTGAAGACGTCGCCGACGAGCGAGCCCGAGTGCACGCGCGTGAGGACCGGCTGGTTCGGATCGATGCTGCCCTTCACGAGGGCGAGGAACTGTCGCGCTTCACCTTGAATCTCGAAGGCGACGGCGGTCCACTCGGTGCCGGTCGTGTCGAGGACGAGCGAAGTCTCGCTGAGACGGCGGACCAGCCGCTCGGTCTGGAGGCGGTACTGAATGAGATCGGCGATCGTGAGGAGCATGAGACCGTGCTCGCCCGCGAACCGCTCGAGGTCGGGCATGCGCGCCATGCTGCCGTCGTCGTTCATCTCGCAGATGACGCCCGAGGGCTGGAGGCCCGCGAGACGCGCGAGATCGACCGAGCCCTCTGTATGGCCGGTGCGAACCAAGACGCCGCCGCGCCGCGCGCGAAGCGGGAAGATGTGGCCGGGCGTGACGAGATCCGACGGCTTCGCCTCGGGGTTCGTGGCGACCTTGATGGTGTGCGCGCGATCGGCTGCGCTGATCCCGCTCGTCACGCCGGTCCGCGCCTCGATGCTGACGGTGAACGCAGTGCCGAGCGGAGGACCGTGCCGGCCAGGCGCCGACATCATCGGGAGCTCGAGCCGATCGACCTGCTCTTCATCCAAGGTGAGGCAGATGAGGCCGCGACCGAAGCGCGCCATGAAGTTCACCGCCTCGGGCGTGACCTTCTCGGCGGCCATGACGAGGTCGCCCTCGTTCTCGCGGTCCTCGTCGTCGACCAGGATGACCATCTTGCCGGCGCGAACCTGATCGAGCGCGCGGTTTACGCGGTCGAGCAGCGCGGCGTCGATCGTCAGGCGCTGCGGGGCGATGCCGCGCGTCGATTGGCGAGGTTCGGGGATTTTCACCGATGTCTCAGGCGTAGCCCGCACCGCGGAGCTTTTTGAGGAGCCGTTCATCTGCGTCGTCGTCACGGGCGTCTCCTGCGGCCTTTCGAGAAGACAGGCCGAGCTGACGCTCCACGTAGCGTGCGAGTACGTCCATTTCAAGGTTCACACGCGAATCATTCGCAAGCGAAGGGAGCGTCGTCGCCGACAGGGTGTGCGGCACCAGCATCACCGAGAAGCGCACCCAGCCCTCTCCGTCGGTGACCTCGTTGATGGTGAGGCTCACGCCGTCGACACACACGGAGCCCTTCTTGGCGAGGTACGGCGCGAGGGCGCGGTCCGCCTCGAAGGTGACCCGGCGCGCGTCGCCGGAGGGCGCGACCTCGACGACCTTGCCGACGCCGTCGACGTGGCCGAGCACGACGTGACCGCCCATGCGCTCGCCGAGCGCGGTCGCCCGTTCGAGGTTCACCTTTGCACCCGGCGCCAGGCCGCCCAACGTGGTCTTGTCGAGGGTCTCTGCCGAGATGTCTGCGGTGAACGCGTCCGATGTTCCTGACGTTACCGTTAGACAAACGCCGGCGACGGCGATCGACTCGCCGAGCACGAAGGGCTCGGTGTGCCCCAGCTTGCACCGCACCGTGGCCAAGGCCGCCGGACCGCGCCGCTCGAGCCGCGCGAGCGTCCCCACGTCGACGACGATGCCGGTGAACATGACGTTGATCTAACCGGGCGACGTCGGGGTGCTTGGTGACATTGTCCCCGTCATTTCACCCCCCCGTCCCCCCTCGAGGGGTCGAGGGGGGCGTACGGGTGGGAGACAAGGTGAGGAGCTTGTCGATGAGGCCCTTCGAGTAGCTCGAGAGCTCGGTGAAGACGACGCCCATTCCGGGCGGGTCGTCGTGCACGCGCACGACCTCTCCCACGCCCTCGATCGTCTCGATGTCATCCATGATGACCGTGAACCGGAGGTTGACCTTGGTGCCGATGGGCAGCGGCGTCTTCGCCCGCACGAACGCGCCGGTGCGAGAGATGTTCGTGACGTACTCGGCGAGGAACGCGTCGTACGACTCGAACTCTTTGTTGATCGTGACGCGCTCTTCCCGTCGTGACTCGCTGCCGCCTTGGTCCATGGTTACCTGCCGACGAGGTCGAACTGTTCGAGGTGATATTCCTTGCGAGGCGTGAGCTCGATGCGCCGCTGGTATCGACGCTCCGCCTCTTGCACGGCCGCGCGCTCCTCGTTCTTCATGCAGTCGACGACCGCGGGGTGCGCGTTCACCAGCACAGTGTACCCCCTCAGGCTCGCCTTCTCTCGCTTGATCTGCCGAAGGATTTCGTAGGCCACGGTCTGCTTCGACTGGAGGTTGCCGGTTCCGTCGCAGTAGAAGCACGGCTCGTTCATCACGCGGCCGAGGCTTTCACGCGTTCGTTTCCTGGTCATCTCGATGAGCCCGAGCTCCGAGATGCGGTTCAGGGTGGTCTTGGCTTTGTCCTTGGCCAAGAGCTGCTCGAGCCGGCGGCGCACCTTTTCCCGGTTCGCGGCGCGCTCCATGTCGATCAGGTCCAGGATGATGAGACCGCCGATGTTGCGGAACCGAAGCTGGTAGGCGATCTCTTCGACGGCCTCGAGGTTCGTCTGGAGGATCGTGTCCTCGAGATCCTTGGAGCCCTTGCCGACGAAGCGGCCCGTGTTGACGTCGATCGCGGTCAGCGCCTCGGCCTGGTCGATGATCAGGTGGCCGCCCGACGAGAGCGGCACCTTGCGGCTGAGCGCACGGCCGATCTCGTCCTCGATGCCGTACGCATCGAAGATCGGCTCGGCACCTTCGTAGAGCTCGATCGAGCCCAGGCGCTCGGGCATGAACATCTCGATGAAGCTGCGGAGGCGCTGGTACTCCTCTTTCGAGTCGATGACGATCTTGTCGACGTCGTCGGTGAAGTAGTCGCGCGCGGTCTTCAGGACCAAGTCGAGCTCGGTGTAGACGCACGCCGGCGCGCGCTTCGCCTCTTCGCGGTTCTTGACGATCTCGCCCCACAGGCGAACGAGGTACCCGACGTCTTGCTTGAGCGACTTCTTGGTCAGCCCCTCTGCAAGCGTGCGCACGATGAGACCGCCCTGCGGCGGCTTCATCGCTTCGATCGCTTCACGCAGGCGACCGCGCTCCTTGTCCGAGCCGATGCGCTTCGAGATGCCGATGTGCTCGACCGTCGGGAGGTACACGACGTAGCGACCGGGCAGCGACACGTGGCTCGTGACGCGTGCGCCCTTGGTCCCGATCGGCTCTTTCGAGACCTGGACCAGGATCTCTTGTCCTTCGCGCACGACCTCGCGGATCGGGGTCGACTTGGAGACGCGAAGCGGGTCCTTGGCGCGCCCACCGCCGCCCCGGCGCTCGTCGCGCTTGCCGCGCCCGTCGTCGCGCCCACGGCGACCGTCGCGCCCGCGGCTGCGGTCCTGCTTCGGAGGAGGCGGAGGCGGCGCGGCCTTCGCTTCTTTCGCCATCTCGGCTTCGCGGTCCTTGGTGCGCCCGCGGCGGCGTGTGCGACCGCCCCGACGGGCGCGAGGCGCGCGCTGGCCGGGCTCCTCCGCCGCGGGTGCGCCCGCGGCGAGCGTCTCGGGTGCGTCTTCGGCCGGCGGGAGGTCGGAGATGGGCTCGGCCGTGACCCGCGGTAGATCGTCGTCGAGCTGCGGCGTCGGGCGATCCGAATCATCGTCTGCCTCGGCCTCGACGTCGCCCTCAGGCTCGGCGTCGGCGTCCGCGTCCGCGTCGGCTTCGGCTTCGGCTTCGGCCTGGACGTCTCCTTCGGCCTCGATGACAGCATCGTCATCATCATCATCATCGTCGCTGTCGTCGGCGGGGGCGTCGAAGCCTACTTCGGTCTCCGCTTCGGCTTCGACTTCGCCCTCACCCTCACCCTCGAGCTCGAAGCCTGCGAGAGCATCGTCGTCGCGCTCGGCGTCACGCTCGGCGGCCTGGGCTGCCTCGGCGGCGAGCGCTGCTCGATCTTCTTCGGCTTCGATCGCTTCGGCGGTTTGCTCGGCTGAAGTCTCGGGGGGCGCGTCGGCTGCGCCTGTGGCAGCCTGATCGCTGATTGCTTCGCGCTCTTCTTCGGACTTGGCGCGGCCGGTGCGGTGGCCCGCCAGGTATGCGTCGAAATCGTCGGGCCGGATGAGATCCTCGACGTGAAGGAACGCTGCGCGCTCCTCGCCGATGTCGATGAAGGCCGCCTGCATCCCCGGAAGGACGCGGCTCACCTTGCCGAGGTAGATGTTGCCGAGGGTTCCCCCCCCGGAGGAGTGCCGCTCGATCTGAAGCTCGGCGATGATTCCGTTTTCGATGAGGGCGACGCGGGTTTCGCGGATGTCGACGTTGATGACGAGAAGGTTCTTGGCCATGACGGGGTCGCGCCGGCAACGCGTGCCGGAGCGGGGGATAGAAAGTCTGTGGGGAGAGCGGCGGTCTCTCTGGACCGAGCCGCATGGTGAGAACGCACGCCCCCGCTTTGATTTGGGGGCCGTCTCACCGAGCAGCTGGCTGTTCAACGCCGTCAGGTGTTGAACCGAGAAACATTGTTGTCGAAACGTGCCGCCCGTGAAGTGCGAGCGAGAGAAAAACCTTTGGTGGCAGCGCGAGCGGCGAACGCCCGCGGCTGCTTCGGCGCCCAGATGGGGCCGTACCGCGTCGGGAGCCTAGGCGGAGGGAGGCCCGCTGGCAAGACATCGAGGCGTCTGTTTCGCGACAAGGCCGCGAAAACCGGATGAAAGGCCAGATGAAAGACCAGTGAACCCCGTCGGAAAGCAGACTGAACATTCCGGCGCGGGCATTCGTCGATCGCTCTCGGCGTTCAAAGGTTGGACAAAGTCTGAGATTCGAGCGCTTGCGAAGTTGTGTCGATGAAGCTAATGTCACTCCTTGGCCATCTCTCACCTCGGTGAGGGACGGAGCCTCGGTTCCTTAAGCGCTCGCAAACAGGATGTTAGGACGGCGGGTGGCTGTGCTGATTTTTCTGCTCCACGGGCGACGGGCACTCTGTTAGGGTGCGCGTCGTTTCGAGCCACGAGCTCTGCCCTCGTATTCTGGCTCCATCTCGGTGGGGTCGTGAGGGCGCGGGTAAGAGCGGCGAGCGCCGCTGGCCTTTCACTCACATAAGCGACGGTTCCTTTCGGAGGATTTGAAATTATGAAGCTCAAGCTTTTTTCGGTGTTGGCTCTCAGCGGCCTGATCGCGGCGGGCGTTGCCTGTGGCAACAGTGAGTCGGACGACGACGGTGACGGTGGCTCGGGCGGCTCGGGTGGCGAGACCACCAGCACCACGAAGACCAGCTCGACGTCGACCAAGGCCACGACGACCACCACGGGTACCCCCACGACCAACACCAGCACGTCCACGGGCCCGATGGGCTGCGACACGGGCGAGCCGGGCGACGTCTCGGTTCCGGACCAGGTCTGCATCGACTGCGTCATCTGCACGCAGACCGACCCGTCGTGCGAAGCCGACTGGCAGGCGTACGGCACCTCGCCGGACTACCAGGCCTACGTCGACTGCAGCAACGCGTGCCCGGACGGCGACACCGCCTGCTTCGACGCTTGCGACGCGATGTACCCGGAGACCGCAGGCCTCTTCCAGGACGCGCTCAGCTGCGCCGTCTGCGAAGCCTGCCTCATCAACTGCAACGCGGCTGCGAACTGCATGTGATGTGACGTGGTCGTCCTGACCGAGACTCCTCTCAGAAGAGGAGCTCTCGGTCGGTGAGGCCGCTCACAATGAAAAGACCCGGAGCTTTCGCTCCGGGTCTTTTTCATTTCAGGGTCTGGGCTGGCCCGCCGCTACTTCTTCGGCGGGACCACGCGGATCGACTTGCCGCCGTCCTTGCGCTTTCGGCCGCCGTCGCGCTTGGTGCCGCCGTCCTTCTTCGTGCCGGCGTCCTTCTTCACGAGCGGCGAATCCGGCGGGGGCTTCGCCTCCTCGACCGAGTTCTTGTCGTTGCGGCTCTTGAGCTCGATCCAGCCCATCGAGAGCTCCCCGACGCCGCTCGGATACTCGATGAGCATCCAGTTCGCGTGGCTGGCTTTGAGGTTGATGAGCGTTCCCTTGGCGAGGCTCGCGACCTCTTTCGATTTGATGTCGGCGGCCTGGTAGGCCTTGAAGGGCACCTTGAGCATCACGGTGCCGCCCTGCGGGACCTCATCGTCGTACCGCTTGATCTCCGAGGCGTTGGAGGCTTCTTCCTCCTCCTCTTCCTCTTCCTCTTCTTCCTCTTCTTCCTCTTC
>JBGTSH010000202.1:0-18729 GCA_041940405.1 Polyangiaceae bacterium
CGGCCGGATGTAGGCACAACCCTGCTCGGATGTGCCCGCCTAGAAAGCTCCGCTAAAACCCTGTGCTACGGCGTGGCGCTCTGCTAAGAGCCCCTGCCCGTTTCTAGAAAAAGAGTCGTCCATGGAGATCACGAAGCTAAGCGCGGCGTCGCGCAGCGAAAAAGGCAAGGGGCCGGCGCGTCGGCTCCGCATCGAGGGGAAGATCCCCGCCGTCGCGTACGGCAAGAAGCTCGAAGCCACCCAGCTCGCGGTGAGCCCGAAGGAGCTTCGCGCCGTCCTCGCTACCTCGCACGGCAAGAACTCCGTCGTCGAGCTCGTGGTCGAGGGCAAGAGCGCCATCACGGCGATGGTCCGTGAGTACGCCCACCACCCGGTGTCGCGCGAGATCATTCACGCCGACTTCATCCAGGTCGATCTGAATGAGCCCGTCGACGTCAACGTGCCGCTCAAGATGACCGGCAAGGCGAAGGGCATCATCACCGGCGGTATCGTGCAGCAGGTGTTCCGCCAGCTGCCGGTGCGCTGCCTCCCGAACAAGATCCCGGTCCTCGTCGAGATGGACGTGACCGAGCTCGACATGGGCGACTCGCTCAAGGTCAGCCAGCTCACGCTTCCGGAAGGCGTGACCGTTCGTCTCTCGCCGGAGCAGACGCTGGTTTCGGTCGTCGCGCCCGAGAAGAAGAGCGAAGCGGAAGAGGCTGCGGACGCTGCCAAGGCAGCTGCGAAGGCCGCTCCGGCAGCTGGCGCGGCTGCTCCGGCTGCCGCGGCGGCTCCTGCAAAGGCTGCCGACAAGAAGAAGAAGTGACGTCGTGACGTGGCTCGTCGTGGGCCTGGGCAACCCGGGCAAGGAGTACGCGAGCCACCGCCACAACGTCGGCTTCATGCTCGTCGAAGAGCTCGCGAGCGTGCTTCGGGCCGGAGACTTCCGAGAGAAGTTCTCCGGCCGCTTCACGAAGGCGAGCCACGGCGGTGAAGACATCGTCCTCCTCGAGCCGCAGACGTTCATGAACCTCTCGGGGCAGTCGGTGCAGCCCGCGGCGGCGTTCTTCAAGACGCCGCCCGCGCAGATCATCGTGCTCCACGACGAGATCGACATCCCGTTCGGCGAGCTGCGGCTCAAGGTCGGCGGCGGTCACGCGGGCCACAACGGCATTCGCTCGGTGACGCAGTCGATGGGGACACCCGATTTCGTACGACTGCGCATCGGCGTAGGCCGTCCGCCGCCCGGCTTCCGGGGCGAGGTGGCCGACTTCGTCCTCTCGAGCTTCGACGCGCTCGAACGCGCCGAGCTCCCCGGCATCTTGAAGCGCGGGACCGAATCCGTGCTAGACGTGCTCGCTCGCGGGGTCACAGCCGCGACGAACAAGCTGAATACGAAACCCAAACCCAGTCCTCGCTCCGGGGCCGATGCTGACAAGAAGACAGCATCGTCAGGTTCCGGGGCCGCTAGTCCACGAGGAAAAGCATGAGCAGAATGGTCACGGCGCCCGGGCGCGCCAGAGAGTACGAAACCATCTACATCCTTCGTCCCGACATCGACGCCGACGGAGCCGACAAGGTCGGCCAGCGCGTGAACGAGGTCGTCGGCCGTGAGAACGGCACCATGACGAAGGTCGAGCTGTGGGGCCGTCGCCGGCTCGCCTACGACATCTCGAAGCACAAGCGGGGCGTCTACGTGTACCTCAAGTACCTCGGCAACGGCGCCGTGGTCTCCGAGGTCGAGCGCAACCTGCGACTCTCCGACGACGTCATCAAGTACCAGACCGTCCTCGTTCGCAACAACGTCGAGAGCGGCACCGTCGCGGTGAACGCCGACGAGGTGAAGTTCGAGCGTGTCGAGCTGGCGCCGATCGAAGACGACCGCGAAGACTCGCGCGAGCGTCAGCTCGGCCTCATCGAGCCCGAAAAGCCGGCACGCGGCGAGGGCGAAATGATGGAAGGCGACATCGACGACATGGAGCCGGGTGAAGCGCCCGCCCCCGAGGAAGAGGAGAGCTGAGCCATGAACCAGCGAAACATGGAGGCCCGCGGCATGGGTGGCGGCTCGAGCTCGGCTTTCGACGACGACCGCGACTTCGGCCGCACGCCCGATCTGAACTCGGACGCGCCCGGCCGTCGCCGGATGGGCCGCAAGCGCGTCTGCCGCTTCTGCGCCGACAAGGCCCTGGTCATCGACTACAAGGATCCGCAAGCGCTCAAGTACTTCGTGTCGGAGCGCGGCAAGGTCGTCCCGCGCCGCATCAGCGGCAACTGCGCTCTTCACCAGCGCAAGGTGACCCTCGCCATCAAGCAGTCGCGGTCGATCGCCCTGTTGCCGTTCACGGTCGGGGCGTGAGGAAAGGACGACGAAAATGGCTTCGCACGTTCACGTCATCCTGACCCAAGACCTCGCCAACGTCGGCAAGGGCGGCGAGATGGTCAAGGTTCGTCCTGGCTTCGCTCGCAACTACCTCATTCCTCGCGGTCTCGCGATCGGCGCAACCGAGGGCAACAAGCGACAGATCGAGCACCAGAAGAAGGTCGCCGAGGCAAAGAACGCCAAGGTCCTCTCCGAGGCGCAGGATCTTGCGACCAAGCTGTCGAGCGTCACCGTCACGATCTCGCGCCAGGTCGGCGAGGGCGAGCGCCTCTACGGCTCGGTCACCCACCGCGACATCGAAGAAGCGCTCGGGCAGAAGGGCTTCGTCGTCGATCGCCGCCGCATCGTGACCGAGCCTCTCAAGGCGCTCGGCACGCACGACGTGCAGATCAAGCTCGCGCCGACCGTGACCGCGACCGTCAAGGTCGAGGTCGCCGCCAAGGCCTGAGCCTCGGTCCGGCACCTTCGACGCGCCCCTGCTCCATCGGAGCGGGGGCGCAGTCGTTTCAGGGGCACCGAGCCCGATCACGGGGCGCCGCAGGCGAGCCACTCAGCGAGCTTGTCGCGCTCCTCGGGCGATGGATCCTCGGGGCCGGGAGGCATCGAGACGTTCTCGCCCGCGGACCTCTCGTAGATCCGATCGATCCACTCGACGACCTCTTCGTGGGTGTCGAACGAGATCCCGACAGGCGCGCCTTTGCGGTCGTCGATGCTCGACGCGTGGCAAGTCTGGCAATGCTGTCCGATGAAGCCGCGGCCCCACGTGTCGTAGGTGAGCTCGGTGCCTTCGTCGGGGCACGGCGGGCGCTCTTCCCACGAGCCGTCGCATCCGGCGATAGCGAAGACCGCGGCGAGCGCGAGCGAAGAGCGCGCCTTCATAGCCCGTATTGCATCCCGACGCCGAGGCCGGCGCCGCCGTAGACGACCGGCCCCTTGCCGTCGTCGGGGAATGCGTCGACGTAGCCCTCGGCCTGCGCGAGGAAGCTCGCGCGCTTCACCTTGGCGAACAGATAGCTGGCGCCGAGCCCCGCTTCGAACCCGAAGCGGTGGCGGATGCCGTCGCCGACGCCCATCGCGTGCATGAAGGGATCGTGCTTCATCACGTCGACCGGGCTCTCGTGGAAGTGGATCGCGTGGAGCCGGATGTGCGGAATGAACGGCTCGATGGGAAGGGCGAGCTTCGTGCCGAGCCCGACCATCATGAGCATCCGCTCGTCGACCGACGCGTAGCCGAGGCGGCCCTGCAGGTCGACGCTGACGATGTCGAGGAACTCGAAGCCGGTGCGCAGCGCTCCCTGGATGTTCGGGTCCGAAGTGCCCCAGGTGCTGCCGCCTCCGCTGACGTTGCCTTCGACGTAGTAGTCGGTCGCCCTCGCTTCACGCGTCATGAAGGCGCACGCGATCGCGGCGCCCAGGAACAAGAGTCGCTTCATGCCCCCTTGGTTGGCGGACCGGGGTCGGGTTTCTGAGTCGGAAAGCTGCGCGGGGCGCGGTTATTCTGCTCGCACTCGACGTGCCCTACGGCTCCGGACACGGGCAAGCCTCTTCGTCCTCCGGGCCGGACCATTCGTGGCAACCGACGAGCGCGCTCTCCTCCACGAAGAACTTCTTTCCCGGCGGCGGGCCGATCACGTCGTAGAAGAACTCGACTGCAACGCCACCGTCGGCTCGATCGCCAAGGGTCACCCAGGCGCCGGATCGCGCGGTGCCGATGACCGGGCCTGTCGAGCCCAGGCGGATGGGCGTGTCCTCGCGGATCCGCGGCCCGTCGGCGCAGCGGTCGCGCTCGTCGGGCAGGCCGCAATCGGAGTGGTCCGAATCGTCGGGCGTGGGCGGCGCGATGGAATCGTGCCTGACCCATGCGTCGACCACGAGCGTGCCGTCGGTATGCTCGTAGCTCGGACGGTGGCCGACGCGCACGTGGACGAAATCCCCTCGTCGCTCGAACACCGTGAAGGTCCGTTCGATCGGCAAGCGAGCTTGGAAGATCGCGCCGAGCCCGGGCCCGGCATAGAACGTCATCTCGCCGGCTGCCGGCACCACCTCGCGGCCCGCTTCGGGGTGCCGGTCCGCGAGCGAAGCGTTCGCGTACGCCAGCGCCGAGCACGGCGCTCGGACGCTCACGGACTTCGGTTCTTCGAACGCGGTGCGCACGTCGACGAGGAGCTCTGTCCCGTCCCGTCCGCGGACCTGTACGACCGTCCCAGCGTCTGCGAAGACGTGCGGTGCGACGAAGTCGACCCGGCGCGCGAGCTGGAAGCTGACGCGATCCAGGTCGACGAAACCACGCATCTCGAGCGTTTGCTTCTCGGCGATCTCGACGGCGACGCGGCCACCCGTCTCGTAAGGAGGGAACGCGGTGAAACGAACGGGCACCTTCCTCGGATCCCGGACGACGGCGATCGGCGAGGGGTCGCCGGCGGACGCGAAGACCAAGAAGCTCTGGTACCCCGAGCTGCCATCCCCTTCGATCACACAGGGTGGAGCCGGGGTAGCCGTCGGCGCTTCGCGATGGAGGGGCCGCTCTGCCACGAAGGTGACGAGGCTCGGCGCCTCGATGCTCGGCCCGCACCCCGAGATCGCCCACGCGAGCCAACAGCTCGCGGCGGACCGCCCTCCGGGCGGGACCCGCTTGTGATCCCGTTGCAGCCGCCCGTGGCTTCGGCCAGGCTCGCCCGGGTTGGCGTCGGAGGAGTTCACCATCGAAGTCGTGGCCCGGCGTTTGATACGGGCGCGGGTCCATTCTCTACCGACGGTAGAGTCGGCGATAGCCTACGCGGCGGAGCTGGGGCGCATCGCAGCCGCGAACGCCGAGCACTCCCCCATCCTCTGCGCGGACCATCGGCCGGTGATCGTCTACTCACCGCCCGTCGCCGACAAGCTCACCGAGCTGTTTCAGCGGATGAACTCGGTGCTCGTGCGAGTCGCCATCCTCGTTGCGCCGTCGAACGCCACGCTCCTCATGCAGCTCGGCCGGATCGTCCGTGAGGCCGCCAACCCGGCCCGCAAGATTTTTACCGACGCACCTTCGGCACGTCGATTTTTGGACGATGCGCTCGACGAGGAAGCGCGCCGCGAGCTGGCGGCATTTCTCGGCTGACGAAGTAGGTCCTAGCCGCAGAGGCGCGCGGCGTTTCAAGTCGAAAACGCGGACGAGCGGAGTATGCTGCGCGTTCGACTTCGTGCCAACCAGCTTCGCTGGTTGGTGCACTCCGTCGGACCTTCCTGGACTTCGTCCAGCAAGCTGGACTCCGTCCACACGGTTCCCCTTTGAAGCAGTTTCCTCCTCGATCGCAGCAGCGGCCGCCGCGTGAGCCGCCCGTCATCGCGGGCCGCGTGCCCCCGCACGACCTCGACGCCGAGGCGGCCGTGCTGTCGGCGATCCTCCTCAAGCAAGAGGCGCTCGATCAGGTCGCCGAGATCCTGAAGCCTGAGCACTTCTACAGCGAAGCGAACGGTCGCGTCTTCGAGGCGTCGGTGGAGCTCGCGCGTCAGGGCGCTCCGATCGACTTGGTGCAAGTGGCGTCGTGGCTTCGCGATCGCGAGCGGCTCGCACAGATCGGCGGCACCGCGTACCTCGCGCAGATCGTCGACGCGACGCCGGCGGTCGCGCACGTCGCCGCGCACGCCAGGACGGTGCGCGAGAAGTGGCGTCTGCGCCGCCTCATCGCCGAGTGCCAGCGCGTCTCGGCCGAGGGGTACGGCGACGTCGGCATGGTGCAAGAGTTCATCGACGGCGCCGAGCAAGCGATCTACGAGCTCGCGCGCACGCCCGAGGCGAGCAACGTCCAGCCGATCAGCCAGGTGCTCCGCGCCGCGTTCGAGCAGATCTCCAAGGCCGCCGAGCGCGGCGATCGCATCACCGGCATCTCGACCGGCTTCGCGAAGCTCGATGAGAAGACGGCGGGTCTGCACGACGGCGACTTGATGATCGTCGCGGCTCGGCCGGGTATGGGAAAGTGCCTCGCGGCCGACGCCGAAATCGTTCTAGAGGATGGCTCGATCGCGACGATCGAGGAGGTCTATCGGCGCCGCCAGGCGCGGCTTCTCACGCTCGGCGCGGATCACAAGCTTCGTACGGCCTCGCCGAGCGCATACGTAGACGACGGCAAGAGGCCGGTCTTTCGGGTGACCACTCGACTGGGACGCCAGGTCACTGCGACGGCACCGCATCCGTTCCTCACCGTGAGGGGGTGGCGGCCCCTCGACGATCTACGACCCGGCGATCACATCGGCGTGCCGCGGCAGCTGCCGGTCTTCGGCGATCGTCCCATGCGCGACTGCGAGGTGAAGCTGCTCGCGTACCTCATCGGTGACGGAGGGCTGACCGGTGCCAATCCCACGTTCACCAACACGAATCCGAGGCTGCTCGAGGAGTTCGCGAACGCGGTCTCGCAATTCAGTGCGCTGCAGACGCGGCGCCGGCACGCGGTGGCGACGCTCGGGACCGAGGCAACAACTGAGGGTTTGAGCTCGGGTGGCCCAACGCGTTCCGAGGCTGCGAAGAGTGCTTTCGGGGAGCTCCTCCGGAAGGTCGAGCTTCGGGACAAGAGTGCGCATGACAAGTCGATCCCCGCGCCCGTCTTTCAGCTTCCTCGTGCCCAGCTCGCGTTGTTCCTCAACCGCCTTTTCGCCACCGACGGATGGGCGACCGTGCTCGCGAGTGGCCAAGCCAAGATCGGGTACGCGACCGTCAGCGAACGCCTGGCACGGCAGCTCCAGCACCTGCTTCTTCGCTTCGGCGTCATCACGTCGGTCCGCCGCCGCTCGCTCAAGTACAAGGCCGAGCGCCGACAGGCGTGGCAACTCGACCTGACGCACGCCCGCTCGATCCGCACGTTCGTCGAGGAGATCGGGATCTTCGGCAAGGAAGAGAGGGCGTGGCGTTGTGTCGAAGCGGTCGCCGGACGAGCACACCACACGAACCGCGACGTCGTTCCCGCGGAGGTCTGGGAACGGATCGACGCCGCGAGAGGAACCGAGAGTTGGCGTTCGCTGATGGCTCGTGCGGGCCTTGGCGATGTGACCAACGCGCACGTGGGGAAGCGCGGTCTCGCGCGTGAGCGCCTCGAGAAGATCGCGACGGTCCTCGGCGACGCGGCTCTCTGCTCGATGGCGCGCGGCGACGTCTACTACGACGAGATCGTCTCGATCGAGCCACTCGGAGAACGGCAGGTCTACGACCTCACGATCCCGGACACGCACAACTTCGTCGCAAACGACGTCTGCGTTCACAACACGAGCTTCGTCCTGAACCTCGCCGTGAACGTCGCTTCGCCTCGTGCGATCAGCGTCCCGGGTCCACACGAACGCGGCGAAGAGAAGCGTGAGCCTGGGTTCGGCGTGGCGGTGTTCTCGCTCGAAATGCCGCGCGAGCAGCTGGCCACTCGTATGGTCTGCTCCGAGGGGCGGGTCGACGTCGGTAAATTGCGCGGTGGACACCTCACGCCCGAGGATTGGCGGCGGCTGACCGAGGGAGCGTCGTACCTCTCGATGCTCCCGGTCTGGCTCGACGACACGCCGGCGATCGGCCTGCTCGAGCTCCGCGCGAAGTGTCGCCGCATCCAGGCCGAGTACAACCGCCCGGCGAAAGACAACGAGCCCGAGCGGCGGGTCGGGCTCATCGTCATCGACTACCTCCAGCTGATGAGCGGACGTCCCGGCGTCTCGAGCCGCGAGCAAGAGATCAGCGAGATCTCTCGAGGCCTGAAGCAGCTCGCCAAGGAGCTGCGCGTTCCGGTCATCGCGCTCAGCCAGCTGAACCGCGCCGTCGAGACGCGCGCCACCAAGGAGAAGCGCCCCCAGCTCAGCGATCTCCGCGAGTGCGTGACCGGCGACACGCTCGTCTGCCTCTCGGACGGCAGGCGCGTTCCCATTCGCGATCTCGTGGGCGCCGCGCCCGAGGTCGTCGCGGTGTCCGAAGCGGGCAAGGTGATCGCTGCCGCAAGCGACAAGGTATGGTCCGTCGGGATTCGGCCCGTGTTCGACGTGATGCTCGCGAGCGGCCGGACAATCCGCGCGACGGCACGGCATCGGCTGCTCACGAGCGGCGGTTGGAAGCGCGTGCGCGACATCGGGCCGGGATCGCAGGTGGCGATCGCCAAGGACGTCGGTGCGGGCGCGTTCGACGCCTCGTGGACCGAGGCGAAGCTCGGCCTCCTCGCGCACCTGATCGGCGACGGCTCCTACCTGCCGGGTGAGCCCGTCTCGTACTCGACCTCGCACCGCGAGCACGTAGAGTTCGTTCGCGGCGCCGCCGAGCTCGAGCTCGAGGCCCGGGTGGTCGAGCTCGAGGTCGAGGGGCGGCACGAGCTCTCCGACACTTCGCGCAGCCTGGCCGCATGGCTCGCGGAGCTCGGGCTCGACGGCCTCTCGGCGGATCGAAAGCGCGTGCCGGAGTGCGTGCACCGCCTCTCGAGCGATCAGATCGGAACGTTCCTCAAACACCTCTGGTCGACGAGCGGCAACATCTCGGTCCGGTCGGTCGGCAGCGCCGCGCGTCAGGATTCGGCGCGCGTCTTCTTCACGACCGCGAGCGAGCTCCTCGCGCGCGACGTGGCGGCGTTGCTCCTTCGGGTGGGGGTCGTGGCCGCCATCCGTCGCACCGTCGCCGCCGATCGACCTCTGTGGAACGTGGACGTGACCGGCCATGAGGCGCAGCAGTCGTTCCTCGAGATCGTCGGCGCCTTCGGCAGCCGCGTCTCCGCGGCCAAGCGGCTGCGAGCGACGCGCGCGCCCACCTCTCGCGTGCTCCTGCCGGCGGGGGGCGTAGCGGATCCTGCGCACCAGCTGGACCCCGCTGCGCTCGCCGACAGCGACCTCTACTGGGATCGCGTGGTCGAGGTGCGGCCGGCCGGCGAGGAAGAGGTCTTCGACCTGACGGTGCCGGGGCCGGCGTCGTGGATTGCTGACGGTATCGTCAGTCACAACTCCGGCGCCATCGAGCAGGACGCCGACACCATCATCTTCATCTACCGCGACGAGTACTACAACCCCGACAACCCCGACAACAAGGGCATCGCCGAGCTCATCATCGCCAAGCAACGCAACGGCCCGACGGGCAAGGTGATGACCCGGTTCACGTCGGCGTGCACGCGGTTCGACAACCTCCAGCCGGGCGACTACCCCGAGTACATGGACGACGACTAGTGGCGAGCTGGTCGATTGCGGCGATCGCGGCGAGCCTGTGCTTCGCCGCCCACTACCTGATGCTCCGAGCGGCGAGCGGTCGGATCGGCGACGCGCTCGGCGGCTTCGCGCTCGAGGCGGCGGCGACGGTAGGCCTCTTGGTGCTGGTCTTCGTCGGTCCGCGCAACGAGGTGCCGACGACCACCGCGGGCATCGTGTGGTCGGTGCTGAGCGGGCTCATGATCACCGGCGGCGTCACGCTTCTCTTCCTGGCGTTCCGCCTCGGCGGACCGGTCGCCGGGACGGGGACGATCGCGCTCGGCGGCGGCGTCGTGCTCGCTGCGCTCTTCGCGCCCCTCCTCTTTTCGGAGGCGTTCACGGTGCGCCGGGCGATCGGCGTTCTGCTCGGCCTCGCCGCGACGGTCATCCTCGCGACCGAGAAGAGCTGATCGAGCGCGAGGACCCGCGAAGCCCGTGCGGCTCACGAACACGACCTCGCCCTGCTCGGACCAGCTCATGTTTCACGCATCTCCTTCTTCGAACGAGAGACCCAGAGTGAGGCGACGATGGACGTTCCGAGCATCGTCGCGATGACAAGGAGCGAGACCGCGGACGGAATCTTGATCACGTCCACGAGGGCCATCTTGGCGCCGACGAAGACCAGCACGGCGGCGAGGCCGATCTTCAAGTAGACGAAGCGGTCCATGACCCCGGCGAGCAGGAAGAAGAGCGACCGGAGGCCCAGGATGGCGAAGATGTTCGACGTGAAGACGATGAATGGGTCGCGGGTCACGGCGAAGATCGCGGGGATGGAGTCGAGGGCGAAGACCACGTCGGTCAGCTCGACGAGGATCAGCGCCAGAAAGAGCGGTGTCGCCACTCGCTTCGCTCCCTCGCGGGTGAAGAACTTTTCGCCGTCGAACCGGTTGGTCGAGGGGATGATGCGCTTGAGGAGGCGCATCGCCCAGCCGCTCGCAGGATCGCTCGCGGACCCCTGCTCGCGGAGGAGCTTGAGCCCTGTCACGATCAAGAAGCCGCCGAAGACATAGATCATCCAGTGAAACCGCTCGAGCAGCGCCACGCCGGCAAAGATCATCACCGCGCGCATCACGAGCGCGCCCAAGATCCCCCAGAAGAGCACCCGGTGTTGATAGAGGGAGGGAACTCCGAGCGCGGTGAAGATGACGACGAAGACGAAGATGTTATCGACGCTGAGCGACTTCTCGATGAGATAGCCCGTCAAGAACTCGGTCGCGAGCTTCGGCCCGAACTGCCACCACACGATGCCGTTGAAGAGCAGGGCGAGCGCTATCCAGAACGCGCTCCAGCCCGCGGCTTCCTTGAAGGTCACCACGTGGGCCTTGCGGTGGAAGACTCCCAGGTCGAGCGCGAGCATGACCAGGACGAAGGCGATGAATGCGGCCCAAACGAAGGGGCTGGCGGCGGTGGTGAGATCCATCTCTTGGTGTCCTTTCCGATCTCAGCGGCCGACCGGCAGCCCGCGTCCGAAGCGCAGCGCGGCGACGGCGGTGTGCCTCACGTCGCGCGCCTCGACCACGAGGGGTTTGAAGCGATCTCCGCTGACGGTCACGACGCCTCTCGTGTCGAGCCCGCGGTTCACCAGCGTGACCTTCATGCGTGTACCTCCTTGGGACGCATGCAGCATGAGGCCGCGCGGAACGCTGTCGATTCGAGAAAAAGCTACGTCATTTCGAGCCAACCGAAACGACGATCACTTCGTTTCCGTCCGGCAGAACGTTCGGGCCACCTCAGCTCCTTGCTGCCGACCGGAAGACGCGGCCACGCGCAGCCTCGGTCACGGCTACCAATGCCGGATGGCGCATACGCCGCTCCGCGGTGATGGCATAGAAGCGTTCCTTGATCCCCGCAGCCACGCCGAGCCTGCGAACCCGGTACTGGCGCTGGATCTCCGGTGTGATCACCGCGGGGCCGGCGAACAGCCCCAAGCCATCTTGCGCGAAGGCCTTCAGCAAGGCGCTGTCGTCGAACTCCGCCGCGATGCGCGGCTGGATGCGATGCTCGTCGAACCAGGCATCGAGGCTGCGGCGGAGAACAGACGCAGCGTGGGTCGGTAGGAGAAATGGCGCGCCTTGGAGCGACGAAGGGAAGCCCTCTCGGTAGGTCGCGACCAGCTTCTCCGTCCCGTAGATCGCCACCTGGGTCTCACCCAGGAGATGGTTGTAGATACGCACGCCGCTGTTCGCGACGCCGGGCGCATCCGCGAGCACGACGTCGAGGGCGTGGACGGTCAGCTCCGCGAGGAGCCGCTCGCTCGGCTCCTCGACGCAGACGAGCTGCACCGCCGGCATCTTCTCGACCGGGGCCAGCAAGCGACGAACGATCAGCTTGGGGACGCTCTGCGCGACGCCGACCGTCAGCTTCATCGGCCGATCGACGGTCCCCTCACGTACCGCGCCCACCAACTCACGACCCAGCGAGAAGATCTCGTCCGCGTACCGGTAGGCGACCTGACCCCGTTCGGTCAGCGAGAGCTGCCGGCCTCGCTTCGTGAAGAGCTTTTCTCCGAGCGAGTCCTCGAGCGACTTGATCTGTGTGCTCAGCGTCGGGGGAGACAGGCGTAGCTTCGCCGCTGCGCCCGCGAGGCCCCCTTCTCGTGCCACCATCCAGAAGTAGAGGAGGTGGTGGTAGTTCAGCCATTCCATGACGAAATAGGCTTAGCCGCGAACTCGGCTAAGGGCAGAACTTTCGCCACGCATCTACTTGGGCGCCACCGCCGTCTTGACCTGCCCCTCGAGCCAGGCGTCGATGAGCTTCTCTTCCACGAGCAAAACGAGCTCCTTGGACGGGTCGTTCCTGGCCTCGAGCGTATCGCCGCACGAAAAGCCCGCCGAAAATGACTTCTTGGCGACCGACTTGCCGGTTCGCCGATCGAACACCTCGAGGTCCGCGTCGATGGCGTCGATCGTGACGTTCATCGACTTGCCGCCGCCGACGTACGTCCCGCAATTGACCTTGCGCTTCTTGGTCTCGCTCACCGCGATGAGATCGACGTCTTGCAGCTTCTTCACCTCGCCGTACGCCTTGGGACTGCCGTCGTCGACCAGCAAGAGCCCAGCGGCCTTCGCAGGCGCGGGCTTGTCGGCGACGAGCTCGAGCGGCCTGTCCTTGCCTTCTCGCAACGCAGCCACGACACCGTTCGTCGCCAGTCGGATCTCGACCGGCTTCTTCACCGTCAGATCGGCGAAGGCGACCTCGACGTCCAGCTTGACGTCGAACGTCGACGCGCTCGACAGCTTTGCGAGATCCAGATCGCCCGCGAGGACAGCCGCGTTCGTCTTGACCGTTGCTTTGCCGTCCGCGAACGGCGCCGACGCCTTTCCCAGCGCGGCACGGGTCGCCTCCTTGCTGGTCAGCTCGAGCTTGATCTCACCGACGTCCACCCCGAGCGTCCCCTCGCACGACGACAGATAGCAACGCACCGGCATGGGCCCCTCTTGCCCCGTCCGCACGAACACGTTGGGCTGGTAGTCGTAGGTAAAGCTCTTCGTGCTCTTCTTGAAGAGGCCGTCTTGGACAGTGATCTTGTAGGTCTGCTCACCGCGCTTCGGCTCGAGCGGGATCGGCGCGCGCACCGGCCCCTCTGGAAACGGGGACTCGCCAGCCGTCCAGCTCCCGCACTCGGGCTCGCACGTCACCCCTGCACCCTTGGGCGCCGTCACGTCGACGTACAGCTCCTGCGAGTCGGGCCCTTTCATTCCGGGCGCGAGACCGACTGGGTTTGCTTCGAACGCGACTTCACCACAACCGAGGAGGCAGACAGAGAGGAGAATCGAAGACCGCATCGCCCCGGAGTCTACCCAATCGGCGGTCGAGACACTGAAGTTCACCCGCTTCGGTGGACAGGTTGACTATGCCGCAACCGCACAATCCTTGTGCCTTCAATTCGAACTCGATCATCCGCGACGCCATGGATGAGCCGGCGGATTGCTCGTCCGCGCTCGCGGTGCCCTCGTGCGTCTTCTGCGGCGAGCTCCGTTCGGGCGTATTGACACCGCACGCGTCCTTCTGCAGCCCCTGCATCGACCCGATCCCACGCTCCTGAGGCCGCCGGCGTGTGGGCCTCAGTCCCGGGGGCGAGCGAGATGCCGAACGGGCAAAGCCAACTGGTACCCGGCGGGCGTCGTCAATAGCCGTTCAGGAGACGAAGGGTTCTTCTCGATCCGAGTGCGGAGGCGACGAACGGCGACTTGAATGCGCTTGTCGTCACGCTCGGGGTGGTACTTGCGAACCGCCCATACTTGCTCCGCCAGGTCCTTCTTCGTGGCGGCGCCACCGTGGCGCAACAGGGTCTCGAGCAACTGGAAATGGAGCGGGCTATCCGAAAGCTCCACGGTGCCGTCGGCGTCCCAGATGCATTGACGGGCGCTGTCGATTCCCCACACGGAGGGCCCTCGATCCGTATCCGCTCCCAGTGTGCGGCAAGCCACGTCGGCCGACGCACGCCACGCCGCGAGCACCGCGCGATCGGCGAGGTCGAGGATGGCGGATTCGCCCAGCCACGCCCGAGCACGGCGCGCTGCAACCGGAGCTACCGTCGCACAGGTTGCGATCGCCTCGACCCGTGGCAAAGAACGCGGGGCCCGATCCAGGGCGAGCTCGAGCCACTCTGCCTCCAGCGCATAGCGTCGGCTGCCGAGCTGCTGGGCCAGCGCCTTCAGCTCGTTCAACGCGCGCGCGGTCGACGCGACATCGCCCTTGACGAGGAGTGCCTCGCCGAGCGCGACGAGCGAGTCTGCGCGCATGATGGCCCAGCCATGCTCCTCTGCCAAAGCGGCGGCACGGCTCGCGTGTTCGACGGCCTTGTCGCTGTCACCGCAGCACAGGCACGCGTACGCGCGACCGAGAAGAAATAGGATTGTCGAGTCGGTCGCCGAGGGTTCCGCGGCGCCTTGAAGCTCACCGGCGCGCCCATGACGAGCGTCACGAATCGCGAGTATTGCATCGACGAAGGCCGACGCAGGGCCGGGCACGTATTGGGGGCGATCGATCGTTATCGTGGTGCCGGTCACGAGTGCCAGGTACGCCGGCGCGGAAGCGCACCACGCGTGCATTTCGATGTGCGCTTTCGTCGCAGCGTCGCTCATCAGAGCGTCGACCGCGTCTGCCGCGTACGCAAAGTCACCCAACGTAAACGCGACTCGCAGCCGGTTCAGTCGATGGATGGGTCGATAGGCCGCGGTCGCCATCGCCCATGGCTCTGCGCGATCGAGCGCGTCCACCGCGGGGCCGACGCGCCCGCTTTCGAGCGCCCGGGTCGAGTACGACAGCCACTGGCGGGGAGAGCGGGCGACGACCGACGACTCGTCGACCGCCACCGCGGCAGCCAGCCGCCCGAGATTCATGAGCAAGGTCACGCGCTCCTCCTGCACGAGCGCACGCACGGCAGGCGACGCACGCAGCATCCCGTCTGCGACGGAGCAGTCGCGTTCGAATGCTTCGGCCCATCGACCCCCCAGCGCCAGAGCGCGCGCGCGAAGCGTGTCGGCAATGACCGCCGCATCTTCGGTTTCCGGCCGGAACGCCGCGAGCAGCGTGAGCACATCCTCGGCGCGACCAAGCCTTACCAGTGCGCGTGCGCGAACGATCGTCGCTTCTGCTGCGAGGGCGCCAGCCGCACCTGCTGCCAGGATCCCCAGTGCCACCTCCGCCGCCTGCGCGAAGCGCCCCGCAAGCCATTGTGCCTTGGCCCACAGAAGCCGAGGTGCCAGAGCTGCGGGCTCGGGCTGGCGGATGGCCCACGACAGCGGCGCCCCACCCAGCTCGAGGGCCAATGCGAGCTTGAACGGGAGCAGCCGCTCGCCGCCATTCGGCTCGAGCAACGACCATGCGCGAGCCGCATGCTCGGACCGAGCCAGGGACTCGTGTGTCTCGGCAAGCAGCGCCGCTGCCTCTTCGGCGGCCTCGAGCTCGAGCATGGTTCGAAGCGCTTCGAGCCGCGCGCCGTGGCGCGGCGAAGCTGCGAGCCGGAGGCGGGCGGGCGACTCGAGCTTCGCCGCACCTGCGCGGCCGAGCCAGCTCCGCGCTGCATCGTGCAAGCGGGCGCCCGCAAACGAGCACTCCACGAGCGAACGGCGCTCGAGCGTGTCGAGCAACTCCGTCGACACCTGACCCCGCGCGAGCCCGAGCATGCACTCGATGTCCTCCGGCTGGATGGGTACCTCCACCGAGAACAGTGCCCGCACCACGGCGCATGAGGTTTCGGGAAGACCGGAGAGCAACTCCTCCTCCGTGGCCTTTGACGGAGGACGGCCGGCGATGCCTTGGCGAACGTTCCACGGCGAGCCGCCGGCCACTTGCAGCACCTGCTCGAGCTCCGCATCGGACGCGCGCGGCGCGAGTAGCCGCGCGAGCTCTCGAGCGTCATCAGGCGCGAGTCCGCCGACCACGATGTTCTGCTCCCGCAGCTCGGGGAGGTCGGGAGCTACGCGCGTCGTCACGATCCAGCGCGCGAACCGCGAGTACGCGGCGAGCGCCCGCAAGTGCGGAGCCGCTTCCTCTTCGCTCGCGACGTGCACGTCGTCGATCAGCGTCCAGAAGCCGCCGCGCTCGGCAAGGTCGATGACGGTGGTCACCAGCCCGACGGGATCGGCGAGCTCGCCCACCGTTGGAGGCTCGAGCCGCAGCGCCGTCGCCATCGCGCGGCAGAGTGCAGCCAGGGCGCTTGCGAGAGAGTCGCCGGACCGCATCGACCACATGAAGGCGCTCGCAGCGCGCTCGGGGAAGCGCCGGTGCAGGACCTCGAGCACCAGAGAAGTCTTCCCGAGGCCGCGCAGGCCCGAAACGATCGTGAGCGGCGCCCTGTCGATGAGGCGCTCGAGGGCGACGCGCTCCGCGGCGCGCCCCACGAAGAGGGCGGGTGGGTTCTTCAAGCGGAGCTCGAGCGGTAGGCCAGAGGAGGGGAGCGTGTTCGCGGTGTGGCCCTCGCTTCCGACTCTGCCTGCGCGCTTCACACGCGTAGCCAAGCACTCGTTCCACGCTCGTGGAAGCGCGAACGCACAAACGACAGTGGCTCCCCCGCGATGTAACCGGAGGTTACCGGCGCCAGCCGCCCGGCTGTCCTAAGCGGACGCAGCCCGAAGGGCGAAAGCGCGCGCTCTCTCGCGTGCGCAGGAGGCATGTCATGAACGTTGGGCTTACGAGAACGGTCTTGTTGGTCGCTGGTCTCTCGATCGCGGGATGTGGCGATGACACCAGTGGGAGCGACGGGGACGGGAGCAGCGACACCACGAGCGGTGGCGACGAGGACACGACTTCCGGTGGCCAGACCTGCAGCCATGACTTCGGCTGTCTCGGCGGAAGTTGCACGTGCTCGGACGGCCCGAAGAAGGATCAGCCGTGCTGCGATCCCGACAGCGGCGCCTGCGGCAATGACGCGTGCAACGTCTATTGCGAGCACTGCGAGTGATGTCGGGGGCGCGCTTGGTACGATAACCGGTCGCGTTCGTCCCGGCCCGAGCCGGGATGAACGCGCGCGCCGAGCTCCGGAGACCGCATCGGTCTCGGGCTTTCGATCACTCGATCGCGCCGACGTTCGGCGTCGCGTCGCGTGCTGTGCCGAAGAAGTCGGCCTGAGGGATGGGATGCTCGGCGCTCGCTGGCATTCCGGCGTCGCGGAGGGGGCTCGTCGCGGTCGGTGCGAACGCCTGCGCGTCGGGATTGGCGACCGTCGCACCGTTCGCGCCCGGGATCGCAGTAAAGCCGGGGTCCTCGATGATCTGATCCGTGGCGTCCTCTTCCCACTGCCCGGTCGACGCTCCGAACACGTTGTACATGCCGACAAACTCGCTCGCATCGAAGGTGCCGCCCGTGTGCGCGAGGTTGATGCTCAGGATGACGTTGTTGACCATGTCGAGGCCCGTGATGTCCGGGCCGATCGAGAGGCCGCCGTAGGCGCCCTGGCGCCGGCCCCAGATGACATTGTTGTAGAGCTGAATCCCGGCGACGTCGGTGATGTAAGCGACGAAGCCCGTCTCGGGCCCGTACAGGATGTTGTTCGCGATCAGGATGTCTTCGCAGTACTCGCTCGGTCCGTTCCCGAGCGTGTCTGCCCAGTTGCCGAAGAAGAACGTCGACGTGCTCGCGACGTCCCAGATCATGTTGCCGATGAAGCTGCTCGACGTGACGTCGTAGAGCTCGACCCCGTCGCTGTGGCCGTTGTAGCAAGGGCCGCAGCCGCCATCGGTGCCGCAACCGTGCATCGCGTGAATGCGATTGCCGCTGAAAGTGAAATTGTTGCTCCCGCTGACGACCAGACCGTCATCGGCGGCGTCGTGAATGCGCGTGTTCTCGACGACGACGTCGTCGCCGTTCACGGTCATTCCGGTGCACGCTCCTTCCGAGTGCTCGCCGCCGTTCATCGCAAAGGCGCCGTCGACGTCGATGCCGCGGAGGGTGATCGAGCTCGCGTCGATGGAGACCACCGTCGATTGAAAGTCGCCTACCGCGCGCGTCGTGCCGCGCCCGTCGATCTCGTAGAAGGGCTCGCTCATCTGGAGGGTGCCGAAGGTCGCTTCGCCCTCGCCGAAGCTCGGCTCCCATCCGCTGTCGGTGCCATGATCGCCGCTGGTCGCGCGGACGATGCGGATCACCGAGTCGCCGTCCGGCGCGTCGTCGAAGTCGTAGCCGGAGTAGGTCCCCGCGCCGATGACGTACGTGTGACCCCGCACGAGATCGCTCGGCAGCTCGGAGAGCGCGCTCGCCCAATCGGTGCCGTCACCGCCGGGCGCGGCGTCGCCGCGGACGTAGGAGCAGCCGTTCGAGCAGTCGATCGTGGGCGTGCCGCCGCCACCGCTTCCACCCTCTCCCTGACCGCCGGCGCCGGTCGTGCTCCCGGTGCTCGGGCCGGCGGCTGTACCCATGCTCGTGCCCGAAGTCGCAGGTGGAGATCCGGTGCCGGTACTGCCACCGCCGGTGTTTGCGGCGTGGCTCGAGCCGCCGTCATCGCACGCGACGACGAACGCCTGTGGCGGGCCACCGACATGTGCCTGTCGCCAGCGCGTCGCCAGTCCGCCCTCGGCGTGAGCGAGGACATGGCAAAGGACGACTGGCGCGGATGCCGCGCGCGCGTCGGGCGATAAGCGCCTGCGTGGTGAGCGAATCGCGCGCGTTCTGGATGATGGGGATTGGGTTTGCGAGCTGTTATGGCGTTCTTTCTCACGACACTCGCGACCTTATTATTGTACTTGCCTGTAGAATGAGAT
>JBGTSH010000203.1:0-18676 GCA_041940405.1 Polyangiaceae bacterium
TGATCCCCGAAACGACCGCTTCGCTCACGCCGCGCATCACCGCGTTCGAGGTCCTCCCGATCGAGAAGGAGCGCTTCTTCGATCTAGCACAAGCCTGGGTCGCGGAGACCGGCGTCACCGAGGCCTACCCGCTGGTGCAGCGCATGGTCCAAGACGGCCACACGCTCGCCTCGCACTCGTACAGCCACGACGTGAAGATGACCAACGTCGCGTCGCCGAAGGAGACGGTCGAGACGATCCGCTCGCAGCACGAGGCGACGGCGATCCTGATCGACATCGCGCTCCTCGCGGAGTCCGGTGACGACTTCGACGCGATGTTCCGCCAGGTGTTCCAGGCCGACCCGGCGAAGTGGCTCACCGAGACCGGCATCCGCAAGTCGTGGCGCGGCGCGATCGAGCGTCACGAGGCGATGCTCGCGACGCGCGGCTTCGAGAACGGCGCACGTCCCTACTCGGTCCTCTACTCGCGTCCGCCGGGCGGCGGCCCCTACGTCCAGCACGACGGCGCCGAGGGCATCAAGCTCTACGACGAGGCGCTCGAGAAGCTCGGCATGATGAACGTCATGTGGCACGGCGCGTCGGGCGACACCGTCCCCGGCAAGCGCAGCGACTTCGGCTTCCTCACCAAGAACATGGAGAAGTACGCGAAGAGCGGCGGCGTCCTCTTGATCCACGACTACATCCGGCCGGACGCCCTCGCCAAGAGCCTCGACCTCATCGCGCACGACGACTCGATCGACGTCATGACGATGGAGCAAGCAGCGATGCACAAGTACGCGTGCGGCTCGGTCTCGCTCGGCGACAAGCTCAGCAAGACGGCTGCGGATCCGGTCCTGCCCCGCGGTCTCTTCGAGCCTCCGCCTTTCGGCTCCAAGAAGCCTGCGACCGTCGCGCTCTTCCGCTGAGATCGTCAGGTGACGCGAGCGAGGCTGAGGACGATCTCGAGCGCGATGAGCACCACGATCGCGGCCTCGAGCACGAAGAGGCGGCGGTCGCGTACCACGTCGAGCACCAGCTCGAGCGCTTCCTGCACGCTCCGCAGCTTCGCCTCGAGCGCGTGGTATCTGTCGAGCAAGTCGAACTCGGCACGCAGCTCGTCGTAGATGCGATCCATCTCCGGGTCGTCCCAGGTGGCGTCGGGCTTGTCGAGAAGGTGGAGCACGTTGAGCACCTCGGTCCGGGTACCGAGAGCGCTGCCGATGAACCGATGGAGCGAGCTGATGCGGTAGGTGACGCCGCCGGTTCGCTCGAGCCGATCGACGAGGCGCTCGGTGTGCGTGAACATCTCGTCGACGATTCTCTCGTAGTACTCCATCGCCGCGCTCTGCGCGACGACGAGCGCTACGAGGTCGCCGCGCGCTTCGGTCACGCGATCGATCACCAATCGGCCGCCGTCGACCGACGAACGCAGCGGACCGCCCTCGGCGACGACGAAGTCTTCCTCGATCACCGGCTTCGAGAGCTTGGGACAAAGCTGCCTCAGTGTCACCAGGGCGCGCTCCATGTCTTCACGAGCGACGTCGCGAAACGTCACGGCACCGAACGGAAAGATCGACATCCAGCCGCCGCCGGTCTTGGCGTGAAGCTCGTGCGGCGTTCGTCGCGTCTCGGTGAAGGCGCCGGCAATGTCGCGAATGGCGAGGTTCTCGGGAAACGCAAGGGCGTGGAAGGAGTGCTCGAGCGTCATCTTGCCGCTCGGTAAAGGTGCAAGCCCGGGACCGCTGGCAGGACCGGCACGACTGATGCGACGCTGAAGCACAGACGAAGGACAAGCCTGTCGTGGATGGATACTTCGGTGACGTCTGGCTCGTGCGCCTCTTGATTCAGCGGGGCATGGCCGCGATCTATTTCGTGGCGTTCCTGAACGTCCTCAATCAGTTCCGCCCGCTCCTCGGCGAACGCGGCCTCTCGCCCGTCCCCGACTTTCTGAAGCGCGTGGGCTTTCGCGAAGCCCCGAGCCTCTTCCACTTCGGCTACACGGATCGGCGGCTCACCCTGGTCGCGTGGACCGGCATCTTGCTCTCGGTCTCCGCCATGGCCGGCTTGTCAGAGAGCGGCCCGGTCTGGCTCTCGCTCGCGGTGTGGCTCACGATGTACGCGCTTTACCTGTCGATCGTGAACGTCGGCCAGACGTTCTACGCCTTCGGCTGGGAGTCGATGCTGCTCGAGGCGGGGTTCTTCACCGCGTTCCTCGGACCGGCCGGCGTCGAGCCCTCGATCATTCCGGTGCTCGCGCTGCGCTGGATGCTCTTTCGCACCGAGGTCGGCGCAGGGCTCATCAAGATTCGCCACGACGAGTGCTGGCGCAATCTGACGTGCCTCTATTACCACCACGAGACGCAGCCGATGCCGAACCCGCTGAGCGCGCACTTTCACCATCTGCCCAAGGTGGTGCATCGCGGCGGGGCGCTCTTCAGCCATTTCGTGCAGCTCGTGATCCCGTTCGCGCTGTTCCTCCCGCAGCCGATCTCGTCGATCGCGGGCGGGTTCATCATCGTTCACCAGCTGATCCTGATCGCGGGGGGCAACTACGCGTGGCTCAATTGGCTCACCGTGGTCCTCGGGGTAGCGGCGTTCGGCGACGGCGTCGTCGGTAGTGTCCTCCCGATAGAGCCGCCCGAGCTCGCGCCGAGATCGCTCGAATACGACGTCCTCCTCTATGGTCTGGGCTTCGCGACGGCCGCGATGAGCATCAAGCCCGTCCTGAACCTCATCTCGAAGGATCAGGCGATGAACGCGACCTACAACCCGCTGCACCTGGTGGGGAGCTACGGAGCGTTCGGGAGCGTCACCCGCGAGCGATACGAAATCGTCATCGAAGGCACGCGCGACGAGGAGATCACGCCGGAGACCGAGTGGCGTGCCTACGAGCTCAAGGGCAAGCCGGGCGATCCCAAGCGCCTGCCCGGGGTCTTCGCGCCCTATCACCTGCGCCTCGATTGGCTCATGTGGTTTTTGCCGCTGCGCGCGCGCGTCACCAAGTCGGGCGTCTTCACGGCCGGCTACGAGCGGTGGTTCGTCCGCTTCATCGAGAAGCTCCTCGAGGGCGACAGGGCGACGCTCGGCCTCTTGAAGAGCGATCCGTTCGGCGCCGAGCCGCCGCGGTCGATTCGCGCGAGCTTCTACCGCTATCACCTCGTCGCCCCGCACGAGCGGCGCCGGACCGGCCTCGTATGGAAGCGCGAGTTCGTCGATCTGTACCTGCCTGCGCTCGCCCTCCAGGAGGATCGCGGGGGACGGGAGCCGCACGCCGAGCCTTTGCCGACGGGCTGGATCGTCGCGCCGTCCACGACGTGATCGCTCAGCGAAGCTCGGAGATCGTGAGCGTTCGCAAGAACGGCACGATGCCCCAGGCTGCCGTCTCGGTCATGTCCGGGATCCACGGCTCGCGTCCGTTCGGGCAAACCGACTCGTCGACACATGCCTCACCGAACGCGTAGCCCTCGGTCACCAGACCCAGATCGTCGAAGTCGCCGTGGCGGCCGAAGAAGCCGGCTTCACCGACCCCGCGGAGCGTCGGCGTCTTCCATCGTCCGCGGGTGAGATCGGGGAACTTCGCGATCGAGGCTTCATCGTCGCCGGTGGGTGATGCCATCGGGAGCGCGCTCCATTTCCCGTCGGCGCGGAACTCCGAGTCTCGGTACGCGGCGAGGCCTCCGAGCCGACCCAGGTCATCGTGATCTTCGAGCCTGGCGGCGCCACCGAGGCCCGTTCGGTGGAACGCGTCATTGGTGAGCCGCGGCCCCCAATGGCATTGCGTGCACCCGGACCGCGTGAAGAGCAGGACGCCGAGCGCTTCCTCGCTCGTGAGCGCGCTCACATCTCCCGCGACGTACCGATCGAACCTGCTCTCGGCGACCCGCACGGTCCGCAAGTACGCCTCGATGGCTTTGCCCGCGGCGACGAACACTGCGGTGATCGCGTCCTGGCTCGTCGACTCCGAGCGCATCGACGGAAACGCCGCGACGAAACGCTCCTCGTGGAACGAGAGCACGCGGTCCGCTACGAACGACCGCGACGACGCGAACTCGTGCTCGTTTTCGAAAGCAGCAAGGGCCTGGGCCCACACCGAGTCCGCCTTGCCGTCCCAGCTCTGCCACCTCGCGTGCGAGGCGAGCGCGATGCTCGGCGTTCGACGCGCCCCTTGCTCGACGCCGACGGCGAGCTTCCGGCCATCGCTCCACGCCTTCGCAGGATCGTGACAGCTCGAGCAAGCGACGGTGCCCGAGGGCGACAGGCCGACGTCGTGGAAGAGCGCCTCGCCGAGCGCCGCGGCCGCCGGGCTGTCGGCGACCTCGTTCGAAGGACTCGCGGGAGGCGCGGACGGCACGACGGCCATCTCCTCGAGCATCCCCCACTCTCCTGGAAGGAAGAGCCCATTGATGAGCTCCGGTTCGACGTGCTCGGGCGCGGGCAGGCCGTCGATCCGCGCGAGCGCTTCCGTGAGCGCGGCTTTCAGCTCGGTCGGATCGGGATTGGAGAGCACGAGATCGATCCGACTCGTCGCCGTATCGATCAGAAGGACGAGCGGCAAGGGAGCTGCGACGCCGTCGAGCGCTTCGACGAAGACGAAGCTCGGATCGATCGCGACAGCGACGCCGGGCGCGTGTTCGGTCTGCCACGCGCGAGCGTCTCGATCGACCGACGGCGGACCATTGTCACGCCCGCGGACGACGACCTCGAGACGAGCGATGCGATCGCTTTGGCCGTCCGAAATCGCCGACTCGAAATTGCGCGCAGCATGCACGCAAGTCCCGCACCACGTGCCGCCGTGAACCGAAATGACAAAGATGTCCTTTTCGTTCGACGAAGCGAGATCGCGGAGACGAATCGACGCCGCGGTGCCTTCTGCGTCGATGCCCTCGAGCAAGAGGTCGGCGAGGACGTCGCCGCGCCGGAGCCCCTCGGACGACGACGGCGCAGGGGAAGGCTGAGGGCCGGAGGCGGCGCGCTCCTCGGGGGCGGGCGCGTGCTCCGTCGCGCACGCGGCGGTGCCGAGCCAAAACGCCCCCGCGAGGGCACGCAGCGAGACCCGTCCGCCGGCCATCACGGCGTCGTGTCGAGCTCGAGCTTCCAGACCTTGCCGCCGACGGCGAAGCCCGTGTGATCGTCGACGAACCGGAATCGATTGATCGGCCCCTTGAGCGCCGGATCCTCTTCCCACGTCACGCCGCCGTCGAAGGTGCGGGACACCGGCGCCGAGAGCGACTCGGGCGTCACCCACCCGATGTTCTCGTTGATGAATCCGACGGCGAGCGCCGGATAACCGTCGCCCTCACCCGTCGGATCCGGCAGCGGCATCTCGGTCCACGTCTCGCCGCCATCGGTTGTCTTTGCGAACGACGGCGGTCCGCCCGACGTCTGGAGGATCGCGACGTAGCCGACCTGGTCGGAGGGAAAGTCGAGCTTCCAACAGAGGCTACCCGTCGCGGCGGACTGAAACACCTGCGTGAAGGTGTCGCCGCCGTCGGTCGTCCTTCCGATGGTGCACTTGTAGCCCTTCATGCCTGCGACCAGGCCTTCCCCCGGAGCCGTGAAGCGCGCGTCGACGGCCATCGTGAAGAACGAGGACAGGTCCTTCGCCGTCCAGGTCGCGCCGTCGTCCGTGCTCTCGACCCAATGCGAAGGACCGTTGGCGCGACCGACGCCGTAGAGCGTCCCGCCTACCTCGGTGAAGCCGCAGAGCCCTCTCGCGTCCGAGCCGGCGATCGTCGTCACCGCGGACCAGGTCGTGCCGCCGTCCGACGTCTCGTAGATCACAGTGGCGTCAGATATCGACGGGCTGATCCCTGCCCCGAAGTTTCCTGCGAAGCCTCGCGTCGGGCTCGTGAAGAGAAGCGTGCGGAAGTAAGTGCCCGGATTGCTGAACACCTCTTCCCATGTCGCGCCGCCGTCGGTCGTCCTGTGGATCGCTTGGCCCGGGCCGTCGGCGATGAAGCCCAGCATCGGATCGACGAAGAAGATGTCGTCCTGCTTCGCGCCGCCCGCCGCGGTCGGCGCGCCATCGATGACCGCCCAATTGGTCGCGCGGACCGCTTGCTCGAGCGGGTCGACGCTGCCGCCGCCCTGGCCTCCTTGCGCGGCCTCACCGCCCGTTCCGCCGCCGCCTGGGCCTGCGGCCTTGGTCGACGAGGTCGTGGGCGAGCCACCACCCGAGCCCGAAGCATCGTCTCCGCAACCCACCGCGACGGTCACGACGAGACCGAGCGCTCCGATCAGCACCTTTGCCATGCGTCCTTCTTGCGGCGGCAATCGGGAGGTGCCGAGTAAAAGTCCGTCAAAGTTTCGCGTAGGCTCGGGCGCGTGCACCGGAACAGGCTCCTATGTTGGGCTGTGGTTTCGCTCGCGCTCGCCGGTTGCGGTGATCGTTCCGGCGGCGAGCCCGCGCCATCGGCGCCTCCGTCCGTCCCCGCACCCAAGCAAGCGCCGACGCCCGCCGCTTCAGGCTCGAGCTCCGCAAAGGCGAGCGCTGCGAGCACGAAGCCGAAGCCACCGCTCTTCGCGGATCCGTCGCGCTTGCCCGCAGCCACCGAGGGCATTCGGCGCGAGCGCATCGTGGTCGACGACATCGATCCTCGCGTCCAGGCTCTCGTCGCGGCCACGTACTTCTGCGGCGGCCCACCCGTGCCGCGCTACGTGATGCGCTCGTCGGCGTTCTACGCGCCGGAGCTGCTCGCCGAGCTTCTCGCCGCGCCGGACGTGCTGCGTGGCCTCATCGCATGCGGCACCTCGGTCATTCAAGCCAATGGTTGGGAGAGCCACGTGCTCACGCTCGTTCGGAAGCCGGGTGACGGCGGCGACGTGCGCCTGCTCTCGATCGGCGTGTCGCCCGCGCCCGAGTTCTTTTCGCGCCATTCGACCGAGCCTCCCGGCCTCGGCGACGTTCGATGCCTCGCCAAGACCGGGGACGCTTGCGACGCGCGCGGCCTCGCGATGGCGCGCGTCGACGCCCTGGGCGTGATCGCGGTAGGTGCGCTTCGCGACCTCGCCGAGCTCGCGGATCCTGCGGGTGCGAAGCTGCCGGAGACCAAGGCGGCACGCTACCGCGCGCTCGCCGCAACGCTCGACGGACCGCACGACCTTCAGCTCTTTACCCCGGGCACCGAAGCGGCCGGGCTCCTGGATCTCGCGGACCCGGGTAGCGACGCGACACAGGAGCGGCGAGCCGCCGTCATGAAGGCGCTCCGCACGGGCGATGCGATGATCGGATCCGCCGCGCCCTACAGCCTCGTCGGGAAGAGCTCGGTCGTCATGGAGCTCGGCGCGGGATCGGACGCGAGCGGCACGCACAGCGCGCTCGAGGCCTATCGAAAGGTCTTGGCGAGCTCGACCGAGCCACGTCTCGCCGCGGCGAGCCCCGAGGATCGCTTTCAGCAAGCAACGGCCGCTGCGCTACGCCGCGCCCTCGGCAAGACGGAGAGCAAAGTCACCGGCGCTCGAATCTCCGTCGATCTGGACATCGCGCTCGACGACGCCGAGCGCGCCGATGTCGACGCCTACTACGCTTCGAGAAAACAACGGCTCGACGCGCTCGGCCGTGTGGTCGCCGCCGTTCTGGAGGGACGACCTGCGGCGGATGACGACGTGCTCGTCGCCGGCGGCGCGGCGCTCGAGCGAGCGATGAAGGCTCGATCGACACCGGGCACGAAGGAGCGCCCACCCAGCCAAAAGATCTCCTTCGGAGGGATCGCCGCGGCCATCCCGGAGGGCGGCGTCGCGGAAGAGAACTCGCTCGGCGTCCTCGCCCAGTACAGCGGTGGGTCCGAACAGACGGTCGAACACTGCTTCACCCTCTTGCGGGGCGAGGGCTTCCACTTGCGGGTGACGGGCCTCGCGTCACGCGGCCCCGTGCTCGAAGTGACGAGGGGCTCCGAGCGATTTCGTCTGCTCGTGTCCAAGCAGGAGAAGTCGCTCGACCTGTTCTTCTTGAACCGCTGAGGGCGTCCCGTCAGCGCTTGCTCTGAACGCGCCTGGCGCGGTCGCCGAGCCGCCGCTCCACCTCGACGCCCTGAATCTCGAGGCAGGACGCGCCCGCCTCCTCTGCGATGACGATGCGCTTGTCGAGGAGCTGCCCCTCGAGGTCTTCGTAGAGCTCGGGCAGCTCGGCCTTCAGCTCTTCGGCGCACTCGCGTTTGGTGCAACTGCACGCCTCGGCGGCCCACTCGACGAACGGCTTCGCCGGGTCGCGATTGCATCCCGCTGCGACTGCCAGCACGAGCGTCGCGCAGATCCCGACCCCCATCATCGAAGCTCGGCTCATTGAGTCTATCTACGGAGTCGCCCCGGCAGAGTTTTGTTCCCCCGGGAAGCGCGAGGCGAATCCCTCGAGCGGGATGCGGAGCGCCCCGGTCAGGTAGGAGACTGTCCGATAGAAGCCCGCGACCAAGAGGAGCTCGAGGATCGCGCGCTCCTCGTAGGCCTCGATCAGGGCCGCCCACAGTGCATCCGACACGGTGCACGTGGCGTGGAGCTCGTCGCACAGCCGAAGAAGGAGGAGCTCGTCATCGGACCAGCAGGCGTCAGGTGGCCCGCCATGAACGAGCGACATGAGCTCCGCCTCGCCGATCCCGACGCGTCCTCCGAAGAACGCCGCGTGCACGCCCCACTCGTACTCGGAGCCGCATTGCGCCGTGACGCGCAGGATGACGATCTCACGCTGTCTCATCGTCAGGTTGCCCTTGTCGAGCAGCCCGCCGCTCATGAACCGGCCGAAGAGCCGCGGATCCCGCGCCAGCGTCGTGAAGAGCGCGAGCGGCGGCGCCCCGGGCGGCATCACCTTGTCGAGCCAGGCCTGGACATCCTCGGGGAACGGCGGAGACGCGGGTGCGATGCGTGCGGCTGACATGCGCGAACCTCCTTGCTATGAAATGCATAGCATGACCACGACGCGCCGCTATGGAAAACGTAGCACCAGCTCGGCCCCCCTCCCCGGCAGCCCTGTCCGGGGCTCGAGGACGGGCCGTCCGATCATGGCGCTGCTCGACCTCCTGGGTAGACGAGCCGCTCTCCGCATCCTCTGGGAGCTCCGGAGCGGCGCGCTCACGTTTCGCTCGCTCCAGGATGCGGCTCAGACCAACCCGAGCGTCCTCAACACCCGCCTCACCGAGCTTCGCGAAGCGGGGATCGTCGTTCACGACGGCGACGGCTACGAGCTCAGCGCAGACGGCCGCACCCTCCTCGAGCGCCTGTCCCCGCTCCACGACTGGGCCGAGCGATGGGCCAAACGCACACGGTGAAGACCGCGCCGCGCACCGCTACCATGCCGCCCATGTCACTCGTCGACATTGCTGAAGCGTGGCTCATCGCCAGCCGCGTCTATCACGGCTGAGCCCGACGCCGGGCGTCGAGAGCCCGATGCCTAGACGCGTGGTCGCGTCCTCGTTCTCGATCTCCGGCCCGGCCCCGTTCCCGTACTCCGGCTCGTACTCGGGCTCGGGCTCGTCCACGTGAAGCGTCGAACGGCACCGTGCACGCTCCTCTCGTTCACGAGCTTCGTGCGCGTCCTCGTTCTCGTCCTCCGTCCACGCCGCCGAGCGCCCATGGGCGACATCAGCGCTCCCCGATCACTTCATCCAAGAACCGGTACGTCTCCGTCCAGCACTTCCTCGCGGCCGGCCTCCACACGAACGCGTGAAAGGCATGCACCTCTCCTGGAAAGATGTGGACCTCGTTCTTGACGCCGAGCTTGTCGAGAGCGCTCCCCAACCTCCTCGTGTCGTCGAGCAGCGGATCGCGCGTGCCGCACGGAAGGAAGAACGGCGGTAGCTCGCGCGCGGGCTTCTCCCCTCGTTCGAGGATGCACACGGGATCGGCCATCTCGAAGTTCGTCCCGTCGGGGCACGCGCCCAGGTACGAGTGCTCGACCTCTTGGAGGCGATCGAACACGTACGACGGAATGGAGCGACGCCGCGTGAAGCGCTCGGTGTCGGTGACTTGATGAATTCCGCACGCGGGGAGCGTCGCCTTGGGCACGACGCCGGTGGAAAAGATGCGCTTGGCCCACGGCTCGGGACGCTCGTACGTCGCGGCGATCGTCATCGAGGTGACGAGGTTCGCGCCCGCGCTCTCGCCCGCAAGGATCAGCCGTGAAGGATCGGCGCCATAGCGTCCTGCGTTCTCGACGACCCACGCGTAGGCGTCGGCGCAATCCTCGAGCGCGGCCGGAAACGGAAACCTCGGCGCGAGGCGATAGTTGACGACGAAGACGACGTAGCCGCGGCGCGCATAGCCGAGCCCCATGACCCAGTGCGAGTCCTTGGAGAGGATACGAAAGCCGCCTCCGTGCACGTACAGGATCGCGGGCCGCGGCTCCTTGTGCGAGCGCGGCAGGTAGACGTCGAGCAGGTGCTCGCGCTTGCCGCGCCGCCCGTAGGCGATGTCGCGCACGACCTCGACGCCGTGCTTGTCGGGCCGCGACGACGGATGAAGCTGTGCGAGCCGCGAGCTCCCTTGAAAGAAGTTGTCGACGAAGAACGCGCCGACGGCGCGGCGAATCCGGACCGACCGCGAGAGCTCGGCGCGCATCAGTCGGCCGAGAGAATGAGGCAGGCGTTGGTACCGCCGAAGCCGAACGAGTTCGAGATGGCGTAGCGGAGCTTGGTGTCGGTCGGCGTGAGCACCGGCGGATACGCATCGAGCTCGGGATCGAGCGGCGAGGCGTTGACGCTCGGAGAGACCCACCCGCCCTCGAGCATCGCAAGGGTGAAGATCGCCTCGATGACGCCGGCCGCGCTGATGGTGTGGCCTGTGTAGCCCTTGGTCGACGAGTACTTCACGTGCGCGCCGCCGAAGAACTCGCGGATGGCTTTCACCTCCGACACGTCGCCGAGCGGCGTCGAGGTGCCGTGCGTGTTCACGTAGTCGATCTCGCCCGGGCCGATGCCCGCGAGCTCCGAAGCTTGGCGCATGGCGACGAGCGCGCCGCTCGCCGCAGGAGCGACCATTTCGCCCTGACCATCGCTCGACATCCCGAAGCCGCGAATGACGCCGAGGATCTTGGCGCCGCGCGCTTCGGCGTCGTCGCGCCGCTCGAGCACCACCGTCCCCGACCCTTCGCTGAAGATGAAGCCCGCGCGGTCGGCGGCGTAGGGACGCGACGCTCGCTCGGGATGATCGTTGTCCCTGCCGTTGTAGGCGCCCATGGCGTCGAACCCGGCGAAGAAGTGGGTGTCGCAAACCTCGACGCCGCCGGCGATGGCCGCTCGGGTGTGCCCCGAGCGGATCAACATGGTGGCGAGGAGCATGTTGTAGGCGCCGCCGGCGCAAGCGGCCGTGGCGGTAAATGACGGTCCTGTCGTACGAAGCACGTTGACCAGGTTCGCCGAGACGGTCGACGCCATCAGCTTCGGGATGACCGTGGGCTGAACGCGCTTTACGTCGTTCGTCTCGTCGAGCTTGCGACGAACCTCGATGTGGGTCTCGACGTCGCCCGTACCGGCGCCGAAGACCACCGAGACCTCCCGCCGCTCCAGGTGGGGGAGCTTCGACTCGAAGAGCTTGCTCTGCGAGACGGCGGCGAGGGCGCTCTTCAACGCAACGCGTGATCCGCGCCCCATGAAGCGGGAAAGCTTCTTGTTTATGCCGAGCGCCGCATCGGAGACATCACCGTGGTATTGCCCGATGACCTGGCAGCGCGCCTGGAGCGCCTGGGCGACATCCCAACGCTCGAAGGGGACGTTCCGGCCCGTTCGCAGCCGCTCGAGGATGGCTCCGAGGTCGTCCCCCATGTTGCAGCAGACGCCGACGCCCGTTACGACGACGTCGTTCTTACGGTCACCCATGAGGGCTCAGTTAGCACGTCAGGCCCGTCGCTGAAAAAGCTGATAACTTAAGCCCCCGCATGCCCGCCCGGATTGAAGCCCACGGCGAGATCGAGACCATCGTCCAAGGCGATGGCAACGCCAGGATCGGCGACCGGGTGGCCCTCGTCTTTCGGGCGATCGATGACCCCGAGCCCCCGATCGGCATCATCATCCAGTCGCCGAACGGTCAGAGGATTCTCGAAAAGGTGCTCCGTGAGCTCCCGACCGGGCTGCCGCAGAGCGCCCCGCCGGTGGAGTTCGTGCCTTCGGCGAATGGCCTCTACCACATCGAAGTCAAAGAGCTGCGCGGCAAGCAACGGGGTACCGCCGTGCTACGCGTCGGCTGATTTTCAAAGATGTTCCGAGCGCTCGCCAACCTCATCGTAAAGCGCAACGTCGCCTGGGCCATCGTGCTCAGCGTCCTCGCCGTCACGGCGATCAGCGCGTTTTACGCCGCTCGCGTGGTGCAGGACGACGACGTCCTCAAGTTCCTCCCGCGCTCGAACCCCGAGGTGGCGACCTTCTACGAGGTGGCCGACAAATACGGCAGCTTGGACATCGCGCTCGTCGGAATCGAGACCGACGACGTGTTCGAGCCCGGCTTCGTCGAGCGCCTGCAGCGAGCGACCAAGCGGCTGAACGAAACCGAAGGCATCCAGCACGCCCTCTCGATCACGAGCGTCGAGGACTTCACCCCCGACCCCGAGCGCGGCGGCATCGCGACCGACTACCTCGTCAGGGAGATCCCCAAGACCGATGAAGAGCGCGCCAAGCTCCGAGAGAAGGTCCTGTCGCGCGACGCGATCGTCGGCAACCTGGTGAGCGAGGACGGCAAGGCCGTCATGCTCTATTGCTTCGCCATCCCCGGCGTCGAGCAGCGCACGATCGCGGCCCGCGTCCGCGCCGTCGTGGAAGAGGCTTTCCCGAACGAGAAGAAGTACTGGCACGGCGCGCCGTTCATCTCGACGTACATCTACGACACGACGCAAAAGGACCTGCGCCGCCTCGCGCCGTGGGCGTGCGCGGCGATCGCCCTCCTGGTGCTGCTCGCGTTTCGCGATCTGATCGGCACCGGACTGTCGCTGCTCGCGACGTCGATAGGCATCGTCGTGCCGCTCGGGATCATGGGCGCCTTCGGCGTGCACACGAACATCGTGCTCGGCTCGATGCCGGTCATCCTGTTCGCGCTCGGCAGCGCGTACGGCATCCATTTGATGAGCCGCTTCTACGCGCTCGGAGCGACGTTACCGCGCGAAGAGGCGCTGCAGATGGCTCTGAGAGAGGTGGGTCCGGCCGTCCTCGGCTCGGGGCTCACCACCGTCTTCGGCCTCTTGTCCTTCGTGATGATGGACATCGCCCCGCTGCGGACGTTCGGCTTCTTCACCGCGCTCGGTCTCTTGATCGCTCTCGTGGTAGCGCTGGTGTTCATCCCGGCGGTCATCGTCATCTCGCCGATCAAGGGCAAAGCCCAGGCGCCGCTCCCCGTCGTGGCCGAGCTCACCGCACGCCTCTCGGCGTTCACGATGCGGCAGCGCACGGCGTTCGGCGTCGGCGTCGGCGCGATCACCATCGTGGCGGCGTTTTTCGTGAGCCGCGTCGACTCGCGCCTGGACACGACCGCGTTCTTCGACGAGGGCAGCCCGCCCGCCGAAGCCGACGCGTTCATGCAGCGCAAGTTCGGCGGCTCGACCTTCGTGCAAATCGAGGTCAAGGGCGACATGACCAACCCGGTCGTCCTGCGCGAGGTGCAGGGCCTCGCCGATCGGGCACGGGTCGTCTCGCAGGTCTCGAGCGTCAACCACCTCGGCGCGATCGTCGCCCAGACGAACGAGGCGATGGAGGACGTCCGCAGGATCCCGGACACGCCCGAGAAGGCGAAGCTCCTCCTCAGCTTCCTCACGGGAAAGCAGGCCGTCTCGATGACGGTGAGCGACGACCGCCAGGCCGCCTTGGTCCACGTGAAGCTCGTGCCGAGCCGCGCGGTCGACGTCGAGGCGGTGGTCACCGAGCTCGAGAAGGTCGCCAAGACCGTGCCCGCGCGCTACGCGACCGTGGCGACGACGGCCGGCACGCCCGATGACCACGTCGTCTCGCTCGTCGCGGACCGCGTTCGCGCCCTCGCCGCGCACTACGGAGCGAAGATCGAGCGCGCCGCCGACCTCGAGGCCGCGCTCCGCGCGCCTCCCGGCCCGCCTCCGGCGACCGCAGCGATCCCGGGCATCACTGCGTTCATCAAATCCGAAGCGTTCGGCGTCGACCTTCCCGAGAGCGCGGGCGCCGACGCAGTCTCCAAGATCGCGACCGCCATCGCCGAGCTCGGACCGCCTCCGCAAGGCGATGACGCGGTCAAGGCGTGGCGCGGCAAGTTCCCCGCCGCCGTCGGCAAGGCGCTCGACAAGGACGTCGAGGACCCGACCGTGGACGACGCGGCGCTCGCGCTCGAGCAGAGCGTCGGCGACATCTGGACGCAGGCGGCGAGCGCCGGCCGATCCGAATCCATGCTCGCCGCTGCCGGGATCGTGCCTCCCGAAGGGCCCAAGGGCGACAGGTTCCGCCGCATGCTCGGCGACGCGCTCCTCGATCTCGACGCGCCGACCGCGCTCGCGCCAGGCAAGGGCGATGACGCGCTCGACGTCCGCGTGACGGGCCTTCCCGTCCTCTATCGCGGGCTCGGCGACAGCATCTTCAACAACCAGTGGAACAGCCTTTGGTTCGCGCTGCTCCTCGTCATCGGTTTCAAGGCGCTCCTCTTCCGGTCGTTCTGGGCCGGTGTCCTCTCGTCGATCCCGACGCTCTTCACGCTCGTCCTCATCTACGGCGCGATGGGCATGGTGGGCGTCCACCTCGACATCGGCACCTCGATGCTCGCCAGCCTGATCATCGGCGCGGGCGACGACTACGCGGTCGAGTATCTGTGGGCGTGGTCGGCCCCTGCGGGCGCACCGCTCGAGAACGCCGCCCGGGAAGCGGCGCTCGACACCGCCGCGGGCATCTGGACCAACGCGCTCATGATGGCCGTAGGCTTCTTCGTGCTGACCCTCGGCGACGCGAGGCCCCTCAAAAACGTCGGCGGCCTCACCGCCGCTGCGATGATCGCGGCCAGCGTCGCGACGTTCATTGTGTGCCCCCTCTTGGCCCGCAAACACCGTTACGCACCTGGACCGGCCGAGCCCGGAACGGGAGCCCCGGAAATCGACGAAGAATCCGAGGCCGAAGCCCCGATTGAAGGGGTGGACGGGGAGCTTCGTCCAAGCGCCAGCACCCTCGCCAAGTCGGCGAAACGCGGGTAGATCGGATCCTATGAAGCGGCGGACCTTCACGGAGCTTTTGTCGATCGGTACGGCGGCCGGCGCGGTCGGGTTCTGGCCCGAAGAAGCGTTCGCGGACGAAAAGGGCGACAAAGCCCTCGCGGCCGTCAACGCCGTCATCTTCAAGCCGAAGACGCAGTACTTCGAGTACGAGGCGCTCATCAAGGTCCCCGAAAAGGCGGACCGCACCCTCAAGCTCGCCGTCTGGATGAAGAACGAGTGGCGGCTGAGCGAGTTCCTCGCCCCCGCCGACGTGAAGGGGACCAAGGTCCTCATCCTGTCCCCGACGCAGATGTACATCTACCTGCCGGCCTACAAGAAGGTCCGCCGCATCGCGAGCCACGTGACCGACCAGGGCTTCATGGGGATGAACTTCACCCAGGACGACATGTCGATCACCAACTACCCGAAGATGTACTCGGCCACGATCGCCAAGGACGACGGGAAGCTGATGACCCTCAACCTCACCGCGAAGGCCGATACGCACGCGCCTTACCCGAAGATGGAGATGGTCGTCGACAAGTCCAAGAACGTCCCGACCGAGGTTCGCCTCTTCAACGAGTCCGGCACCAAGCTGAAGACCGAGACGCGGAGCAACTACACGACGGAAAAGGACCAGCCGAGCCCGGCGGAGCTCAAGATGGTCGACCATACGAAGGGCGGCGCCTCGACGACGCTCACCCGCAAGGCCTGGAAGGTGAACCCGGACATCCCCGATTCCAAGTTCACCAAGCGCGCGCTCGAAGAAGGTTCTTGACGTCGGCGCTGCAGGCGAGGGCTGAAGGGTACGTTCCTGTGGATTCACCCCCCGGCCCCCCTCACTCCGTGAGGGGGGAGCTCCGTTACTCCATGAGCGAGTTCCCCCTCCACGAAGTGGAGGGGGTTAGGGGGAGGAGTCCACAGGGACGACGTCATCAAGCAAACTGATTTCGCCGGTCTCGGCACTAAGGTTAGCCTCCGGGGCGATGATCCGTCCGTTCGTCGCCTCGGCCGTAGCGCTGGGGATCTCGGTCGCGCTTCCGCGAGTAGCTCACGCCGACGACCCCTCCTGGGACATGCAGCTCAAGATCGAGAGCGACGTTCGCTTTCGCATCGAGACCAAGTCCGCCGGCGGCATCATCGAGCAGACGACGCTCCCGCGCGGCGTCGAGCGAAACCAGAACCTCCTCGGCGCGAGGTTCGCCGTCGCGTGGGAGAACGTGCGGGCCGTCGCGCAGACCGATCTGGTCGTCTACGGCTACCAGACGAAGCTCGAGGGCTTCAGCGCGCTCAGCGACATCCAGGAAGAGCAGCCGTACCGCATCGACGTCAACGAGCTCTACGTCGAGGTGCAGGATCTGTTCGTCGACGGGCTCAACCTGCGCGCCGGGCAGCAGATCGTCGCATGGGGCGTCGCGGATCAGTTCAACCCGACGAACAACCTCAACCCCGACGATCTCATCGACCCGCTCCTCTTCGGCAAGCAGCTCGGCAACTTCATGCTCAAGGCCGACTACTGGGTCACCGACGACTTCAGCATCTCGGCGGTCCTCGTTCCGCTGTTCCGCCCGGCGCGCATCCCGACGAGCGCAGCCTTGGGACCGGCGCAGGTCGGTCGCACGCCCTGGGTCGAGAAGAGGCTTCGCTGGCGGACCGAGACAGAGCGCGGCGCGGCCGGCCGGTTCCTCAACGTGCCGACGGGCATCGACACGATCACGATCATCACGCCCGAGCCCCAGTTCGAGAACATGCAGGCAGCGTTTCGCCTCGCGGGCACCGTGCTCGAGCAGGACATCGCGCTCAGCTATTACACCGGCTTTCACGATTTTCCCGTGCCGGTACAGAACCACACGAAGCAGAACGTGGTCGACGCGTGCGGCGGGCCTCCCTTCGGCGGCATCTGCACGACCGAGATCAACGGCGGCATCCTTCAGACAGATACGACACTGTCATTTCCAAAGATGCACGCCTACGGGCTCAACCTCGCGGGCGAGTTCAACCCGTTCTCGCCGATCGATCCCAACATCGGCGGCATCGGGTACCGGCTCGAGGGCGCGCTCTTCATCCCGCGCGAGACCAAGATGAAGCTCACGCAGGACGAGCTCTCGCTGGGCGGCGGCGTGTTCCTCTTGCCCGAGGGCGAGTACGACTACGACCAGGACGGTCGTCCGGGCGGCCCGCGGCCGACGGTCGTCGAAGAAGAGCCGTTCCTCAAGTGGACGCTCGGCCTCGACTACACGTTCCCCGGCAACGTCTACGCGAACCTGATGTGGGTCCATGGCCTCCCCGACGAGTACGGCGCGGGCGACTGGATCGGCGGTTCGAAAGAGGTCCGCGAGAGCAGCATCGTGACCGACTCGCTCGGCGCGCTCCTCGACGACGAGACGGGCTGCGTGTCGCTCACGCCGCTCGAGACTCCACCGGCGACGATCGACGGCACGAGGTGCGCGCGCGAGACGCTGCGACCCAAGATCGGCGATTACCTCGTCGCCGGCGTCGACGTCCGGTGGCTCGACGATCAGCTGCTGACTCGCCTCTTTACCATCATCGAGATGTCGGGCTACGAGCTCAACCGTCCGACGCCGAGCGGCGATCGCCGCACGATCGAGTATCCGTTCTACACGCCCGAGGGCTTCTCGGCGGTCATCTTCCCCGAGGCTTCGTACAACTGGGGCAACGGCCTCGAGGTCGGCATCGGCGCGCTGTTCAACCTGGGCAAGCGCTATACGAAGTTCGGCGATCCGGCAGCGGGCGGCTCGATCACGTTTTTGCGCGCCAAGTACACGCTCTGACGCGTCGCGCCTCGCTTTTGATTCGCGTCCTGACGGACGCGAATTGCGCGACATTTTTTCGCAGGGCTCTTGGCCACGTCGCGCGGTCTATGGCTTGCTACGCCCGTGCGACAAAGCCGACTTCTCAAGTGGTCTCTTGCGACCCTGCTTGCCATTGCTCCCTTCGCCTTCGTGACGGCCGCCTCCGCCGCCGACGAAGACCAGGAGGAGCACGCCGCGGCCCCGCCCTCCTCCGAGCCGAGTGAGGACGAAGGCTCGGCGGAGCCGGAGCAGAAGGAGAAGGCGAAGCCGAAGAAGGCCGACAAGAAGAAGGTCAAGGCGAAGGGCAAGGACAAGTCGCAGAAGACCGCCAAGGCCAAGAAGACGAAGTCCAAGAAGGACAAGAACAAGTCCAAGGTCGCCGCGAAGCCGAAGAAGAAGAAGAAGAAGAAGAAGTCCGAGAAGGTCGAGCACCACGACTCGGACGAGGTCGTGATCGCGCAAGCCGAGCGCTCGAAGGACAAGAAGAAGAAGACCGCCGTCCTCTCCAAGCCCGCCAAAGACGACGACGCGAAGGTCTCGAAGGACAAGGACAGCGACGAAGCCTCATCCGACAAGGGCGACCGCAAGAACCGCCGCCGCAAGCCGGTCCGACGCAGGCAGCGTTCATCCGAGGACTGAGAGCACCCGACGCTCGCAGCGTTGGTCCCTGTCGATTCCTCCCCCTGCCCCCTCCACTGTCGTGGAGGGGGTTCTGCGTTCCATCAACTGAAACGAAGGCACCCCATGTCCGTCCCGCCTGCTTCGTTCCCCGCTC
>JBGTSH010000204.1:0-18637 GCA_041940405.1 Polyangiaceae bacterium
GGGTTCGAGAGCGCTTGATCGAGGGGGCGGCGGACGACGAGGCCGTGACGCGCCTGCTTCGCGCGGCGCTCCCGCGCGATGTCGATCAGAGCGGCGAAGTGTTCTACCCGTCCAAGACCCCGCGCTGACCGTGCAGGACGCGGACGTCCCGAAGACGGAGGAAGAGGTGGCCGCGCTCGTCCGCGAAGCGCTGCCGATGGTGGGGCCGATGGCTCGCCAGCTCGCGCGCCAGCTCGGCGCGATCAGCGAAGAAGAGGAGCTCGCCGCGGTAGGTCGCGCCGCGGTGATCGAGATCGCGCGCGCGTTCGATCCGGTGCGCGGCATCTTCTCGGCGTTCGCGCGGGCGCGCCTTCGCTGGGCGATGCTCGACAGCGTCAGGCGCGAAACGCACGGGCGGATGTTCTCGTCCCGCGCGCTCGCGCTCGCGGCATCCGAACGAATCGCCCGCGAGACCGCCGACGAGCCGCCGGACCCAACGGCGGCCGATGAAGCACACGTGCAGCGGCTTCGCGGGGTTCTCGCGGCGCAGGCAGCGGCCATGGTGACCGCGCTCGTCGCCCCGTTCGCCGACGAGCCGACGGGCAGCGGCGAGCATCCGGTGGCCCAGCGCGGCGGGCGGACGCTCCGCGACCCCAGCCCCGAGGACATCCTCCTCCGCGTGCGGCAAGCCGAGGCGCTCCGCAAAGCCATCGCCGCGCTCGAGCCACGGCAGCGTGACATCATCGAGCAGCACTACTTTGCGGGCGAGCGCTTCGACCGCATCGCCGAGCGCCTCGGCGTCTCGAAGAGCTGGCTCAGCCGGCTGCACGCGCAGGCGATCGACAAGCTGGCCGAGAAGATGAAGGACTACGGCGACTGATCCATTTCGGCAGGTCTCGGCATGGGCTACGAGGCCTCGGATGCGACTCCAAGACGCGAAGATGATCGTCACCGGTGCGGCCCAGGGCTTGGGCGCGCACTTCGTCCAGCGGCTGGTCGAGGCGGGGGCGAGCGTCGCCGCCGGCGACGTGAACGTCGAGGGCCTCGCCAAGCTCGAGGCGGCCTGTGCCTCGGGCCCCGGCAAGGTCTTCACCAAGAAGCTCGACGTCGCGAGCGAGGCGGAGACGATCGCGTTCGCCGACTTCGCCTACGAAAGGATGGGCGGTCTCACCGGCCTGGTGAACAACGCGGGCATCCTGCGCGACGGCCTCTTGGTGAAGGTGGACAAGGAGACCGGCAAGGTCGGAAAGCTCACGCGCGAGCAGTGGCAGCAGGTGATCGACGTCAACCTGACCGGCGCGACCCTGATGGTGCGCGACACGGTAGCCAAGATGGTCGAGAACAAGCAGCGCGGCGTGATCGTGAACATGAGCTCGATCGCGCGGCACGGAAACCGCGGTCAGTCGAACTACGCCGCCGCGAAAGCCGGGCTCGCGACGAACACCAAGACGTGGTCGCTCGAGTTCGCCAAGTTCGGGATCCGGGTCGGCGCGATCGCGCCGGGTATGATCGAGACGCCGATGACCCAGGGCATGAACCAGAAGGCGCGCGACGCCCTCGTCGCTGCGATCCCCGTCGCGCGCATCGGCGTGCCCGAGGACATCTGGCTCGCCGTCCGCTTCGTGATCGAGTGCGACTACTTCAACGGGCGCACGATCGACGTCGACGGCGGCCTCGCGATGTAGCTCCATCGCCCCTCTCTTCGCGAACCGGCCGGCAACGGCTTTGCATGATGGGGCCACATGGCTCGTGCCATGTGGAAAGCCTCGGTCCGTATCGGCCGCTTCGAGCTGCCCGTGAAGCTCTACGCCGCCGTGGCCGATCGCGACGTGCACTTCCGTTTGTTGCACAAGAAAGACCGCGTGCCGGTCGAGCAGCGCATGGTCGACGCACGCACCGGCAAGGAAGTCGGCCGTGACGAGGTCACCCGCGGTGTCGAGGTCGCCGAAGGGACGTACGTTCTGATGCACGGCGAAGAGCTCGCGGCGCGCGAGCCGGAGCCGTCGCGGATCATCGAAGTAACGCGGTTCGTCCCGCGCGACGCCGTCGACTTCGCCTATTTCCGGCGGCCGTACTGGCTCGGCCCCGACACTTCGCGCGTCGACGCGGACTACTTCGCGCTCGCCGAAGCGCTGCGCGAGGAAGACAGGTACGGCATCTGTCACTTCGTCATGCGAAAGACGCGCTACGTGGGCGCGCTTGCAGCCGAGGGCCCCTACTTGGCGCTGGTGGCGCTCCATGCTCCGGGCGAGGTGATCGTCGAAGACGAGCTCAGCGAGCCTGGAGGGCCTGCGCTCCGCAAAGAGGAGCTCGCGCTCGCCGAGCAGCTGGTAGAGACCCTCGACGCTCCGTTCGATCCGAAGGAGCTCGTCGACGATCACCGCGAGAGCGTCCTCAAGCTGATCGAGGCCAAGGCTTCGGGCAAGAAGTTCCGGGTGAAGGAGGCCAAGGCCCCGCGCGTCACCCACGATCTGACCGACGCCTTGCGCAAGAGCGTCCGCGCCGCGAAGGAGGTTCGTCTTGCCCGCGCGTCGTAGAGCCCCGAAGGAGAAGCCGAAGGAGAGGGAGCCCGCTCGCGAGTCCGAGGATCGCCTCGTGGGACGCGGCATCTGGTCGGGGAGCATCACCTTCGGGCTCGTCACGATCCCCGTCGAGCTCCACTCCGCCACGCACCGCCAGCTGACGCCGATGCGGATGCTCGGCCCGAACGGCGCACCGCTGAAGCGCCGGTTCGCCTGCCCCGAGCACGACGAGCTGCTCGAAGACGAAGACATCGTGCGCGGCTACGAGGTCGACGACGGCGAGTTCGTCCTGGTGACCGACGACGAGCTCGAAGCGTTGGCGCCGCGCCGATCGCGCGACATCGATCTCCGGCGTTTCGTGCCGCGCTCGTCGATCGACCCCGCCTATTTCGAGCGCGCCTACGTGCTCGTGCCCGGGCAGGAGCAGACCAAGGCCTACCGTCTCCTCGCCCAGACGATGGAGAAGACCGACCGCGCGGCGATCGCGACGTTCGTCATGCGCGACAAGGCCTACGCCGTGGCGATCTTCTCGGACCGTGGCGTCATGCGCGCCGTCACGCTGCGCTTCGCCGATGAAGTTCGCTCTCCGAAGGAGGTCGGCTTGCCCGCGCCACAGGACGCGGACGCGAAACGCGTGGGCGCCATGAAGAAGCTCATCACGTCGCACGCCAAGGCGTCGCTCCTCGACGCCGAGCTGAAGGTGCTCGAGGAGGACGACGTCTTGCGCATCGCGGAGAAGAAGCTGAAGCAGGGCGAGGACGTCATCGAGGTACAGGCGGAGGCTCGCGAAGAGGAGGCCGAAGAGGGCGAGGTCGTCGACTTGATGGCCAAGATCCGCGAGCGTCTTCGCGAAGCTTCCACTCCGGCCAAGACGGCTCGCGCGAAGACGCCGCGCCGAACGAAGTCGAAGCGGGTCAGCGCCTCGAAGTCTCGACAGGGCGCTCGCGCACGGCCTTCCGGGCCGGCTTATCCTCGCGGAGGCCGAGGAAAGTCGGGTGCCTCACGCGGCCGTCGCGCGTCCACTCGGTAAAGCCGATCTCGGCGACGAGCTCGGGTCGCGTCCAGTGCTGTCCGCGCACGCGTGGCGCACCGACCACCGGCGGGCGGTCGACGCCGAGCGGCTCGAGCCGCTCTCGCAGCTCCTCGAGCGTTCGTGTCGAGAAGCCCGTTCCGACCTTGCCCGCGTAGCGGAGCTTGCCGTCGTCGTACACGCCGAGAAGGAGCGCGCCGATCCCCGCACGCGAGCCCTTCGGATCGGTGAAGCCGACGACGACGAGCTCCTGTCGCTTGCCGCATCGGATCTTGAGCCACTCTTTGGTTCGTCCGACAGGGTAGGCACCGTCGCCGCGTTTCGAGACGATGCCTTCGACGCCGCTCTTGCAGGCTTCGTGAAACACGCGCGGTCCGTTGCCGACCACGTGATCGGCCACCGTGATCGCCTTCGTGGGTCTCTGGCCGACGACCTCCGAGAGGAGGCGCTTGCGATCGACGAGGGGAGCGCCGCGGACGTCCCAGCCGTCGACGCGCAAGAGGTCGAAGGCCTGAAGGACGATCGCCGCCGGCGCTTTGCGGATCGCGTCGACCATCCGCTGGAACGAGGTACGGCCCTGTTCGTCGAAGAGGACCGCCTCTCCGTCGAGGACGATCTCGTCGACTGGAAGCTCGTGCATCGCCGCTTCGATCGCCGGAAAGCGCGACGTCCAGTCGAGCCCCGACCGCGTCGTGAGCCGAACGCGCGCACCGTTCTTCGAGCAGAGCAGCCGGTACCCATCGAGCTTGATCTCGTGGATCCAGGCCTCGCCCTCCGGAGCGTCCGTCACGAGGGTGCACAGGGCAGGCGAGAGTTCGGCGGCCCTGCGCTTCCGCGCGCCCGGCAGGTGGGCTGGGCCGAGCGGGCGGCGCGTGGTCTTGTGCCCCGTGGCGGTAGCCGACGCGGTCATTGGCTCGTATTTCAAGGCAAATTCGGGGCCGCGATGGGCCTCGATCAGCCTTGCAAGGGCGCCCCACCAGGGCGCTTGCGCTTGTCGAAGTTGAAAGCTATGTTCAACTTCGATGTTCGTCTGCTGCTGCCTGGGTGTGACCGACAGGGCCATTCGCGGTGCGATCGATCAAGGGGCCCAGAGCGTCGAAGACGTCGTCGCCTGTACGGGCGCTGGCTCGCGCTGCGGCTCCTGCCGTCCGGAGATCGCAGAGATGGTGCAGCGTGGTCAGGCAGGGGCCGGTGGCCAGCCTCAGGCCGAGGCGTGCCCGGTCAAGCGCCGCCTCCCGTACCTGACGGCATCGTCTTCAGACGACGTCGAATCCGCGGCGTAGATCGCGAAGCTCGCGGCGCGCGTCGAGAGCGAATGTGATTTTCACTTCGCTTCGATCCTGACTTTCATTCCCGACAGTTGATCTCGGCTTGACCGGGCAGCGTCGTTCGGCGAACGCTCGTGATCCATGAAGGGCCACAAAGAGATCATCGACGTCTTGAACGAGGTCCTGGCGGGGGAGCTCGTCGCCATCAACCAGTATTTTTTGCACGCGAAGATGTGCAAGAACTGGGGCTACAACGCCCTTGCAAAGAAGGTGCGTGACGAGAGCATCGACGAGATGAAGCACGCCGACGAGATCATCGAGCGCATCCTCTTCCTCGAGGGGCTCCCGAACCTCCAGCGGCTCGACAAGCTCCACATCGGCGAGACGGTGCCCGAGCAGTTCAAGTCGGATCTCGCGCTCGAGCACCACGCCATCAAGCGCCTCCGTGAAGGCATCGCCCTCTGCCGCGAGAAGGGGGACCGGACGAGCGAGGATCTGCTCGCCGACATCCTCGAAGCGGAAGAGGAGCACGTCGACTGGCTCGAGACGCAGCTGGGCCTCATCGCCACCCTCGGCGAAAAGCACTACCTGGCGCAGCAGCTGCACGATTGAGCGGTAGAGCGAGCGGTAGGATCGGCGGTAGCGTAACGCCACCGTGATTGGTCCGAGTCGGTCGAGCCTGGCCTGTATCCCCCGAGTGGGGTAGAAACGCGCTGGGGTTTCATGGCAAAAGTCCTCGTCGTCGACGATCAGCGCAACATGCGCACGACGCTCGCCATGATGCTGCGTGGCGCCGGTTATGAAGTCGATGAGGCCGGCGACGGCGTCCAAGGCGCCGAGCTCGGCGCTCGCGGCGCGTTCGACCTCGTCCTCACCGACCTCCGCATGGGCTCGCAGGACGGCATCAGCGTCCTTCGCGCGGTGAAAGAAGCCGAGACGAACACCGAGGTGATCGTCATGACGGCGTACGGCACGATCGAGAGCGCGGTCGAGGCGATGCGGCTCGGCGCCTTCGACTACATCCAAAAGCCGTTCACCGAAGAAGAGCTCTTGGTGAAGGTGCAGCGCGCGATCGAAAAGCGCCACCTCGCCGGTCAGGTTCAGCTTCTCACCACCGAGTTCAAGGAGCGCTACCGCTTCGAGAACATCGTCGGCCGATCGCAAGCCATCCGCGACGTGCTCGGCAGGATCGTCAAGGTCGCCCCCACCGACGCGACGGTCCTCATCCAGGGCGAGTCGGGCACGGGCAAAGAGCTCGTCGCCAAGGCGATCCACGCGAACTCCAAGCGCGCCGACCGCCCGTACGTTCCGGTCAACTGCGCAGCCATCAGCGAGACCCTGCTCGAGAGCGAGCTCTTCGGTCACGCGCGCGGCTCCTTCACCGGCGCGATCAGCGCGCGCAAAGGCCTCTTCGAAGAGGCCGAGGGCGGCACGTTCTTCTTCGACGAGATCACCGAGACCCCGCTGTCGTTCCAGGCGAAGCTCCTCCGCGCGATCCAAGAGCACGAGATCCGGCGCGTAGGCGAGAACAAGCCGATCCGCGTCGACGTCCGCATCGTCGCCGCGACGAACCAGGACCTTCTCACGGCCGTGGCAGAGAAGCGCTTTCGACAGGATCTCTACTACCGCCTCAACGTCGCGCGCTTCGTCCTCCCCCCGCTCCGCGAGCGCCGTGAAGACATCCCGCTCCTCTTTTCCCACTTCCTCGAGAAGTACAACCGCAAGATGAACCAGCGGGCGCGCCTCGCCGACGGCGTCTACGAAGCGCTCATGGGGTACGACTTCCCCGGCAACGTGCGAGAGCTCGAGAACATGGTCGAGCAGGCGGTCGCCCTCTCCGGCGGCGGCGTCATCACGGTCGACGACGTGCTCCCGACGCCGACCCAGACGGCGCGTACCGGCGCCGGCGGCCGGACGCTCGCGGACGTCGTCGACGGCGCCGAGCGGCAAGCGATCGAGGGCGCCCTGCGCGAGATGGAGGGCAGCCGCGACCGCGCCGCCGAGTCCCTCGGCATCAGCGCGACGACGCTCTGGCGCAAGATGACCCGCCTCGGGATCACGTATCCCTCGTCGGGCTCGCCCTGACGACCGAGCTTGAAGCTCGGTCAGGCTTCAGGTGTCAGCCTCCAGGTTTCAGCGGTGAATCCGGTCTTTCCTGAAGCCTGAAACCTGTAACCTGTAGCCTAATCGCGCTTCGCGATTTAGATCGGCGGCGTGCGCATCGACCAGCTCGACTATGCGCTGCCCGAGCAGCTCATCGCTTCACGCCCCGCCGAGGAGCGTGACGGTGCGCGCCTGCTCGTGATGGGCGCGGGCAGGGCGCTCGAGGACCGGATGGTGCGGCACCTCGCCGAGGTGATCGCGCCGGGATCGCTGCTGGTGGTCAATGACACCCGCGTCATTCCTGCGCGGCTCTTCGGTCACAAGCCCTCGGGCGGCAAGGTCGAGATCCTCCTCGTCGGTCGCGAGGCCGGCGGAGAGGCGCGCTACAAGGCGCTCGGACGATCGTCGAAGGGTTTCAGGCCCGGCGCGACGGTCGCGATCGACGGCGGCCTCTCGGTCACGATCGTGGAAGCGATGGCGGACGGCACGCTGCTCGTCGACCTCGAGGCTCCCGACGGCGACGTCGCAGCGGCGCTCGAGCGGGCGGGGCACGTGCCGCTTCCGCCGTACATCGGCCGCGCCGACGACGCCGACGACCGCGTTCGCTACCAGACGATCTTCGCCCGAGCTCCGGGCGCCGTCGCAGCGCCGACGGCCGGGCTCCATCTCTCGGAGCGCGTGCTGGCGGAGCTCGCTGCGCGCAACGTCGAGGTAGCCTCGGTGACCCTCCACGTCTCGCTCGGGACCTTTCAGCCGGTGAAGGTCGACGACCTCGACGAGCATCCGATGCACGAAGAGACGTTCGTCGTTCCCGAAGAGGCCGCGGCTGCGGTCGCGCGCGCTCGCGAGCGTGGGCGCCCGGTGGTCGCCGTGGGGACGACCTCGGTGCGGGCGCTCGAATCGGCCGCCGATCCCGACGCGCCGGGACGGGTCCAGAGGACAGAGGGACGGACGCGGCTCTTGATCCAGCCGGGATACGCGTTCCGGGTCGTCGACGCCCTCCTCACCAACTTTCACCTCCCGAAGTCGACGCTCCTCGCGCTCGTATGCGCGTTCGGCGGGCGCGAGCGGGTGCTCGCGGCGTACGCGCACGCGGTCCAGTCGAGCTACCGTTTCTTCAGCTACGGCGACGCCATGTTCCTCCGGCGAGACGACGCATCATGACACCTTCGTTTGCTTTCCGCGTCACTGCTTCCGACGGCCTCGCGCGTACGGGCGAGATCAGCACGAGCCGCGGCGTCGTGCGTACGCCTACGTTCATGCCCGTCGGTACGCAAGGCTCGGTAAAGACGCTGACGCCGGCCGAAGTAGCGGCGACCGGCGCGCGCATCGTCCTCGGCAACACCTACCACCTGTGGTTGCGCCCCGGCGCCGAGGCGGTCGCAGCCCACGGCGGGCTGCACGAGTTCACCCGCTGGCCGCACCTGATGCTCACCGATTCCGGCGGTTTTCAGGCGTTTTCGCTCGCGGACCGCCGCACCGTCTCCGAGGACGGCTTCGTCTTTCGATCGCACCTCGATGGCTCGAAGCACGCCCTCACGCCCGAAGAAGCGATGCGGGTACAGGGGCTGCTCGGCGCGGACATCGCCATGCAGCTCGATGTCTGCCCGCCCGGCGGTGCGCAGCGCGACGAGATCGCGCGCGCCTGCGCCACCACCACGCGCTGGGCTGCGCGCTGCCTCGCCGCGAGGCGGCCCGATCAAGCGGTGTTCGGCATCGTGCAGGGCGGGTGCGACGTGGCCCTCCGCAAGGACCACGCGGCCGAGCTCGGCGAGCTGCCGTTCGAAGGGCTCGCCCTCGGCGGGTTCAGCGTCGGTGAGCCGATCGAGTCGATGCACGCAGCCCTGCCGGAGGTGGCGCCGGCGCTCGACCCGCGCCGCCCTCGCTACCTGATGGGTGTCGGAACGCCGCGCGATCTCGTCATCGCCATCGGTGCGGGCGTCGACATGTTCGACTGCGTCCTGCCGACGCGCAACGCGCGGAACGGACAAGCGCTCCTTCGCACCGGGCGGATCGTGATCAAGCAGGCTCGGTACAAGGACGACCGCCTCGTCCTCGATCCGGAGTGCGGCTGCCCGGCGTGCCGCGGCGGCTACGCGCGGTCGTACCTCCGCCACCTCTACCTGGCTGGCGAGATCCTCGCGCTCCGCCTGCTCTCGGAGCATAACCTTTACCTATACGGCCAGCTGACCCGCGAGGCGGCCGATGCCATCGCATCCGGCACCTTCCAGAGCTTTGTCGCCCGCTGGAGCGCCGCCGGCGAGGGGCCGCCTCCTGAGGGTGGATAACCCCGAAGAGGCATCGTAACCTCGGCGTTTCGCCGGATGAGCGACCAACCCAAGAAGGCCCTCGGCCGCATCCTCTTGGAGCAACGAGCGATCAGCCAGGCTGATCTCGATCGGGTCCTCGCTCAGCAGCGTCCCGGGTCCGCGCCTCTCGCGACCCGGCTCATCCAAGAAGGCCTCGTCTCCGAGCTCGAAGCCCTCAAGGCGCTCTCGGCGCAGCGAGGCGTTCCGGGGATCGACCTCAACCAGGTCTGCATCCTCCTCGAGCACCTCGGGACGATCCCGCGCGACATCGCCCTCGTTCACAAGCTCTTGCCCGTGCTCGAGCGGCCCGATCGGGTCTTTTTGGCGATGGCCAACCCCGAGGATCGCAAGGTCCTCGAGGAGCTCGAGTTCGTCACCGGCAAGCGCGTCTTCGCGTACATCGCGCTCGAGGGGCAGCTCCTTCGAACGATCCGGGACGCCTACGACGCGCGGGATCGTGGCGACTCACACTACGTCGCGCAGGGCTGTCCCGCCCAGGTGATCGAGCGCGCCGGGCTCGATCCGTCGCAGTACAAGGCGGCGGCGCCCGTCCCCGTCGCCGCGCCGGCCCCACGTCTCGGGGCCGCCCGCGAAGAGGTGGTGCTCGACAAGCGGCCGCACACGCGTGAGCTGCAGTTGCCGAAGAAGCCGCCTCCGCCGCCGGTGCGTTCCGCGGCCGCGGCGGCCCCGCCGACCAAGCCCGCAGCGGCGTTCCGCGCGGAGCCTGCGAACACCGAGACCGCGATGTTCCGACCATCGGGCAGCGCGTTCCCCGCAGTCCAGCACCCGGTGGTCGTCGACGAGAAGATGCAGCGCGCCGTCGGAGCCGAGATGGCCGAGGCCGATTTCGGCGACGTCGCCGAAGAGCTCTCGGTCGTGACCGAGCTGCCTCGTCAGTCGAGCAGACCTCCGCCGCGCGGCGAGAAGAAGAAGGTCCTCGTCGTCGACGACGAACCGGACATCCGGCGCATGATCCGCAAGATCCTCCAGGAGCGCGGTCACGAGGTCGTCGAGGCCGACCGCGGCAAGCTCGCGCTCCAGATGGTGAAGCTCGAGGCCCCCGATCTCGTCATTTTGGATGCGATGCTCCCGGAGGTTCACGGCTTCGACATCGCGAAGAGGATCCGGGGATCGTCGCGCTACGGGCACATCCCGATCGTGATGGTCTCGGCGGTGTACCGCGGCTGGCGCATCGCGCAGGACGCCAAGCAGAGCTACGGCGTCGACGCGTTCCTCGAAAAACCTTTCAAGGTGAACGACCTCATCGCCCTCGTCGAGCGCTCGTTCGAAGCTCGAAAGCCCGAGGTCGACCCCGAGGTGATGAGCGCCGAAGCCGAGCGCCTCCTGAAAGAGGGCGTGGCGGCGTACCACGCCGGGGACATCACGAAGGCGGCGGAGCTCCTCGAAGGTGGCGTGAAGATCGATCCGCTCGCCTACCGGCTGCGGTTTCATCTCGGCCTGCTCTACGGAAAACGCGGCCAGATCTACGACGCCATCGAGCAGCTCGAGCGCGCGGTGCAGATCCAAAGCCACCACTTCGCGAGCATCAAGAACCTGGCAATCCTCTACCAGCAGGCCGGTTTCCGGAACAAAGCAGTCGAGGCGTGGGAACGCGCGCTCAACGTTGCGCCAGACGAGGCGACCAAGCGCACCATCAAGGAGCACATTGTTTCGCTCCTCTGATGCCTGCTCCGAGCGGGCGCGATCTTGCGCGGGATGTCAGAGCGATAAACCCACCCGAAAGGGGGTTGGTAAAAATCCCGCGGGGCGGTTTTCTGCCTCGGTTATCATGGGCAACCTGGCGATCGATCGTCTAAAGTACCGAACAGCTCCGGAGGCGGCGCAGCGGTGAAGTTCGTCTGCGAAAACTGCAAGGCCAAGTACCAAATCGGCGACGACAAGGTCGCCGGACGCACGCTCCGGATGAAGTGCCGGCGGTGCGGCGAGATGATTCAGGTCGCGGCCACCGTCACCGAGAGCTCGGTCTCGGCCAAGCTACCGGTCGAGCCGGCCACCGGCAGCGCCCCCGAGCCGGTCCGAGCGACCCCGCCGGCAAGGCCGCTCAGCGCGATGCTCGCCGCCGATTCCGGCAGCCACGGCGCGTCTGCAGGCGGGCTCGGATCCCTCGAGAACGACCCTTCCGGCGATGACGGCGCGACCGTGATCCGCCGGTCCCCGTTCTTCGACATGCAACAGCAGCAGGAGCAGCCGCCCGAGTCGCCGAGGCCGGACTCTTCGCGCTCAGAAGGGCCAAGATTGGGCGCAGCGCCTCGCCTCGGCGCGGCCCCGCGGCCCGCCGGCGGTCCGCGCATCGTGCCGCCTGCTCGCGCCTCGATGCGCTCCTCGGCGCCGCCGCCGCGCCCTTCGGCAGCGGGCGCAGGTCTCTCGTCAGGAAATGGCGCGCTCGCAGCGGTGCCGATGCACTCGCCTTCGAGCCCCGGTCTGCACGCGGGCTTCGTTCGCGCCGTCGCCACCGCCCCGAGCCCCGATCCGTCGCCGCTGCCGACCGAGGACTGGTACGTCGGCATCGGCGGCGTCCCGCTCGGCCCGGTTCGCCTCGCGGTGCTTCGCGACAAAGCAGCCGCGAACCAGGTCGACGGTGACTCCCTCGTCTGGCGCGAGGGCTTCGACGAGTGGCAAGCGATCAAGAGCATCCCGCCGCTCCTCAACCTCGTCGAAGAGGCAAAGCAGACGCGCGCGAGCCGCATGAGCTTGCCTGCGGTCGTCTCACCGACGCCGCGTCCCTCGGGAGCCAACTTCACGCCCGCGCCGTCGCCGGCTGCCGCTCCCGTGATCGCGTCGCCTCCCGCGCCGGCCCCGAGCGCCGCATCGCAACCGGCGGTCCCGGCTCCCGCGCTGAGCATGCCGTTCGATCTGGTTCGCTCGTCGAGCAACCCGGCCCTGCCGACCGCGTCATCGCCGGGCCTGGCGCCGCTCGCGCCTCCCGCTGCGCCGTCGTCGCCGTTCGGTGATCCGCTCGCAGTGCCCGCGGCGGCGCCGAGCGGCTACGGCCTCACGACCACCGCGGGTCTGACGTCCGGGCACTCGCCGAGCATCCCGCCTCCGCCGGTGAGCGAGCTGTCGCCGACCAGCCTGCCTGCCGACCGCCGACGTCGCGGACTTCCGCCGGCAGCGTGGGCCCTCATCGCGATGGCGGCCGCGTTCGGTGGCGTCGCCGCATGGGCGCTCTTCCTGCGGCAACCAGCGGCTCCCGTCGCGACCGGCACGCCGACGGTGCAGCCGACCGGCAACGCACCGCTCGGTGCTTCGCCGCCGCCGCCGCCGTCCGCTGCCGCGAGCTCGGTCGCAGCGGCCGAGCCGGGCGCGACGATCATCCTCGAGCCCGGGCCGGGCGGGGTTCCGCGTCCCGGTGGTCAGCTGCCTCCGGGCGCCAAGACGGGCGAGCCCGGCGCGCCGATCGACAAGACAGGCTTCAACCCCACGCCCGGTGGGCCCAGCAGCGATACGCCCCCGCCGAGCGGCGGCGGCGCACTGACCGAAGGCGAGATCAACGGCGTCGTCAGCCGCAACAAACCGATGATCACGCGGCGCTGCTGGCTTCCCGCCTACGACGCGCGCGGCCCGGGCGCGCCGTCGAACGCCAAGGTGAGCGTGACGCTCAAAGTAGGCCCGAGCGGCTCGGTCACCAGCGCGAGCGCCGGCGGCTCCGAGACGCACTACCCCGGCCTCGCGAGCTGCGTCGCCGGCAGCGTCAAAGGCTGGAGCTTCCCGCCGTCCGACGAGGGCGCGTCGATCAACATCCCGTTCTCGTTCAGCGGCCAGTAAGCACTGTACTAACGGGAACGTCATCATCGCGGCGCCCTGGTCGAGCCAGGCGCCGCGTTTGATCTTTGTGGGCGTGCAAAGCGGGGAGGCGGGGAGCGCGTCGGACGCTTCGCGTCCGACCAGGAGTTCGCCCTCGGCGCTTCGCGCCTCGGCGATCTGGTCGAACGGAAATCCGCTACCCCCCCAGAGATCGTCACGCCTCGAGGGACGCTTCAGCACGGAGGCGCAGGCAGAGACCCTAAATTCTCGTGCCTCCCCGCCTCCCCGCCTCCCCGCTTTGCATGTTGCGGCGATCAAACGCGGTGCCGTGGCTCGACATGGGAGCTCCGATCTCTCGCGCGCTTGTGTTGTCGCCCCCCTCGACGGCGATCGGTCTGTCAATGCCCTAAAGAGGGCTTTGCTGGCGATCGTTTCCCACTTCTTCCCACGACCGGAGGATTCTCAAGGAAGTTTGCCAAGTCAGCTATGAATATGTAAGGCGATGCCGGTAGCACATGTGCGCGGCTAGCTCCAGAAAACGCCCCATCCTGTTGACACGATCGGGGTGCCTCCGTAGCGTGGCCGCAAATAGTGGGAGGAAGTGGCAAGCAGGCCCATCCCTCCAAACCCCCGATGTTCCGCGGTCACTTCGAGCACGCCATCGACGACAAGGGGCGCACCAGCCTTCCGGTGCGCTTTCGCGACGTGCTTGCCGGCGCGAGCGATCCGCGGCTCGTGATGACGCCCGCGCTCGGCGACCCCTGTCTCGACGTCTACCCGATCAAAGCGTGGGAGGAGCTCGAGGCGAAGTTGTCGCAGCTCAACGCGTTCGACGCGCAGGTGATCGAGTTTCGGCGCTTCTACGTGTCGGCGGCGGTCGAGTGCGAGCTCGACAAGCAGGGGCGCATCCTGGTCCCGCCGACGCTCCGCGATCACGCGTCGTTGTCGAAGAACGTTCTGTGGCTCGGGCACGGTCAGAAGGCCGAGCTCTGGTCCAGAGAGCAGTGGGAAGCCTTGTCGCGTCAGAAGTCCGCCGCGGATCTCCGCGAGCTTCGCGCGTCGCTGGGAAAGCTCGGTCTCTGACGGGCGCCGCCCTCCTTTCGGTGAAACCGTGAACGTCCTCAACGTCGTCCCCATGAGCTCCGCACCGCCGCCGCCGCAGGAATCTCCGCACGTCCCGGTGCTTCGCGCCGAGGTGCTCGCCGCGCTCGACCCGAGCGAGGGCAAGGTGTTCGTCGACGCGACGCTCGGCGCCGGCGGGCACAGCGAAGCGATCCTCCGCGTGTCCGGGACGAAGGTCATCGGTCTCGATCAGGACCCGAGCGCGCTCGAGCTCGCATCCGAGCGCCTCGCGCGGTTCGGTGCGCGCTTCCGTCCGGTCAAAGCGCGCTTCAGCGACATCGCGTCGGTCGCGCGCGATCTCGGTCTCGAGCGCGTGGACGGGATCCTCGCCGACATCGGCGTGAGCTCGATGCAGCTGGACCAAGCCGAGCGCGGCATGAGCTTCCGGCACGACGGGCCGCTCGACATGCGGATGGATCCGACGAGCGGCGAGACCGCGCGCGAGCTGATCGCCGGCCTCTCCGACGACGAGCTCGCGGACGTGCTCTTCAAGCTCGGCGAGGAGCGCAGGTCGCGCCGCGTTGCCCGCTGCATCAAGCAGGCCGAGGCGGCCGGTGAGCTCTCGACGACCGCGGATCTGAGGCGCGCGGTGGTCCGAGCGGTGGGGCCGGCACGGATCGGCGGTGTGGATCCGGCGACGCGGACGTTTCAGGCGCTCCGGATCGCGGTCAACCGCGAGATCGAGGAGCTCGAAGCGCTGCTCGCGTCCGCGCCCGAAGTTCTCGCGCCCGGCGGCGTGCTGGCGATCATCTCGTTCCACTCCCTGGAAGACCGACTGGTGAAGCGGGCGTTCAAGGATTCGCCGGCATGGGAGCCCCTCACCAAGAAGCCGGTCGTCGCGACCGACGCCGAGCTCGCCCGCAACCCGCGCGCCCGCAGCGCCAAGCTGCGCGCGGCCAGGCTCCTCGCAGAGGGAGCGGAACAATGAAGCAGCGCCCCTTCGTCGCGCTCTGGACGCTCGCGGTCCTCGCGACCGTGGTCGCCTTCGTGGTGCACCTGGGCCTGCGCGGGCGCACGGTCGACATCGGCTACAAGCTCGGTAAGGCCCGCAAGGAGCAGGCACGCCTCCGCGAGGTGAAGCGCGTCTTGTCGCTCGAGGCGGCGAGTTACAGAACGCCCGATCGCGTCGAGATGGTGGCTCGGACGCTGCTCGGCATGACGCCGCCGCCTCCGGAGCGGGTGATCGTCCTTCCGGATGCGCCCGTCCCTGCGTCGCGACGCAACGTCGCGGGCGCGCCCGGTGAGCAGCCCGCGCCGGAGGGCCCCGCCCCTTGAAGAATGTCCGGCCCGATCGTGCCCGCTGGATCAAGCTGCGCATGGCGCTGATCTGCGGCCTCATGGGGCTCGGTCTCGGCTTCGTGCTTTCCGGCGCCGATCGAATTCAGAACCGCGACGGCGCCCTCTGGCTCGAACTGGCCGAGAAGCAGCGCCAGCGCCGCCTGCACATCCAGCCCAAGCGTGGCACGCTCTACGACCGCAACGGTGCGCCTCTCGCCGAGAGCGTCGAGGTCCCGAGCATCTCGATGGATGCCGTCGAGATGCTGCGCGGCATCGAGGAGAAGTACGTTCCGATGGTCATCGAGGAGTACTCGGAACGGATCGCGCAAGCGCTCTCCTTGGACAAGGATGATGTCCGCGACAAGATCTCCCGTCGCCGCCGGTTCCTCTGGCTCAAGCGGCGCGTCTCCGAGGATGAGGTCGCGGCGGTGCGCGCTCTCTCGGACCGCTCGACGCGCAAGCCGATCAAGGGCCTCACGATCGAGGGCGAAGGTCATCGCTTCTACCCGAACAAGGGTCTCGCTTCGCAGCTCCTCGGCTTCGTCGCGCCTGACGGCGACGGTCGAGAGGGTCTCGAGCTCTCGCTCAACAGCGAGCTCAAGGGGCGCCCGGCCGAAGTGCACGGCCTTCGCGATCGCTCCGGCCGCTTGATCTTCAGCGAGGGGCTCGAGACCGAGGCGGCGCTCGCGGGCCACAACGTCCACCTCACGATCGATCGCGCGATCCAACACACCGCCGAGCGCGAGCTCGCGGCGGCGCTCCGCACCTACGAGGCGCACGGCGGATCGATCGTCGTGATGGATCCGGTCTCCGGCGAGATCCTCGCGATGGCCAGCGCGCCCGGCTTCGATCCGAACGACTACGGATCGGCCGATCCCGATCACCGCCGCAACCGCGCGGTCGTCGATCGCTTCGAGCCCGGGTCGACGATGAAGATCTTCACGCTCGCGATCGCGCTCGCACAAAAGACGATCAGCCCCACCGAGCCGATCTACTGCGAGGGCGGGCACATGCCGATTGACAACATCGTCATCCATGACACCCACGTCCACAAGTGGTTGACGCCAACGCAGGTCCTGCAGTTCTCGTCGAACATCGGCAGCGCGAAGATCGGCCTCGGCCTCGGGCAGCAGCGCCTCTACGAGGGCTTCCGTCGCTTCGGCTTCGGCGAGCCGCCGGGCCTCCCGGTACCCGGGCAGTCGATCGGCGTGCTGCGTCCGCGCGAGCGGCCGTGGGTTCAGGTCGAGACGGCGGCGGCGAGCTTCGGGCAAGGCATCAGCGTCACGACGATGCAGCTGGCGCTCGGCGTCAGCGCGATTGCGAACCGCGGCAAGCTCGTCGAGCCGATCCTCGTCAAGCGCGTCACCGACTCCACCGGCGTCACGCTGGACGAGCCGAAGACGCGCGTTCGCCGCGCCTCCGTCGGACCGTCGGTTGCACGCCTGCTCTCGGAGATGCTCGTTTCGGTCACCGAGGGTGAGGGCACCGGCGTCGAAGCCGCCATCCCCGGATTCCGTGTCGCGGGCAAGACGGCGACCGCGCAGAAGATCGATCAGGAGACCGGCAGGTACACCGACACGCACTATGTCGCGTCGTTCGTAGGCTTCGTGCCGGCGGACAAGCCGCGCTTCGCGATCGCGATCGCGATCGACGAGCCGATGGCCGGTACCTACGCCGGTGGATCGGTCGCTGCCCCGGTGTTCCGCCGCGTCGCCGAGATGGCGCTGCGCTACGCCGGCGTGACGCCCACCGAGAAGGACGACTCGAAGCCCGCCGCGGCCGAGATCGCCAAGACGGCGGATCCGGCCGAGGCTGCGTACAAAGCCCTCTCGAAGGGTGAGGCCCCCGGTGAGGCCCCGCCGAAGCCTGCTCGGCGTGCGCTCAAGGCAGGCGAGGTCGAGGTTCCCGATCTCGCGGGCTTCCCTGTGCGCGAGGCGCTCAAGCAGCTCGGCGCGCTCGGCCTCGGGACGCGCGTCGAGGGGACGGGCCGCGTGCTCCGGCAGGAGCCGGCCGCGGGGAGCGCCGTCGTGCGCGGGACCACCATCCACCTGATCTTCGAGCCGCCCACGTGATGCGTCGTTCCGCCCCGAGCCCGCTGCCCGTTTCGACGCCGTCTCCGGCGTCACGTCTCGCGGACCTGGTCCGCGAGATCCCAGGTGCCACGCTCGCGTCGGGATCGCCGCAAACGTTCGTGTCGGGCGTGCGCCACGATTCGCGCGCCATCGAGCCCGGCGACGTGTTCGTCGCACGCGAAGGCGGCCGGGTGAACGGCCTCGCGTTCTTGAACGAAGCGATGCAGCGCGGCGCGGCGGCGATCATCGCTCGGCGCGGCGCCACTTCGCCCGGCTCCACGCCGCTGGTCGAGGTCGACGACGTCCCGCTCGCGCTCGCGCTCGCGAGCGCCGCGGTCTACGGCCATCCGACGTTCGGGCTCGACGTCGTCGGGATTACCGGCACGAACGGCAAGACGACGACGACGCTCCTGACGCGGGCGATCGTCGAGGCCTCAGGAGGAAAGTGCGGGACCATCGGGACCCTCGGCGCCGAGCTCGGCGGCTGGATCAAGCCGAGCGTCCACACGAGCCCCGAGGCGGACGAGCTCGCCCGCATCGCTCGCGAGATGCGTGACCAGGGCGCGACGCACCTCGTGATGGAGGTCTCGAGCATCGCCCTCGCGGCGAAGCGCGCCGACGCGGTTCGCTTCCGCGTCGCTGCGTTCACCAACCTCACCCAGGATCACCTCGACTACCACGGCACGATGGAGGGCTACGCGGCTGCGAAGATGCGGCTCTTCGCGGAGCTCGGCCCCAGCGCTGCGGCGATCAACGTCCGGGACGCCTACGGCGCCGAGCTTCTTCGTGCGGTCCCGCCGGGAACGCGGACGCTCTCGTACTCGAGCGCTGCCGACGTAGGAACGCCCGACGTCTATCCGACGCACCTCGAGATGCGCGCTGCGACCGGCGCGCCCGGCATTCGTCTCCGCGCCGCCACGCCCTCCGGCGAGCTCTCGATCGCGAGCCCGCTCGTCGGCGCCCACAACGTCGAGAACCTCCTCTGTGCGGCTTCGATCGGCCTCTGCCTCGACGTCGACGTGGACACGATCTCGGCGGCTCTTTCGACGCCTGTCTCGGTGCCGGGCCGCCTCGAGCGCTGCGACGACCCCGAGCGCGACGACGTCGTGGTGCTGGTCGACTACGCGCACACCCCCGACGCCCTCGCTCGGGTCCTCGCGAGCGTGCGCCCCATCGCGCAGCGCCGGGT
>JBGTSH010000205.1:0-18583 GCA_041940405.1 Polyangiaceae bacterium
GCACCCGACGTCAGGCGTCGCTTCGCTCCGTTTCACGCTGCCGCGAAACAGCCGCTCACGTCGTCGCGAAACAGCTGCTCACGTGACGCGAAATCCGCATTCGAGGCGTTGCGAAGCTGACAGCCGTCACGCTGGCCACCGAGATCGGCAGCTTCAGTCGATTCGCGCACGCGGCCCAGGTCATGAGCTACACCGGGCTCGTTCCCTCCGAGCACTCGAGCGGCAAGAAGAGCAAGCGCGGCGCGATCACCAAGACCGGCAACTCGCACCTCCGACGCGTGCTCGTGGAGTCCGCCTGGCACTACCGCCATCGACCGAGGTTGGCGAAGCGCCAGCGCGACCTCCAAGGCAGCCTTTCGCCGAGCGTCGCGGCGATGGCCTGGCGCGCACAGGACCGGCTCCACCGCCGCTACTGGCTGCTCACCGCGAAGGCGAAACCCAAGGCCAAGGTCGTCACCGCGGTCGCACGGGAGCTCATTGGCTTCATCTGGGCGATGGCTCGTGAGGTCGAGCTTCAGGAAGGCAAACGAGCAACAGCCTGAGCTCACGGCCTGAGAGATAGCCAACGTGAGGTGAGCGATTCAGGGGTCGAGCGCGGCGACGGATAGGAGAATCCTCGAGTACGTTGTGTGGTCCCAATCCACGAGCCCAGTGCGAGGCAGCTCCCGACGAATCATGACCATGAAGGCGGCCAAGGCCGATCCTCGGATATCAGCGTGATCAATCGTCGAAAAAGCTCAGCTCGACCACTGATTCGCCCACCTCACCAGCACCGAAGAAGGAGAACAAGAATGTGACCGCACCCATTAGAAAGAACTGGCGGGGTCGTTCCATATCAACGTAAAGGGCGTAAAGGCGGACCCAATGGCAATTTCCCGGGCACCGGCTCGACCGACAAACCTCACCCCAGCGCGCGGTCGAGCTCATCCAGCATCAAGCGACCCAGCCGCTCGACGTCGCCGTCAGCACCGAGCGGAGCGAAGAGGTACGCCTTTCCCTGGTCGATGGGTGCGCACACGATCGGTGGCGCGGGGTCGGCGAGCACGAGGTGTCGCGGCCGGTAGCCAGCGTCCCATCGACCGGCGCAGATGAGCACCCCATCCCTCGCCCGGGGCGAGCCCCACCAGAGCTTGAGGTCGATGTAACCGTCGTTCTCCGCGGCACATTGGTGGAACGCAAAGATCGTTCGCCCGGTGGCGCCACTCCACGTGCCGGACGACAAGGCCTTGCCACGTCCGCGCTCGCCGCGCCTCGGTCTAAAGTTCCGCCAGTCGTCTTTCCCCTCGAGGGTGCGGAGAAGACGCTCTTGGACCTCGCGCTCGAAGGTCTCGACCGCGTCAGACGCCGGTGCGTAGCGGGCGAGCCCTTCGCGGAAGAACGCATCCATCTCTGCGCTGGCGATCATGTTGCCTCCCTGATCGATTCGAAGAACTTGAGCCGCCCTACGTCATTGGCAGACGGTCGCCAGCTCTCGGCATTGAGCGGAATTGGTGCGAACCCGAGGAGGTGCTGCTCGACCGCCCCCAGGAATGTGTAGGCCCAGGCGCGCCAAACGGTCTCGACTCCGGGCGCGAGCGCAGCGCCGCGGAGGGCGCGTGCAACGTCGTGCCAAGTGATGATTGTGATGCCTTTGAACGCCGCATCTTGGGCGAGCAGCTTGCGCCATTGGTCGACATCTTCATCGGGTAGCAACAGCCAATCCCCACGACACATGCCCGAAGCGCGGCGCCGAAGCTGGTCCCCCGTCGCCACGGTCTTGTCGAGGCGGAGATCGCCCACCTTCAGCTCGAGGTGCAGCCACGTCTCGTCCTCGAGCTCCACCACGAGGTCCGCGCGGTAGTCACCGGCAGTCACTTCACGCTCGCAGCGGGATACTTTCCAGACTCGCGCTTCACCCTGCTTCGCGAAGAGGCGAGCAGCGAGCTCGGCGTCTCGAGCGTGCTCGAGAAGGTGCGCGAGCCAGTCCGACCAGTCCTCTTCGCGCGACAACCTCAACGGACGAAACTGTGTCCAGTCGGTCCGTGAAGGATCGAGACCGAGACCGTGACCGGCGAAGACCGCGTCCCAACGCTCGAGCTCGGCGAGGAGACCGCGCCTGGTAACGCTGGCAAGCGCGTCGAGCGACGGCTGCCACGCCTCAGCCGCCTTCCAGTCGAGTCGCGGTTGCGGCGCTGTCCAGCCGACGGCGGCGTCCCATGTGGGCATCTGCTGCCGAGGATCGCAGCAACCGAGCGATCTCTGCAACACTCACCGCCACGCCGAACCTCATCGACGAAACCCGCCGCCCGGCGTCTCATCACCTCGATGGACCCTCTCTCCGCCGCGTTCGAGAACCTGGACCGCTGGCGCCACTTCCCGAACTACCAGCTCGAGCGCAGAGCCGACATCTTCTTCTCCGTCTACCTGTGTGGCCTGGTCGAGGAGATCACCGGCAGCGCGCTGGAGGCAGAACCGATACCGGAGCTCCCGATCAAGCGCGACTTGATTTGGCCCGACCTGCCGACGGACAAGTCGGTCAAGGTCGACTATGCGCTCTTCACCAAGGACCGCGGCAAGGTCTACTTCGTCGAGCTGAAGACGGACGGCGGGTCACGACGGGACGCGCAGGACCATTACCTGGAGACGGCCAAGCAGCTTGGCTTTCGGAGAATCGTCGAAGGCGTCTGCTCGATCATTCGCAAGACGTCCTCTCACGGAAAGTACCACCACCTCGTGAGCTCACTGGCGCGCCTCGGCTACGTGACGATGCCGGGAGACATTGAGGAGTATCTGTACCCGGCACCGAGGCCCGGGCTCACCGAGCGCCTTCGGCGGGTCATGCCCACGACGCTCGATTCACCTGTCGAGGTCCTCTACGTTCAGCCGGAGAGCACCGACGGCGATCGGTGCATCGACTTCACGCGCTTCGCCGAGTACGTCGGGCGATACGAGGATCTTCTGAGCAAGTTGTTCGCCGCGCACCTCCTGAAGTGGCGCGAGCCCGCTGGGACGTCCCCTCCAGCTATCAAGCCGCGATAGCCGGCGACGTGGTGCCGAGTTGCCGGCAACTCGCTTGAACGCTCCGGAGGTGGTGGTCGCTTCCCGGGCGAATGTGCACGGCAACGCTGGTGGCCGAGGATCGGGTGCTGACGGCGGCGCACTGCGTGCAAAACCAGTCGCAGGGCTCGATGACGTTCACGCTGGGCGCGGACCTGGGCTCGCCGGCGGCTGCGTCGGTGGTGAGTGGCATCGCGGTCGCGCCGGGATGGTCGGGCAACGTGCAGAGCGGCTCGGACCTCGCGGTGCTGTCGCTCGCGACGCCGATCACCGGCATCTTGCCGGTGAACGTGCACCTCGGCAGCCCGAGCGCGGTGGTCGGCACCGAGATGACGCTGGTGGGCTACGGGCGGCAGGCGTCGGATCACATCACCGGCATTCGCCGGCTGGCGCGCGTGACGCTCGAGTCGCTGTCGCAACAGACGCTGGTCTACAACTTCCACGGCGAGGGCGCGTGCCATGGCGACTCGGGCGGACCTGCGTTCGCCGAAATCGGCGGCGTGTGGCACCAGATCGGGGTGACGTCGTGGGGCGATCCGTCGTGCTTGAGCACGGGGCACTACCAGCGGCTCGATGTGCTCGCCCCTTGGCTCGAGGCGCAAGGCGTGCCCGCGCCGCGCGCGCTCGATTGCGGAGCGTCGGGCTGCGACGGCCAGTGCGAAGAAGATCAAGACTGCTGGGGCATGATGTGCCCGAGCGGCGATTGCACCGCGCCGAGCGGCCGCTGCGTCAGCGACGGCGCGTGCGACGCCGATTGCGGCTACGCCGATCCCGACTGCGGCGGCGGCGGCAGCCAGGACGTCTGCGCCGTCTACGGCCTCTACGGCAACGGCGTCTGCAACCAGGGTTGCTTCCAGCCTGATCCCGATTGCGCGCAGCAGCAGTGCTACCCGTACCTCGATGTCGTGGCGGGCGTTTGCTACGCGGTCACGGCGAACCGGGTCTCCTGCGGGTGGTGGTGGTATCCGAGCTGCAACTACTACACGTGTTGGTGTTGAGGGCGCGGGCCGTGGGCGCGCGCTCGCTGCGCGCGTAGTCCCGTCGACCCATCGACCGCGAGTGGCTCCAGCGAGGCCGTTCGAACGAGATGGCTCACCGATGTCGCTGCGACTGGCCGGTTTTTGTGCATCCAGACGCGATGCCTCGGCGCTGACGGGCGCGCCGACCGCCGCCGGCCGCGGGAAGTTGGCGCCGGCGATACGACCCAAGCCACGGGCTTGAAGGCCACCTCCCCCGCTTCGGTCGCACGACGCGGCCTCAGGTCCCGCGGCTCGTTCGCCCATCGCCGCCATGCGTACCGGACGGGTGGGTCGACGCGCGATCAGGCATTTTCGTCACGCCCGCTGCTGAACGCGGGAACGTTGGCCCACCCGGAGATCTCATGCGCTATGTTTGGTGCATGGAGAGCCAGGCCGGCCTGCTGCTTGCGGACCAAGCTGCGTCGTTGCGGCTCGTGAGCCAAGAGGAGCTGAAGCTCAGGGAGGCCGAGCTCGAGGATGTCGATCCTGACCTTGTCCTTCGAGGCTCCGTCGGGATCCTCGAGTTTCAACTCGTCTGCGCGTCTCTGAACGAGGCGGCGGCCGAGCTCGGAGTGCGAACGCTCGCTCAGGCATTTGCGAAGTTGGACCGCATCGTGTCGCTCGCCGGCAGCATCGCCAGGCTCGACGTGGCCGTCGTGCTCCAGGAGAACGCTCACCTGCTGCCGAAGCCGGCGCCGTTCTCGAATCACGCCGATCGTCCGGCAGGCGCAGACCTGGGCCTGGTCGTTCGATACGTCCGCTCGCTGGTGGGCTTCTGCCCTATCGAGCACCTCGAGCAGCTCGGCAAAGACTTCGACCAACCTGACCTCGCCCATCGCTGCCGGGTGGCGTTCGATGCACTGGTTGCGTTCACGCGTCGAAACGACGCGAGCCACGATGAGGCAGCACGAACCGTCGGAAGAGCGTATGCAGAAGGGCGGCTCTCCCTCGACGAAGTGAGCACTCTGCTCGGTCACAGCCGGACCGACGCCGTCGCATTTCTCGAGGAGCACGGCTTCTGTCGAGACGCGGGAGCCCTCGGCCTTGCTGACGATGAGCGCAACGCGATCCTTGCTGCTGCACGCGAGGAGCGACTTCGGCGAGCCGGCGGCGAGATCCACGGCTTGGCAGAGCGTGAGGTAGCCGCGAGTCAGCGCATCGAAGGGGTGGACGCTCGGCCGTGGCTTCCTCGGACCTGACCAGCGGCGCCGACTCGGTTCGTTCCTACACGCCGGAAGAGAACCGGCAGCTCACCGAGAACCTCCTCGTCCTGGTACGCGAAGTTCACGCTCGTCGGCTGGTCGAGCTCCCGCCAAGCATCGACCTTCTGAGGTGGCTCCACGCGCAACTCTTCGAGGGCGTACGCTCCCATGCGGGACGCATCCGCGGGCCGGGATTTGGACAGGAGTACCTCGCGTTCGGTCCCAACCGTTCGAGTCATCGTGACAACGTGCAGCGAGAGCTCGAGGAAGTGTTCCGGTCGGTCCTCCGAGAGCTCGCAGAGCTTCGCGCGAATCCCACACGGGCTGACTACGAGCGCGCTGGGATCTGGCTCGGTGTGCGGGTCCACGCTGAGATCATTCGCATCCATCCGTTCGAGGACGGCAATGGCCGCTCGAGTCGGCTGATGATGAGCCATGTCCTCGTGGCGCTCGACCTGCTGCCCATCCCGATCGAGGCGTGCAAGGACGAATACAACAAGGCGCTCAACGTGTACTTCGCTCGATCCGACGGGGCTCCGCTTCTGGACCTGTTCCTGAGGCTCTATCCGATCGGTGCAGCTTCGGTGTGAGCGCCCCAGGGGGGACCGTGCGGCAGCATCGTCGAGGAGGGGAAAGAATGTTAGATTGGAGAGTCGCCAGACGCGCCTGGGAAGGGCGCGGCCTAGCGCAGCGCAGGTGAACTTGGCTCTGGCGGCCTTGCCGCGAGTCGACGCGATGAAGCGCGACGGTGGACTTGATCACCGCTCACGAATCCTTTCACCAACCAATTCAAGCCGGACCAGGGACCTTCCATGACGATCTCGCCTCTTCGCGCCTGCATCGCGGGGTTCACGCTCCTGTCCGCTTCGTGCAGCGGCGACGAGCCTGCTCCGGCCTCGACTCCTCAGGCACCGAAGGCGCCTTCTGTCTCCGCCGACGCGCCTGCACGGATGGGTCGCGAGATTTCACTCGGCGATGCCATGGAACGGGCGAGGCTGGCGTTCTATCCGCGCAGCCAAGACGGTGCGTACGAAACAGGGACGAGTCACTGGTACGCGCGTGCGAGCGAGCGAAGCGTGACCGTCGTCGCGGCGGGATCGATCGAGGGCGAGCTGCCGGCCCCCGGCATCACGTTCACGACGGCCTCGCTCCGCCGCGAAGGGTGGACCTGGACTGGTGGAGGTGACTTTCATACCGACGGCAAAGGTGGCCTTGCACGTGTATCCGCGCCCGTGACGGAGTGGCTCCGCGGAACCAGGGCGGGCGTCGAGCAAGGTTGGACCGTCGAGCACGAGCCGCCGGGGAGCGGGCCCCTCACGGTTCGCCTGGAAGTGGACGGCACGGACTCGGCCTCAGCGCATGCCGGAGGCCTCCGCTTCGAGTCGCCGGGTGGGCCTGTCATCTATGGCCACGCCACTTGGATCGATGCCGACGGACGCCGATCCTCCATCGAGGCCCGTTGGGAGGACGGCTACATTTCACTCTCGGTTCCCGAGGACGTCGTCAGCACCGCGGCGTATCCGGTGGTGCTCGACCCAGTGATCGGTCCCGAGACGCAGACCGACCCATATGTGTGGGGACCCAACAACCACCCCGCTTCTGCGCCGAGGGGCGGGTGCACGACGACAGCGTGCGTCGGGTTCTACACGAATGGTAGTGCGTGGTGGCAGATGCGATTTGGGCTGGACGGCGCATTGCTCGATACGCTGCCAGCTCCAACTGCACTGTTTTCGGGCCCTTACGCACCCGTCTTCGCCACTGCCGGGGACCGAATCGCAGTGGTCAGCGGCAACCTCAACGGTCTCTACTTCCGATTCCTGGATGCGAACGGCAGCGTGCTGAGTGGCCCTGTTGCCCTCCCAATCTCCGCTCCGGATCCGGCACTCGTGCAAGTGTCCTGTTCAACGTCGCAATGTCTCGCTGTATGGAAGGATCTTGGCATCGCAGAGGGAATGCGGATCGCCACGGACGGAACGGTCCTGGATCCGTTCGGATTTCCAATAGCCAGCTTCCCCCCGTTTTCCGACTCCCCAATCGACGTCGATCGGGTCGGCGCGACCTACTTGGTCAGCCACGGTTCCAAAGTCACACGCGTCACGGACGACGGCACGGTTCTCGATGCGGTGGGAATCGACATCGGCTTCCCCGTCTCTTCGATCGCCTCCGACGGAAGCACGTGGGTGGTGGCCGGCACGTACTACCACCGCACAGTCATCTCGGATGGCACTCTCGGACCGACGATCTCAGAGGGCCTGAGCACAACCCTGACGTGGATGGGCTCGTCCTACATCGCCGCATCCGGGACCGATTACTATTTGTATGACGGCACCCCGACCCTTGTTGCTGGCCCGACGCCGTTCACGCCGAGCGGGTCCGGTACAGGGATTGCTCCAGTGCCCGGCGGCGGCGCCTTTCTGATGTCTTATGGGACGACAGGTTCGACGATTCGGAAGGTCGACGTGACCGGGAGCCTCGCCTCTGCCCCTGTTGCGTTGAACAACGGTGCGAACCGCCAGCATTTTCCTTTCGTGGTCGCTGGCGACGATCAATATCTTCTCGCGTGGCTCGATTCTCGGCTTGCCACGAATGCGGTGTACGCGCAAAGGCTGGACTCCACCGGCACGCCCATCGATTCGCTTCCTTTCCTCCTCACCACCGTGGCGCTGGGCGACTCCCCTTACATTGGCGGAGCGTTTAATGGGACCAGCTACATGCTCAGCCTGCGAAAAACGAACGGCTCCCAAGAGCCGCTCTGGGCTTACCGGGTCAGTCCGGCCGGCCAGGTTCTCGACCCTCAGGGGATTGACCTAGGCCTATTGGGAAACGAGACGTCTGTCGCGAGCAACGGGTCCGACTTCCTCGTCACGGGTGGTTTCTTTGGCCAACGCGTCACTTCTGCCGGCACGGTGTTCGGGCCACCGATTTTTGTCGACCTGCAAGTTCGAGGGCGGTCCGCCTTCGACGGCACGGCGTACGTGGTGAGCGGCTACGAGGCAGGCCAGCTTCGCGCTCTCCAGGTCATGACCAACGGTGTCGTTCCGGGACCTCCGCTCGATCTCGCGCCCGTGATGAACTTCCCCATCGAGCCCACGGGACTGGCGTGCGTCGGCGCAACCTGCCTCGTAACCTCGTCGGTGGGCTTTGCGGCGCTTCCACCAAGCGGCGTACCGCTCGTGAGCCCACCGCCGTTGGAACCACGGGTTACCGCAGCTGGCGCAGGCGCCGAGTTCGTGGTCGTGGCGCTATCGCCGTCCGTAGGCGGCGCGGATGTCGTGGGCGCACGATTCTCCGTCACCGATCCTCCCGTCCAGATTGGCAGCTGGTTTCCGATCACCCAGACTGCGCAACAGCCGGAAGATAGCCCGACGGTCGCCACCCTCGACGGTGTGAGCGCAGTCGTGGCGTACAGCCGCTTCGAGCCGTCGGTGGACGCGTCCCGCATATACATTCGGACGCTGCAGCTTGCCTCCCCTCAAGGTACCGCGTGCTTGGCCAATTCGGACTGCCAGTCCGGCTTCTGCGTCGATGGCTTCTGTTGCGACCAGGCCTGTGGTGGGAACGGCCCAAGCTGCCAGGTGTGCGCAGCCGCCCTCGGGGCAACCGCGGACGGGGTTTGCACGCTGCGTTCAGCAGGCTCGGTGTGTCGGCCACCCGTAGGGAGCTGCGATTTCGAGGAAGTCTGCGACGGGAATGCCCCGACGTGCCCGAATGACGTCGTTCTCGATGCAGGAGAGATCTGTCGCGCCAGCGCCGGAGACTGCGACCTCGAAGAGAGCTGCAACGGTACCGACGGAGCGTGCCCGGAGGATGAAAAGAATGTCGGCTTCACGTGCCGACCGGCGAGCGACGCCTGTGACGCAGACGAGATCTGTGGGCTCCTGGGTGACACCTGCCCCGAGGACGAGGTCCGAGCCGAAAATGTGACCTGTCGCAATGAGATGGGCGACTGCGACGTGCGAGAAGTCTGCGACGGGATCAGCAAAAGCTGTCCGGCGGACGACTTCGAGCCCGCCGGCACGTCCTGCCGCGCTGCGATTGGTGAATGCGATGCGGACGAAACGTGCACCGGTAGCGCCGCGGACTGCCCGGCCGACGCCTCGAAGCCTGAAGGCACTGCGTGTGGAGCGCCGTCATCCGAAGCGTGCTTCGCCAACATATGTACCGGCTCCGAAGGCGCCACCGCTCAATGTCTCGAGCAGGCCCTCCCCGATGGGACGTCCTGCGGTGAGGGCAGCGCGTGCGAGGCAGGTGTTTGCAGCGAGCTGGAGACGGAGGAATCTACGAGCTCCACCTCGTCCGGCGGCGATGTAGATGGCGGCGACGGTGAGGCCGACGAGGAGGGTTGTTCTTGTCGTACGGCCTCGACCCCGTCGGGCTCTTCGATGGGCCTGACGGCGCTCCTCATCGCCGCGCTGCTGAGGAGGCGGCGCTTCGGTCGGGCTGCCTAGCTTGGCTTATGAGCCCGGGGCGCCGACGTCCTCCCCATCCTCCTCACGCCGCTGCAAGTCGGATCACTCACCGGCATTCGCCGGCTGGCGCGCGTGACGCTCGAGTCGCTGTCGCTAGAGACGCTGGTCTACAACTTCCACGGCGAGGGCGCGTGCCATGGCGACTCGGGCGGGCCAGCGTTTTCCGAGATCGGCGGCGTGTGGCACCAGATCGGCGTGACGTCGTGGGGCGATCCGTCGTGCTCGAGCACGGGGCACTACCAGCGGCTCGACGTGCTCGGCCCTTGGCTCGAGGCGCAAGGCCTGCCCGCGCCGCGCGCGCTCGATTGCGAAGCGCCGGGCTGCGACGACCAGTGCGAAGAGGATCAAGACTGCTGGGGCATGATGTGCCCGAGCGGCGATTGCACCGCGCCGAGCGGCCGCTGCACCGGCGACGGCGCGTGCGACGCCGATTGCGGCTACGCCGATCCCGATTGCGGCGGCGGCGGCAGTCAGGACGTCTGCGCCGTCTACGGCCTCTACGGCAACGGCGTCTGCAACCAGGGTTGCTTCAAGCCCGATCCGGATTGCGCCCCGCAGCAGTGCTACCCGGGCTACGACCCGTACGCGGGGGTTTGCTACGCCGGGGCGCTGTGTGGGCAGGTGGCTGCCGTACTGGAACTACTACGTGTTGGTGCTGGGGGACCGCGCTACCTCGTGGGCGCCGCTCGGTGCGACCCAACCCGGGGGTGGAGTCACCTCGCCCACTCCGGTCGCACGAAACCGCATCGTCCCGCAGCTCTGTTGCACCGCGCCGTTTGTGTGCGATCGAAACCGGGGGTTGACCGCGTCGATGCGACCGAACCCGGAGGGTTGGCGAGTTGCGGTGCGACCCAACCCGGGGGGTTGAGTCGGCTCCCCGAACTCGGTCGCAGGTAGGCTTATTGCCGTTCAAGTACCAACTCACCGACCCGGTCGGGCTGGCGCGCGTGGCGTACGGACGCCTGCCAACCACGCGAAGGTGAAGAAGCAAGAGCACCCTTCGAGCTGGCAGTTTGCCAGCTTTCTTAACATTCCGGGCTGGGCGCCCGTAACGCCACGGCCGCCCCATCCTTCTGTTGACGCACACCTCGCCACCCGCTCCCATGGCGATGTGGGCCTGGACCCAGCGGCTATCAGTGATGGCTCACTTCCTCGATGAAAGCCCGTATCCGTTCTCGCAGCCGGCGGCGCGCGAGCTCCGAAACGTGCTGGCGAGCGCCTTCAACACGACGAGCCAGCTCGAGGATCTTCTCGCGAGCGCCGGGCTCTCACGCGCGGACGTTTTCCTCGACAAACCGGCGCGGTACGTCTGGCACGACGTCCTGAAACTCGTGGCGTTGCGCGAGGGCGGCGCGCGGGGATTCCTGGAGCGGGTCGTCGAGTATGTGAAGGAGTCGGGTTACGGAGCGCTCAAGGAGCTGCTGTCCAAGTTCCTGACCGACCGACCGCCACAGGAACTCTCGGCAAAGGTGCGGGAGCCGGTGTCACCTGCAGCTGTCGAGCGCGTCTTGGGGTCGCGCAGCGCCTTCGTCGACCCCGCGTGGCTTCCGCAGGTCGTCGAAGCTGCGTCATCCGTCGTGTGGCTCCAGGTGAGCTTCGCTGACAGCCTCGGCCACGGCACTGGATTCTTGATCGGCGCCCGGCATGTGCTGACCAATCACCACGTGCTCTTTCTCGACGGCGAGCAGGCCAGCTCAATCGATGTTCGGTTCGACTACGAGTCCGATCTGAGCGGCGCGTTGGCGGCGCCCAACAAGCTGCCCGGGCTCGTGGCAACTATCAGCCCGGCGGAAGCTCACGACGTCGCGGTCTTCGAGCTCGCCACCGACCCTCCGCGAAGGCCAGATGGGTCGCTCCGTCTTCCGCTGAAGTTTGACGAAATCGATCCGCGAGTAGAAGAGAAGGTCGCCATCATTCAACACCCTGGTGGGACACCGAAGAAGGTCGCGTTCCATACCGTGGTGAAAGTTGGTGATGGATTGGTGCACTACCTCGCCGACACGGAGCCAGGCTCCTCTGGGTCCCCCGTGCTCGGAAGGAACGGCCGCGTCGTGGCGCTGCACCACGCGTCGCAAGAGGTGAAGCTCGGGACGAACCCAACGCAAGTGAACGAGGGAATTGCGGCCTCCCGCGTGATCGCGGCGCTGCTTTCGCTCGGGGTGGCGCGCTAGCGCCATGTTGCGAGAGGCCGTCCGATCGGCTCGCAGAGCCTGACACGATGTTTCAGCAGCTCGACACGTTGCTAGAAGGGAAGGCGCTGCAAGAGGCTCGCAAGGGCTTCTTGAAGGCCTACGATCACGAGTCGCTCACGATGCTCTTGGCGGACTTCGGCGTGACCCTGGAGCATGAGGTCAACCCGCGCGTCGGTTTCAAGCAACTTACCCGGGATATTCTCGAACATCTGAACCGCGAGGGCCGAGTCCGTGGGTTCTTGGTTCGGGCGATCGCGGAGCGGCCAGAGGCGCGAAACGCGATCCAGCACTTCGCCCGGGCGGCGAGCTGCTCGGAGCTGATCGAGCTGGCGGACGCGATCGATCGCTGCGCTTCACCGGCAGACCGAGCAAAGGCGCTAGCGGAGAGCGTCGAGCCGACGACGCTCGAGAACCGACCGACCGAGCGAACGGGCTTCGCTGAGGTTCTGGACCTCGTCTTCTGGCTGGACGGGTTACCGGATGGCACGTACCCGCCGTTGCTCCGTGTAGTCGAGAAGCTCCACGCGCTCGTTGCGGCCACGCTTTCGAGCCGCGCGCAGCCCCTCGATGCCTGGCTCATGAAGGTGAAGGGTCAATTCGATCTTCGGCCTGTCGCCGCCCCCATTCGATCGCGAGCGGTGCGCGCCGTGGTCCTCGAGGTCGCGACCGAGGCCCTGACGGCGAGTGCAGTGTCATGGGCGCTGTTGGGCGATGAAGCGACGCCCGTGCGGCTCGAAACGATGAAGAGCATGCCCGCTTCCAACGTGTTGCGCGGACTGAAGCAACTGGTCGACGACACGCTGGCGAACGAGTCGGTCCGCACGGTGGTCCAGAGTGGCAAGCAGCTGCGCTTCGATTTCATTCTGCCGAAAGAGCTTATCGCGCACGCCGTCGATCAGCTCCTCATCGGTGACGAGCAAGATGAGGACAACCCACCGACCATCCTCGGCCGCCAGTATCCGGTGGTCGTCCGCCCGCGCAGCTGGTGCCGTCCGAAGAGCCCAGCCACGCGCACCGTACTGGAGGGCCGTTTCACGGAGCGACGCCTCGTCGAACCGAGCCAGCAAACCATCCAAAGACTGTCCTGCCCGAACGAATGCGACTCTCCCTTCTTCGTCGAAGAACGACAGAACGCGTATCAGATCACGGGCTACCTGCTCCGGTTCGACACCTCGTCCCCACCGGGAACAACAGAGATTCATCGGTGCTTGCTCACGAACGTGCTCGCGGTGCTCTGGCTCCGTGCGCACCCGGGACACTCCGCCGATGCGACGGAGCTTCATGCGCTGCTGCAGCGACTGCTGGAGCCGGTTGCCGGAGCGCCCGACCGAGTGCTCGAAGCTCGCCGGGGCACGCGGGCACCCTGGCTGGACATTCGTGACCACATTTCTCTCGTTTGGCACGCGGAGCCGATGGAGCTTCCCGCCGATCCCTTCCTACCACCCACCTTCTCGTCCGAGTGATCCATGACCGACGCGACTGACGGCGGCTCGCCCGCTTGGTACATCTACAAAGGCGACGGCGCCCAAAGAAACGTTGCCATTCCGGCTGCCCCGCCCTGGCGCCGCCACGAGACACCTTCGCTCGACTATGAGGTTCAGAACGCCGAGGCCGACGCGACCTTTCAACCCCACGAGCACGACATCGCAATGGTCAACGCGGCGCTCTACTTGCGGCGGCCGCTGCTGATCACCGGCAACCCCGGAACCGGCAAGTCATCGCTGGCGCGCTCGGTTGCGCACGAGCTCGGGTTGGGCCAGGTGTTGGTGTGGGCCATCAACTCGCGGTCGACCCTGCGTGACGCGCTGTACGACTACGATGCGTTGGCGCGCCTTCAGGATGCGTCGCGACCGGGCGAGCAACGGAGCGCGATCGGCAAGTACATCCGGCTGGGCGCACTTGGGACCGCGCTCCTCCCTCGGGAGAAACCTCGGGTGCTGCTCATCGACGAGATCGACAAGAGCGACATTGATCTTCCCAACGATCTGCTCCACGTCTTCGAGCGAGGGAGCTTCGAGATCCCCGAGCTCACGCGCGCTTCGACGGAGAAGGACGCGCTGTCCGTCACTCCGATGGGGGCGACGCGCCCCGTGGAGCTTGCGAGCGGTGTGATCCAGTGCCGCGAGTTCCCGTTGATGGTCCTGACGAGCAATGGCGAGCGCGAGTTCCCACCTGCATTCAATCGGCGATGTCTTCGGCTCGAGATGCTTCCTCCCAAGAAAGAGCGCCTCGAGCGCATCGTCGCGGCCCATTTTGGAAAAGCAGCGCAGTCGGATCCCACCTGGCAAAAGGACGTCGACGACCTGATCGTGCATTTTCTCGATCTCCGCGACAACAAGCGCGGGATCCTTGCCACCGACCAGCTCTTGAACGCGCTCCACCTCGTGCGAGAAGGAGTGCCGACCGACACGGTCAAGAGGTCTGTCGTGTCCGACGCAGTGCTTCAAGGTCTCGTTCCGCGCGGCACAACGTGAGCTTAGAGCGCGCGATAGCAGAGCTTCGCCAGATCGATCCCGATCTCGACGCGATCGATATCGCGGATGCCCTCTGGCTTGCGCGTCACCTGGACCGCCCCGCTGTCGGCGGTGCACCTGCTCCTGCCCCGCTGGCATCCATCGACCGTCCATCCGCCACCACGACGGCCGAGCCGCCGATACACGGGGATAGGGCGCCGCCCTCGGTGACTGCCCGCAAGATGATGACGGATCCGTTGTCGGCCACTCTGTTCGCCGCGCGTGAGCCCACCGCCTCTGGCTCCGCGGTGAAAGTCGCCGACCTGCCTGCCCTCGCCGAGGCACTTGCGCTGGGACGCGCGCTGCGTCCCCTTAAGCGGCGGGTGGAGAGCCGCCGCGGACACCCTATTTTGGATGAATCGGAAACGGCACGGCTGGGTGCGGCCGCGCGGTTCGCCTGGTTGCACGCCCCGATCCTCCCCGTTTTCCGGCCGCCGCAGGAACGCTGGCTGGATGCCGTCCTCCTTGTCGATCGTTCCCAGACGATGGCTGTTTGGCGCCGCAAGCTCGAAGAATGGGAGTTCGTTCTACGGCGCCTCGGGGCGTTCGGCGACATTAATGTCTGGCATTTGGCTCCCGGCGCTGACGCGCGCACGCCCGTCCTCGCCTCCCCGACCGGCGGCGAGGATCATCCGTGGCTGCACCGAAGCGTTGCAGAGCTCGCCGACCCGCGCGGTCGGAGGCTCGTCATGATTGCAACGGATTGTCTCGGTCCGCTGTGGCGTTCCGACGTCTTTCTGCGATGGCTATCGGAAAGTGCAACCGCCGGCCTCGTCGCGATCCTTCACGTGATGCCCCAGCACCTCTGGCGGCGAACGGAGTTGGCGGGGTGCGACGCGTTCACACTTCGGGCAACCAGCGCGGGACAACCAACGAACCTGCTCCAGGCAACTGCCGAGGACGACGAGACCGTCGACACGGCCACCGTCGCGCTGCCGGTGATCGCCTTCGAGCCGCATACCATGTTGACTTGGTCACGCTTGCTGCTGGGCCATCCACAAGGCGCGGTACCCGGTTACCGGTTCGACGTCGAAGGCGCGCCCGTCGTCGCGAGCGGGGCAGCCCCGAGCGACGTGCATGAACGATTCGTTGCGAACAGCAGCTCCGTGTCCCGTCAACTCGCGGCGCATCTCGCTGCTGTTCCTCTCACCGAGCCCGTCATCCGGCTCGTGCGCCGCCTCGTTCCGCGCGCGGACGAATCACACCTGTGCGAGATTCTGTTCAGCGGCATTGTCAAGCAGACGTCGGCAGATCTTTGGAGCGCGCTGCCGGGTGACGAACTCTACGATTTCCAGCCTGGGGCTCGTGACCGGCTGCTCGCCACGCTCCCTTCCGGAACCGTGGAGAGCATCGCCCGACGAATCGGTGCCGAGCTCGAACGATCTCACGGTGCGGAGTTCAACTTTGCGGCTGTGCTGGGCCGCGCGCAGGACGGTGCCGTCGACCTCTCGAAGCGCCCGTTTGCATCGGTATCGCGGGCCCTCCGAGATCGACTGACGCCGACCACGATACGCAGGCGACCGGCGCCTTCGAAGCCCATCATCCCTGCCGAGGACCCACTCCGTCAGGTCGGCTGGCTCCACCTGTCGAGCCTTCTCGTGCGCCAGGAAGATGACGAATTCAGGCTGCCACACCTCAAAATGCTCCAGGATCGCCTGCGAAGTCTGGACCTGATCTTCATCACCGGCGATGTCGCTCTTTCCGGCGAACCAGCTGAATTTCAAAAGGCCCTGAAGCTTTGCTCGCAGTTGCAGGAGGCGGCGCGGACACTCACGGGACGTCGTCCGCACCTCTTGTCCGTCCCGGGCAATCATGACCGACAGTGGTCCGAGGAGAACCGCGCCGCGTTCGCGGAGATACGCCATTCACCCGACCTTCGAGACGATTTCTACGCCAACGCGGAGCATCCGCTTCGGCAGGCGGCGGCGCGCATGTTCGGCGCGTACACCTCGTGGGCTGACGAAGTCGTCGACCTGCCGCTTCAACGCGGAATACTTCCCGGCGACTTCTCCACGTCTGTGGAAGTAAGCGGCATTCGCCTCGGCATCGTTGGGCTCAACACCGAGGCCCTCGGCGGCCCCAAACCGTCCATCGACGTGCGCCAATTGGCACACGCCTGTGGCGAGGTGCCGGCTGAGTGGCTGGCCCGCAATGACCTCACGATCCTTTTGACGCATCATCCGCTCGACGGGGTCATGGAGCTGCGAATCGCGTCGCTTTTCGATATTCATCTTTGTGGCGGGGGAAGGAGCGGCTCTTCGCTGCGGCGTAGGACGCCACTCACCACTTGGCAGGCCAGCTCCGATCTGACCGATCCGGACCGTCTCGACGCCGCTCGAATCCGGCACCTGGACATCGGTGAGGTTCAATGGATCGGGCGGTCGCGCATGGCACGCTTTTCGAGCTGTACCCGCAAAGGCGATGAATGGGACTTGGCCGCACCGATCGAAGTGGATCTCCGCCCGCCACGCATGCCCCAATCGGCATTGGTCCGATTTCAGGTGATCGAACGGTTGGAAGCACTTGCCTTCAATGTCGAGCACGACACCAATGAGAGTCGTTGGGCTCGCGGCGCAGTCGACGCACCGCGGTCGCTCACCGCGGCTTATTGCAAACTTGCGATCGCGCACGCGCTGGCAAGGATGCAGGAGTTTGGTCGAGCCGTGTCGCTTGTGGACCAAGCCAGCAACGACCTCGACCCGTTGGACCCAGTCCATTCCTTGCTAGCGCGCGCTTACGCAGAACGGGTCGACGACGTGGTGGCGGGCCGACCCACGGGGCTACCCCTGTCCAATGAGCTTCGCGCTCAGCGCGAGCGGCTAGAACGTATGTCCCGCTACAAGGTCGACCGCGTTTTTCAGGCCTCTCATGTCCTGGAGCCCTTCGCGCGAGTGGACCCCTACGCTACCTTCGGCAAAGGTAGCCACGACCGGTTGCCGCTCGAACGTTGGAGCCGAGAGGAGGCCGAATCGATCGCGACGGCAGTCGAAGCCCTCCTGAGGTCGGCACCGTCGGAGGAAATTTTCCGACACATTCTCGACTATTTTCCATGCGTCGACGTGCGCCGACGCGAGGGCGTGCAGCGGCGGCTCCTCCAAGCGCTTCGTCGACTGCCCGCCAAGGGCAGGTTGGGCGCCACCGGAAAGCTGATCGCAGTAAGCGGCCAGTTTCGAGATCGGAGATTCCTTGGCTCCGCTTGGCAGTTCTTCAACGACTGCATGGGGAAGGCAACGAGCGAAGAGACCTATCGAGAGCTGCCAGGAGTGATCCGCAGCCTGCGCTTCAACGGCATGGTCAACGCGCTCAGCTCGCTCGGTGCGCTAGAAGCCGGGAGCGCGGACACCGCGGACCGCGGAATGTTGATCGCCATCGCGTCGGCTCGCGCCTGCACAGGTCACTTCGAGCCACGCCGTTTCGAGGAAGCATTCTCGTTCGTCGAAGGCAGTGAAGTCTCTCCAGCCGACCGACTCACCCTCGCCCGGTCCTTGGCACAGGCTCTGGCGGCAACCCCTGCCGACTTCGCCTTCAGCGGGCTCGCGCGGATGGAGAAGCTCCTGAGCCGTCTCACAGACAGCTACATCACGAACACGCACCTCGGTCTCTCACGCCTCGAGCACGTCGAGTCGATCGCGCTCGGGTACACCGACATGCTGGGGTGAGGCTGTCAGGAACCCTGACAGCGCATCAGCGCCAGCCCGGTGAGAGCGGCCGCTCCCATGGCGATGGGGACCTGCGGCGCAGCGCCTGGTACTCGCCGGCAAAGGAGCTGAAGCCTCTGCTCGAATAGCTCACGACTTGGTCGATGGTCGGGCAACGTGCAGAGCGGCTCGGACCTCGCGGTGCTGTCGCTCGCGACGCCGATCACCGACATCTTGCCGGTGAACGTGCACCTCGGAAGCCCGAGCGGGGTGGTCGGCACCGAGATGACGCTGGTGGGCTACGGGCGGCAGGCGTCGGATCAGATCACCGGCATCCGCCGGCTGGCGCGCGTGACGCTCGAGTCGCTGTCGCAACAGACGCTGGTCTACAACTTCCACGGCGAGGGCGCGTGCCACGGCGACTCGGGCGGGCCTGCGTTCGCCGAGATCGGCGGCGTGTGGCACCAGATCGGGGTGACGTCGTGGGGCGATCCGTCGTGCTCGAGCACCGGCC
>JBGTSH010000206.1:0-18580 GCA_041940405.1 Polyangiaceae bacterium
CTCGGCGACTCGGGCTCGGGCTTCGGTTTGTCGGGCTGGCCCGGCGGCGGGACAGGGGGCGGATTGGCCTTGGCCTCGCGATCCGCCTTGAGCTGCTCGATCGTCTTGATGCGCGCCTCGACCGCGCCGCGGTCTTTGCTCGACGGGTCCGCCTCGAGGTACGCGCGGTACGAAGCGAGCGCAGGATCGAGCTCGCCGAGCCCTTCGTACGCGCGGGCCAGGTTGTAGTGGAGCACCGCGTCGGGCGCGAGGCGCTGCGCCTCGAGGAGGAGCTCGATCGCCTTCTTGAAGTTGCCGCCCTGATACTCCGCCTCCGCCTGATCGAAGAGCTTCGCTGCCTTCGCTTCTTCGGCCTTGCCTGCGTGGGCAGTCGCCGGCGAGAGCGCGACGAAGAGTGCGAGGACGAGCCCGAAGCGAGACACGCGCCGAGGCTACCACCCGCTTGCTCGGGGTGGAAAACCTCGATGCTCAGCTCTTCTTCGGCGGTCGGCGCCGCGGGGTTGCTGCGCGTCGCTTGTCCTGTCCGCGGCCGTTCTTTTGCGCGGTCGGCTTCTTCTTCGTCTCGCGGGTGCCGTATTCGATGCAGTCGCCGCTCGACCTCGGGCACGCGATCCGAACGTGGAAGTGGTTGTCGTGAGGCAGGCCGCGCGACGGCTGGATCATGATCATCGCGGCCCTGTTCTGCAGCTCGGGAGCAGCGCCCGAACGCCGCGCTTCGGCGAGGAGTCGCAGCTTGATGTGCTGCGCGACGAAGATTTGGAGCACGCTCGCTTCGCGGTCGGTGAGCCACGCCTCGACGAGGGCCCAGTTGCGCGCGTCGTCGAAGCGCACCGCAGGCAAGCCTACGGCCTTGCCCTCGTCGTCGATGGTCGCGAACCGAGGCGCGACCCAGGGCTTCCGTCCCTTTTTGAGGTAGAAGCCGACATCGGCGTCGCGGCCGCTCTCGTGCGACCGGTGGCCTTCGACGTCGCCGCCGCCCTTGCGCGACAGGTCGCCGACCGTAAGAACGGAGCCGGAGAACTTCTTCGCGACGCGCGCCGAGCTGCGCTCGAGCATCCCCACGAGCGAGGGAACGCCCCAACGGTGGCCGCCGACCGTGCGAAGCGACTTCGAGGGCTCGAGCCTGCGTCCGCCTTCGAGGCGTCCCTCGTTCGGCGATCCCACGCTCTTGCCGCGCGTGACCGTCTTGCCCGAGCCTTCTCGCTGCGAACCGGCCGAGCGCGTTCCCGCGGCGTGGGCCTCCGTCGAGAGGAGACATGCGATCAGGCCCATGAAGACGACGACCGGGCGCATGACGCTCGTGTAAGCGCGCGTTGGTTGGGGGGCCAACTACGCGGCGGAGGAGGGCCAGGCCGTCTCCCCCTTTTGCATGCCGTGAAAGCCGTGTACTCCGGCCCTACGATGAAAGACTTCACGAACGCGACCGCGAGCTACGTTCGCGCGCCGGCTGCGCCCGAGGGCGTCCCGGCGAGCGAGGAGCGTCGGGTGGGGATCGCGCTCTCGGGCGGGGGATCGCACGGGGCGTTCACGGCAGGCATCGTCCACACGGCGTTCTCACATTTCCTGAAAGAGGCCGAGGAAGGGACCGGCGGGCTGCCGAAGGTCTCGATCATCTCCGGGACCAGTACGGGCAGCCTCGTCGGAGCGCTGCTGACCGAGCTCTACGGGCGCTGGATCATGAAGGACGAGCCGGAGAAGGCGCTCGCCGATCTCAAGCGCGTCTACACAAAGACCAAGCAGAGCGAGGTCGGCGAGATCCCGTCCAACATCCTTTCGCAGATGTGGAACCTGCTCACCAAGCACGGGATCATGGACATCGCGCCTCTGCGCGATTTGATCGCGAAGTACTTCCACGAGAAGTACTTCATCGCGGCAGCAGAGAACGTCGATCCGGTCGTGTACGTCTGCATCGCGATCGACATGGTCAAAGGGCAGCCGCGTCACTTCTTCACCGACGCGAAGCCACGGCACGATCGTCAGACGTTCATCGACGCCATCTTCGCCTCGTGCGCCCAGCCGGTCGTCATGACGCCCGCCTACCTGGGCGAGCGCTGGGCCGTCGACGGCGGCGTGCGTGAGGTCATCCCCTTCCGCGAGCCGATGGGGCGCGGGTGCACGCACGTGCTCGCCGTAGCGCTCAACGAGCCGCACATCGATCGCGACAAGGCCATGACCAAGAATGACGTAGATGTCATGGCACGCATCGGGCGCGGGATCAGCGTGATGAACGACGAGGTCGCGCGCGATGACGAGCGGCTCGCTCGCATGAGCGCATACATCAACCGCGCCAGAGACGTCCTCGCGGCCCGCGGCGTATCGAAGGCGGACATCGACGCGGCGTTTCCGACTCCGATTCTGCCGCCGGATCCCGACCTTCCCAAGTACGACCCGTACGAAGACGCCGTCTACAACGAGTCGAAGCTCCGCGACATCCTGCTCTTCCGCTTCCGGCAGACGCAGCTGCCCGACAGCGATCACTTCGACGAGAAGGACCTGACCTACATGTTCGAGATGGGCAAGGCGCTCGCCGAAGAGCACCTGGACCAGATCCGTGAGGTGCTGTTCGCCGCCGGGACGATCGCTCGCGAGAAGCCGGCGCAGCGCGCAGCCGGGTGACGCGGATCAGTTGATCGGCACGAGCTGCGTGCCGTCTTTGCCGCAGAACCCCGAGTCCGCCGGAAAGCGATCGCCGCACGTCGGGCAGATCTTTTCCGGCGCCCTCGAAGGCGGAGCAGCCGATCTGGAGCTGGGCGGCGGCGAAGCCGGCGTGAGGGACGTCCCCCGATTGCTCTGGGGGCCGCCGATCGGGATCAGACCCGCGCCGTCGTCCTCGCAGAAGCCGGTACCGCCGGGATATTCGCGGCCGCAGCGCGGGCACGCGAGCAGCTTGTGCTTGGTCCCGTCGAAGAGCGTCACGTTGGGCGGCGGCGCCTCGCTCTCGCGTTCTTCGTCGCCTTCGCGACGCCCGCGCCCGCGGCGCCAGATCGCCAGACCGACGAACGCCAAGATGCCCGCCACGCCGCCGACGATCGCGACGAAGGTTCGCTTGCGCGCGGCGGCCGAGTCTTCGGCAGCCAGCGCCGTGCCTCCGAGCCCGGCGGCGATCTCGGCCACGCTCGCGCGGTCGTCTTCGCCGGCCGCGTTCAGACCGCGAAGCTGGAGGAGCTCGGCGTAGCGATCGGCGTTCGCAACCTCGACCTCGACGGTCACCGTCTTGCCGGCGACCGTGGCTTCGATCTTCCGAGTCCCCGTCGGGGACGCGGCGTCGGCGGTGATCTTGAGGCCGTCGACGACGAGCTTGGGCTCGCCCCCCTCCGCGAGCGCGACCTCGGGATCGATCGCGAGCCGGCAGCCGGCCTTGTCGGAGACGCGCACGGTCAGCGAAAACGACTCGCCGGGTCGCAAGAGCTTCTTCGCCGGGCGCACCTCGAGCCGAGCGGGCGGTCCGGGTTTGTCGCAACCGCTGTCGGGCTCGGGCGGGGTGGGCGCCGGCGTCGGCGCTGGGGCGGCGGTGGCAGTGGCGGTCGGCGCCGCCGTCGGCTCGGGCGGCGGCGCTTCGCCCGCACGTTGCTGCAGCTTGTACGAGCGCGAGCGCGAGACGCTCGCCTTGCAAACGCTGTCCTTGATCGCGAACTCGAAGACGCCCGTCTCTTGAAAGACGATCGTGTCATCGGTCGCGGTGAAGGTGTTCGAGATGCTCGCTCGTCGAGGATCGCCGGCGGGGCTCGCGCACTTGTTCGACCAGCCACGGGCGCCTCCCGAGTGCGCGGTGCGCTTGAGGCCCGGGAGCCGCTCCCAGCACTCGGCCGTCGAGAAGCTCCTGCCGGCGCCGGCGAACGCCAGGTCACCGCCCTGCGGAGTCACCGTGACGGTGCCGCCGGGCGCGCCTCCGCTCGAGGTGGGCTTCGGACCGCAGTCCTCGCCCCATTCTTTCGTGCTCCAGGTCTCTTTGAGCGCGCTCGCGCTCCAAGTGCCCGCAAGCGTGGGCTTGTCCTGCGCGGCCGCGGGTCGCGGCACGACGAGGGCCGCACAGACGAGGGCGGCCAAAGAGGCGACAGCCAAGCGTAAACGCAACCCGGAACAGCCTAGCAGACGCACATCGTACCCGGATGGAGGACGCCTCAACTTGCACCCCCCCGACTTGGGCCCGTATCATCGAAGACCTTGTTAGGTGTTGAAGGCGTGTCCGGAGGGCCGTCGGAATGAAGATATCGTGTCAGTCCTGCGCGGCTAAGTACACCATCGCCGACGAAAAGGTCGTCGGCAAAGTCATCAAGCTCAAGTGCAAGAAGTGCTCGAGCACCATCGTCGTCAACGGCAACGACCCGGGCGTCGTCGCTCAGCTGCAGCGGGGCGAAGCGGACGACGCGGCCACGCAGCTGATGAGTCAGCAGCACGCCTACGGCGGTGAGGCCGCGAACCCCGACGAGTGGACGGTCAGCGTGACCGACGACGATCAGCGCACGATGACGACGGCGCAGATCCTCAACGAGTACGCCAAGGGCGCGCTCACCCACGACACCTACGTCTGGCGCGACGGCATGGGCGATTGGTCGCCTCTGCTCGAGGTCCCCGAGCTTGCGCAGCTCTTGCAGCAAGCCTCGCAGGAAGCGACCGCTGTCGCGCCGGCGCCTGCCGCGATGCACCAGAACGGCAACGGTCATGGCTACGCACCGGCGGCCGCAGCTGCTGCGCCGATGGCTGCAGCAGCTGCCGCCACGGCGAGCACGCCTTCACCGGGCGTTTCGGCTGCGCGACGCGCCGGCGCCAAAGGCGGTGGCGTCGATCTGTTCGGCGGCGGCGGTCTGCAGCAGGAGACGGCGCGTGGCGCGCCTGCGCCCACCTCGCCGAGCGACAAACACATCGGCGAACGCAACGAGACCAGCGTCCTCTTCTCTCTCAAGGACCTCGCAGCCGCCGAGGCGAGCGCAGCCAAGGCACCGGCGAAGAAGGATCCCTTCGATACGCGAAAGAACGATCGTGTCGACGACATCCTGAGCCTCGGTGGCGTAGGCGCTGCGCCGATGCTCGCGCCGCCTCCGCTGATGGCGCCGGTCATCGAGCCGCCGCCTCCTCCTCCTCCCCCGCCCAGCGTTCATCCGCCGGCATCCGGCATGATGATTTCGCAGGCGCACTTCGCGCCTCCGCCTCAGAAGGCGAGCCCGATCCCCTTCATCGTCGGCGGCGTCGGCGTGCTCGCCCTCCTCGGCGGCATCATCTTCTTCGTCGTCGCGGGCGGCTCCGACAAGGACAAGACCGACGCCGGCAAGACGGCAACCACGCAAGAGTCGAAGCCCGCCGAGACGTCGAAGCCGGCGGAGCCGTCGGCCACCGAGACCGCTCAGCCGACCGAGACCGCCGCGCCGACCGCGGACCCGCTTGCATCGGCGAGCGCAGAGCCTTCCGCCGATCCCACGTCGACGGCTCCGCGCGATCCGAAGATCGCGTCGACCGATCCGAAGAAGGACGATCCGAAGAAGGACGACCCGAAGAAGGACGACCCGAAAAAGGACGATCCGAAGAAGGACGACCCGCCTGCCTCCGGCGGCGACGCGCCGTTCGATCGTGGCGCCGCATCCGCCGCTCTCGGCGCGGCTGCTGGCTCGGCCAAGGGCTGCAAGAAGGCCGATGGGCCGACCGGCAGCACCAAGGTTCAGGTCACGTTCGCGCCGAGCGGCAGGGCGACGCAGGCCGTCGTCGGAGCGCCCTTCGCGGGCACGTCCGTCGGCAGCTGCATCGCCTCGACCTTCAAGAGCGCCAAGGTGCCGCCCTTCTCGGGCGGCGCGATGACCGTCTCGAAGACGGTCAGCATCAAGTAGACCTCACGCTTCGAGCAGCGTTCCGAGCTCGGCGGCCTCGAAGCCGACGAGCTCGGGCTCGGGCGTGATGCGGACGTCGAGCCGCGCCTGGACGCCGTCTCGGATCTCGCGCGCGAGCGCGAGGATCTCGGACGCCGTCGCGCCACCGCGATTGACCAGCGCCAAGCTGTGCTTGGTCGACGTGCCGGCGCGGCCGCGCCGGGTACCCTTTGGAAAGCCGGCGCGCTCGATCAGCCACGCGGCCGAGAGCTTGGTGCGGCCAGGATCGGCGGGCCACGAGGGCATCGTCTCGTTCGGTTTCAGCGCGCCGAGGCTCTGCGCGCGTTCGATCACCGCGGCCACATCGCTGTCGGGCACGATCGGGTTGGTGAAGAAAGAGCCGGCGCTCCTGGTGTCGGCGTCGGCTGCGTCGAGCACCATTCCCTTGCCGCGCCGCAGCCGGAGGATCGTCTCGCGGACCAGGGAGAGCGAGCGTTGCTCGCTGCCCAGCGCGCGCTCGAGCTCGGCGTAGCGCACGGTGGGCTCACCGCCCGAACGGAGGCGAAACGTCACCGAGGTGACGATCCACCTGCCGCGCGCCTCACGCTTGAAGATGCTGTCACGGTAGGCAAACCCGCACGCGCTGCCGGCGAGCAGCGTCGTCTCGCGGGTTCGGCGATCGTAGAGCTCGACCCGCTCGATCGTCTCGGACACGTCCTGTCCGTACGCGCCCACGTTCTGGATCGGGGTCGCGCCGACGTCGCCTGGAATTCCGGAGAGGCACTCCAGGCCCGCGAGGCCATCGTTGACCGCCCGCTCGACGACCGAGTCCCAGCGCTCGCCGGCTTGGGCGGTGAGCCGCACGGTGTCCCCTTCGGGGACGGTTTCGATCCCGGAGAGCGACAGTCGAATCACCAGCGCGTCGAGCCCTCGATCGGCGACCAGCAGGTTCGAGCCGCCGCCGAGCACGAACGCCGGAACGCCGAGCGACGCGGCCTCGTCGAGCGCGAGCGCGAGCTCCTCGCGCGTCGTCACCTCGACGAAGAAGCGTGCGGGCCCGCAGACACCGAACGTGGTCCGCGGCGCGAGCGGCTCGCGCTCGCGAAGTGCGCGAAGGTCTGCGGTCAAGGCTTCACTCGCACGCGCGTCGCGGCGAGGAACCCCGAGTCGACAGCTTGCACCTCATCGAGGAAGGCGCGGTACTTCTCGGCCCCGACGGTGCCGGTGGCGACGGTGATCGTGAACTCCTCGGTGATCGTGTCGCCTTGGTTCGTGAGCTTGCGCTTGGCCAGGACCTGCGCGCCCTTCTTGTCCATCTCTGGGGCGAGCTTGATCACCGTCGCGCCGGCCGGGAGCTTGATCGTGCGCTTTACCCGATACTGGATCGGCACGTCGATCGTCAGCGCGCTCTGCCGCGCGAGGCGCGACGCATAGCGCTGCGCGAGGGTGCCGTTCTTTGCGGGCTCGTAGCCGGGCAGCACCCAGGTCTTGCCGTCCTTGCCTTCGGCGTTGCCGAAGCCGGGCACGGTGACCTCTGCCGTGAGCGCGATCTCCCACGAGCCCTCTTTCGAGACGAGCCGGACGTCGTCGACGCTCGCCCAGGGGAGCCAGCTCTGGACTACCGAGCGCAGCATCTCGCGGCGGTCGTCACCGACGACATAGAAGAACGCTTCGGCGAGGCCTTGCGCCTCTTGTCCGCGGAGCGTGAGCGCTACCTTGCCTTTGGCCGTGCCCTGCGCGTCGAGCACGAGATCGATCGTGGCCTCGTCGACCGGATCGCTCTCGGGGATCGGGACGGGTACCACCTTGCCCGTCGCGAGGATCGCGCTCCGGCCTCGAAGCTCGGGGCTCACGCGCCCGGGAGGGAGCGGCGGTCCTTGAACGTCGGCGTCGATCCAGAGCTCGCCCTTTTCGACGCGCGCGACGATGAGCGGCTTCTTGAAGCGCCCAGGGTGCGGCGGGAAGTTCGGCGCCGCGCTGAACGGCTCGGTCTCTGCGACGGCGACCTCGGCGTCGACGCCGAGCTCGCGCAGCGTTCGGTAGATGACCCACGTGCGTGAGCCGGTCCCTTCTTCGACCATGCTGCGCGCCGTCTGCCCCTGCGAGCCGCCGCCGTAGTACCCGGCGAAGTCGCCGAGCTCGGAGCCGCCGGATGCGACCTTGATCACCTTGCCGACGTGCTCGACGACGTCTCCGACGAGCTCGCTCTGCGTCTTCTTCCCACCCCCGACGCCGTTCTTGGTCGCCTCTTGTGCGAAGCGCGCCATGAAAGGATCGGTCTCTTCCATCCCGCGGATGTTCTCGCCGATCGCGCGGCCGACCTTCTCCCAGCTCTGCGTCCCGAGGCTGACGCGGACACCGCGCTCGAGCCAGGGCAGGCCGTCCTCGATGCGGCGCGGCGGCTGGTTCTGCAGCGCGAACGAGTAGAAGCGATACCCGCTCTTCGTCTCTTCTTTCGCCTTGCCGAGGAGCGCATGCGTCCACATCGTCGGCTTCATCCATTCGGGCAGGCGGATGACGACCTCGGCCGACGCGACGCTCGTTCGTTCGGGCAAGAGATCCGGCGTGTCGATCGTGAGCTCGCCCGTCTCGGTCGGGAGGTAGTAGCCCTCCATCACGTGCTCGACGTAGTCGCCCTGCTCGAGCTGGCTGAGATCGCTGCCGCCTTGCGCGGCCATGTTCGCCTGATCGGGCTCGAGGATGCGGCCATCCTTCTTGTGCACGCGCCGGCGAAGCGGCGCCGTGAACCCGCGGCCGTCGATCATCGGCTGCTCGACGAAGATGCCGCGCTCGACGTCGCTCGTCCCGGAGACGCGGCGAAGATCGTAGACCAGCACTCTGACGAGCCCCGAGTCGTCCACGCCGTAGTGCTCGAGGTGCTTGAGAACCGCGGTCGCAGCTCCGGGGAGCGCCTGCTGCTTGCGATCCTTCTCGACGATGACGCGCCCGGCGTCCTCGAGCCGCCGCGCGTCGGCCGACGGCTCGCCGAAGACGATCCCGGCACGTGAGAGCGCGAACGCGCCGTCGGCTGTCTCGACCGCCTCGCGAAGGACGCGCGCTCGCGCCTTCGCGCGGTCGGGCATGCGCGCCAGGACCGGCAGGATCGTCATCAAGGAGCGCTCGCCAGGCAGCATCGCGTCGTAGATGGCGAGCGCGCTCTTGTCGTCGCCCGAGGCGATCTTGAGACGAAGCTCCTCGGCCAGGTAGGAGCCTGGCGCGCTGCGGAGCTCGCGCAGCCGCGCGATCTCGGAGAGCGCTCCCGCACGATCGCCGAGCGACTCTTTCGCTCCGGCGCAGGCGAGCGTGTCCCGCGGCAGGCCGCCCTCGCACGCCTCTTTCACGTACTCTGCGCCGGAGCGCCGGTGAATCGAGCTCTCGACGGTCGCGGTGATCGGCGCGCCCGGAGCGCGCGTCGCCAGCGCTTGGTAGGCCTGCTCGGCGAGATCGCTCATGCCTGCCGACTCGGCGAGACCGACGACGTACGCCATCTCCATCACGTTCGCCGCCTTGAGGTCGGCGCCCGGCCAGGTGAACCCGAGCTCTTCGAGCGCGGCGAACGTCCCTTCACCGAGGCCCTTGCGGCGCTGCGCGAGCTCGGCCCGTGCGAGCTTCGCTTCCCACGACGCGGGCATCGACTTCGCGAGGTCGTCGAGCGCGCTCTTGGTCCGCTCGACGCGCTTGTTGTCGGGCATGTCGCCGGCCATCTCGATCGCGCGCACCCAGAGCAACATGACGGAGGGATCGCGGCCTTCTCGCCGGTCGATCAGCGCCTTCTCGAGGAGCTGCTCGGCCCGGCGTGGCTCGCCCGTCGCGAGGAGCGCCGCTGCGGTCGTCGCGAGGCGCTCGTCGGTCTCCGCCCCGCGCGCGAAGCTCACCTGCGCCGGCCCCTTCGGCTGCACCTTTGCGGCGTCGCCCGGCTTCGGCGCCTTCGACGCGAGCGGCAAGCCGTTCGCGTCGACGACCGCAACCTCGACGCTGCCGGCGTCACCCTTGTCGGCCAGGCGAAGCACCACGCGAACCGTGCCCTCGGGGACGTCGGCGTGGCCCATGACCAGGGTCGGCGCGCCGCCGGCCTCGTACCGGCGCTCGAGGACGCGGACGCCGCCGACCTCGAGCACGGCCGCGGCGCTCGAGGTGATCGCGAAGCTGAGCCGCTGCTCCTTCGGGTTCTCGACGTCGAAGACCAGCTCCCGCGCTCCCAAGAGGCGGTTCGTGTCGCGGGTGTCGAGCTCGCATGCGTTGCTCGCGATGCGGACCACCGTGGCCGGCGCGAACCGCGAAGGACCGGCATACGAAGCCGCGAGCGGATCGGCCACGTTGACCGCGCCTTTGCCTTCGAGCCAGGTGAGCGGTGTCGCGTTCAGCGGACCGATGACCGTCGCGGCGGGCAGACACCCGCGCCGCCCCCACCAAACCTGCGCGCCCTTGGTCTCACCCGTGAAGAGCGCGAGCTTGTGCAGCGCCTTGGCCAGCTGCATCCGCATGAGCGGTGCGCGCCCGGCCGAATCGAAGGGTGAAGCCCCGGCATCCTCGAGATCCTCCCAAGCCGTGCGAAGGCCGAGGACGACCTTTTGGAATCCTTGCCGCGATCGAAACGCAACGGGGGTGAGCATCCGTGACGGGGTCGGGGCCGCGCGATCGACGAGCGCGTCGAGCGACGCCACGAGGACCGCGAGAGCGTCCGGATCACCCGGGTTGTCCACCGCTTTGTCGATCGCCTCGAGGTACGGCTCGGGATCGTCGGCGCTATTCTGCTCGGCCTTGAGAGCGCTCGTAAACGGACCGGCGGTGACGGTCTTGGCGGACGCCGCGGACTTGGCGTCTCGTGGCGCGCACCCCGAGAGCGGAACTGTCGCTACGAGCGCGGCGAGCACCAGGGAGGAGAGGCGGCGGGACATGGGGGAAGGGGATGGTGCAAGGTAACGGAAAGGTGGGCAAGGCCGCCGCGCAGCTAGAGGGCATCGCGGCCTCGAAAAGGCGTATCCTCGGCCGCCGTGGGGAAGTCGGAGCGCGGCTCTCTGGACCACGAGCGCCTGAAGCTCGCGATCGAGGCGACCAATGACGGCGTCTTCGACTGGAACATCGCGACCGGCGCGGTCAGCGGCAACCGGCGGCTCTACGAGATGCTCGGCTACGAGCCGGGTGAGATCGAGCCTCATGTCAGCGCCTGGGAAGCGATCACCCACCCGGACGACATAGGAAGGTCGCGCTCCGCCATCTCGGAGCACATCCGCGGCAAGACGCCTGCTTATCGGGCAGAGCTGCGCTTGCGCGCCAAGTCGGGCGAATGGGTATGGGTGGTCGATCGCGGCAAGGTCGTCGAGCGCGACGCGCGCGGCCGTGCGCTGAGGATGTCCGGGACCCACACCGACATCTCCGAACGAAAGCGGCTCGAGCTGCAGCTCCTGGTCTCCGATCGGATGGCCACGCTGGGGACGCTCTCTGCGTGCGTCGCGCACGAGATCAACACGCCGCTCGCGACCGCGATCGGTTGCCTCGACGCCGCGGCGAACGAGATCGATCCTCGCCGCGGTCGTCCGCTCGACGAGTCGCGTCTCGTCGACGCCATCGCGGTCGCGCGTGAAGCGCTCTTGCGAGTGCAGGAAATCGCGCGCGATCTGCACTCGCTCTCGCGGGTCGAGCAGGAGGACAAGAAGACGCCCGTCGATGTTCGCGTCGTCCTCGAGGGCGTCCTCCGCCTAGCGCGCCGCGAGATCGAGCAACGCGCGACCCTCGTGCGATTCTTCGACGACGTGCCGCCGGTCCTCGCGGACCCCGCGCGCCTCGGCCAAGTGTTCTTGAACCTCTTGGTCAACGCCGCACACGCGATCGCGCCGGGCCGTCCGCAGGACAACCAGATCGAGGTGGCGATCTCGACGTCGGCCGGTTGCGTGCTGGTCGATGTCTCCGACACCGGTCAGGGGATGGAGCCGACCGTTCGCGCTCGGGTGTTCGAGCCGTTCTTCACGACCAAGCCCGGCGGCGCGGGGATCGGGTTGGGCCTCTCGATCTGCCAATCGATCGTGACGGCGCTCGGTGGCGACATTTCGGTCGAGAGCGCGCCCGGGTTCGGCACCCGCTTTCGCGTGAGCCTACCGGCGCTCCCGCGCGCGACGGCCGAGCCCGAGGGCGCTCCGAACGCTGGCGCTACGACGGGCTCCACGGTGCGGCGGCGCATCCTGATCGTCGACGACGAGCCCGGCATGTGCCTGTCGCTGCGGATGCTCCTCGGCGTCACGAGCGAGGTCGTCACCGCGACGAGCGCCGCGGGAGCTCTCCGCGCGATCGCCGCGGGTGCGGAGTTCGACGTGATCCTGTGCGATCTGATGATGCCCGGCGGCTCGGGGCAGGACCTTCATCGCCAGCTCAGCCTTTTGCATCCGCCCTTGGCGCGGGCGATGATCTTCATGACGGGCGGTGTGCTCTCGGCGGAAACACAGGCATTTCTCGACGAGATTCCCAACCCGGTGCTGTTCAAACCGTTCGAGGTCGAAAGGCTGGAGGCGGTACTGCTATCCTCGCGGGCGTGATTCTCTTCGGCCTGATCGCGGTAGTTGCCCTCGTGTTCGGCGCCACGCTCGTCATTTTCTCGTTCGTGAACCCGCCGTACCAGCTCTCGTGGGTCGAGAACTTCCACATCGATCCCCTGGTTCCCTACATCCCGGCCGCGATGCAGCGGTTCATCTTCGGTCTGCTCTTCGGCCTGGGCATTCCGTTTTTGCTGTTCGGCGTGCTGTCGAACAACCTCTGACGAGATCTTTCGCGGACGCTGTCCGTACCCGGAGGCCATGGCCCTCCGAAGCGTCCTGCCCGCGGCTGTCGTCGTTCTCCTCTCCACCGCCCTCGGCGCCTGCTCCTCCGGCGGCTCGAAGTCCGCCGGGTCCGGCGGCGGGACCAGCCGGCAGGACCCGACGGATTCCAAGGAGCGCTCCTCACTCGCCTCCTTCGAGTCGAAGGAAGAGATCGCCGCCTTCCTGAAGGAGCACGTCAAGACGCAGCGCCGCCGAGGTGCCGGCGGCGAGGAAGCTGCTGCCGAAGCTTCACCCCCTCCTGCGGCGGCACCGGCTTCCCCGGCGCAGGCCGCGGACAAGGCGGCCGACTCGATCACGAACAACCAGACTGCCGGCGTCGACGAAGGCGGGATCGTGAAAGTGCACGGCGAGCACCTCGTCGTTCTGCGCCGCGGCCGCCTCTTCACCGTCCGCATCGGCGACGGCGCGCTCTCGCCGGTTTCGCAGGTCGACGCCTTCGCCCCCGGGCTCGACGGTCGCGGCGCTTGGTACGACGAGATGCTCATTCATGACAACAAGGTCATTGTCATCGGCTATAGCTACGCGCGCGGCGGCACCGAGGTGGGGCTCTTCGACATCGATCGCGAGGGGAAGCTCTCGCACTCGTCGACCTACCACCTGCGCTCGAACGACTACTTCTCGTCGCGCAACTACGCGAGCCGCCTGATCGGGAGCAAGCTCGTGTTCTACACGCCGCTCTACATCAACGGGGGCGCCAGCGATCCATTCGCGTCGTTCCCCGCCGTTCGAAAGTGGCACGACGGCGCCACCGCTTCGGAGTTCGTCTCGCTCGTCGAGCCTTCCAAGGTGTACCGCCCGATCGATCCCGAGTCGGTGCAGGCGCTCCACAGCGTGACGTCATGCGACCTCTCGAAGGGCGAGCTCGACTGCGAATCGACCATCGTGATGGGACCTGCCGGCCGCGTCTTCTACGTGTCGCAGGACGCCGTGTACGTCTGGATGACGCCCTGGCAGACCCGAGGGACCGACAAGGACTCTCCCGGCTCGCTCCTTTACCGGATGCCGCTCACCGGTGACGAGCCCGGCGTCGTGCGCGTGAAGGGCTCGCCCATCGATCAGTTCTCGTTCCACCAAGAGGACGGACAGCTCCACGTGCTCGTCCGGGGTGAAGGTCGCGGCGACTCGATGTGGAACGCCGAGGTAAAAGCCGGCGACTTGGCCGCGCTCCGGTTGCCGATCTCGTCGTTCGACGGCCGCGCCAAGACCGTCTCGCGCGATGCGTACGTCGACCTGCCCAAGGCAGGCAACGGCTTTGCGGTGACCAACCGCTTCGTCGGCGGCCAGTTGCTCTACGGCGCCGGTGCCGGCTGGGGGCGAAACGGGAGCGAAGCGCAGGAAGGCTTCGTCGTGGCGTACGACTACGGCGATCGCAAGCCTGCGAAGAAGGTTCTCCTCGGCCACGGCGTCGACCGCATCGAGGTGCTCGGCAAGGACGCTCTGGTCGTCGGCTCCGATGGCTCCGACCTCGTCTTCTCCGCCGTCGAGCTCGACGACTCGCCCGGCGTCGCCGGGCGTTACGTCCGCCGCGGCGCGTCCCAAGGCGAGACCCGCAGCCACGGCTTCTTCTACAAGCCCGACAGCGATCGCTCGGGCATCTTCGGTCTTCCGATTCGATCGAACGGCGCGTCCGGGTCCGACCAGCTCCGCCGGGGCTCGGCGAGCATCGTATTCGTTCGGAATGACGCGCTCGACTTCAAGGATCTCGGTGAGCTCGCCGCAGGCTCCGAAGGGCGTGGCGACGACGCGTGCAAAGCGTCGTGCGTCGACTGGTACGGCAACGCGCGCCCGATCTTCATCCAGGGTCGCACCCTCGCGCTTCTCGGCTACGAGCTCGTCGAAGGGAAGCTCGAAGCCGGGCGCATGGTCGAGACTCGGCGCATCAGCTTCTCTCCCGCGCCGCTCGCGGTTCGCTGATACAGCCTCGAGCAACGAGGATGCGATCGTGTAGCATCGCCCGCCATGCTCAAGGCTGGTGACAAGGCTCCCGACTTCACCCTCGCAGCCGACGACGGCTCGAACATTTCTCTCTCGGGCCTCAAGGGCGGCTACACCGTCGTGTACTTCTACCCGCGCGACGACACGCCGGGTTGCACCGTCGAGGCGAAGGACTTCTCGGCGGCGCTGGGACGATTCCAGAAGGCCGGCGCGACGGTGCTCGGCATCTCGAAGGACTCGATCGCGAGCCACACCAAGTTCAAGGGCAAGTACGGCCTCAAGCTCAAGCTCTTGAGCGACGCCGATCTGAAAGTGCATCGCGCGTACGGCGCGTGGGGCGAAAAGTCGATGTACGGCAAGAAGGTCGAAGGCGTGATTCGCAGCACCTTCCTCGTCGGTCCGGACGGCAAGGTGAAGCGCGCGTGGCCGAGCGTGAAGGTCGCGGGGCACGTCGATGCCGTGCTCGGAGAGCTGACCGGCGATGGCGCGGCGAAAAAAACGACTGCGAGCACGGCGAAAAAATCCGCCCTAACCAAGAAGCCAGCAGCGAAGAAGCCCGCTGCGAAGAAGCCCGTCGCGAAGCAGAAAACCGCGGCAAAAAAGCCTGTTTCCAAGAAGCGCTGAGGCTGAAGCGCAACAGCGGAGCCTACGTTTCGTCGTATTGGATCCCGCGTGTTTCCCCTGAGAAACAGCTACGCAGTGTAGCGCACCAACGTCTTCTCTCGACGAAACGAGATCGCTACTCGTCGAGTCGATGTATCGATCACTGCGTGGTGGGGCCGCGATGTTGCTCTGCGCGACCTTGGCTCTCGGGTGCGTCGGCGAGATCGGCGGCGATGATTCAAAGGGACCGAAGGGCTCCGGCGTCGGTGACGACGACGGAGGTAGCGAGACCGGCGTCAAGAGCGAGGAGCCGACGACGGCGATCCCACGGCTGAGTCGGCGGGAGATCGACGCGACGATCGCCGACGTCTTCGGGATCGTCGGCGCCGCGGAGCGCAACCTCCCGGCGGACCCGAACACTGCGATGAACCCGGTGTACTCCGCCGAGGTCGAGGTGTTCGACACGCTCGCGGCGACGAAGTCGGCGAGCCAGGTGTTCGTCGACGGCCTCGAGTCGATGGCGTTCGAGGTCTCCCGCGACTTCAGCGCGAACACGGCCGCCGTCGACGCTCTCGCCGGTTGTACGCCGGCGCAGGCGGTCGACGACGCATGCCTCAAGGCGTTCATTCGCAGCGCCGGCTTGCGCCTCTGGCGCCGCCCGCTCGGCGACCAAGAGGTCGATGGGATCGCGCTCGCGGTCGGCCCGCTGGCGACCGATCCGGCCGCGGGCGCGGCGGGACACTACGTCGCCGTGCGCGGCGCGGTCGCCACGCTGATCATGAGCGCCGAGCTCGTCTATCGGTCGGAGATCGGTTCGGATGTCGGCAACGGTATCGTCAGGCTCGACAACTACGAGCTCGTCTCGCGGCTCTCCTACTTCTTGTGGGGAACCGCGCCGACCCAGGCGATGCTCGATCGCGCCTCCGGCGCCGAGCTCTCGGACGAGGACCTCGCCACGATGGTCGACGAGATGCTTCAAGACCCTCGCGGCAAGGAGCAGATGCGCGTCTTCCACGAGCTCTGGCTCCGATACACGAGCCTCCTCGTCACCGACCCGCAGCTCGCCGCCGACATGCGCGCCGAGACCGAGGCGCTCGTCGACCGCGTGGTCGGCGTAAATGGCGCCGGCGCCGAGTGGACGGCCCTGTTCACCTCGAAAGAGACCTTCGTCACGCCCGCGCTGGCTGCTCACTACGGGCTCCCCGCGCCGAGCGAGCCCGCGTGGGTCGCCTACGGCGACGACCGCGAGGGGATCCTCTCGCACGGCAGCTTCCTCTCGCTGAGCCTCACGAAGCAGACCGACACGCTCGTCAGTCGTCGCGGCGCCATGATCGGACGCCGTGTCCTCTGCGAGGTGATCATGCCGCCGCCCCCGAACGTGGCGGTCGACATGGGCGTCCAGGTCGGCGAAGGAGAGTGCAAATCGGATGCATACGCCGCCCACGCGAGCGGCACCTGCGCCGGTTGCCACAACATGATCGACGGCATCGGGTTCGGCTTCGAGCGCTACGACGGCCTCGGACGCTACCGCGAGGTCGAGAACGCGAATCCCGCGTGCGGGATCGACGGCGTCGGCACGTTCGAGGGCGAGACGTTCTCCGGCCCTGTCGACTTCGTCACTGCGAACGCGGAGCAAATCTCGGACTGCGCCGTGGTGAACCTCCTGCGGTTCGCCTCGCGCGATTGGAACGCCTCGGACGAACGCATCGAGAGAATGACGGCTGCGTTCAGAGACTCGGGCAACGACTTCGCCGTACTGATGCGCGCGGTCGCGACGGATTCGAGCTTTCGCCATCGGCGCGATGTCGCCGCGGAAGGTGGACAATGATCTCGGTCAAGAAGTTCAGGCTCAGCCGCCGCGCCATGCTGCGCGGCGCGTTCGGCACCGCGATCGCGCTGCCGACGCTCGAATGCATGCTCAACTCGAACGGGACCGCCTTCGCCGGCGGTGCGTCGCTTCCGAAGCGATACTTCCTGTTTCACGTCCCGACCTCGCTCGTGACGAGCAACGACACCGACGAGCAGCTCACGCCGAACGTCGCCGGTTTCAACTACGACACTCCGTCGGTGCTCCAGCCGTTCAACGACCACGGCGTAAAAGGCGACATCTCGGTCGTCTCGGGCCTGTTCGCCCCGCCGCTCAATGCGCCCGGCGGGTACGACGTCGACTATCACGGTCAGGCACCGTTCGCGGTGTTGACGGGCTTGCGCGCCGGGTTCAGCGGCGAGTACTGGCGGCCGCCGGGCTATTCGGCAGATCAAATCGCCGTCCAGCGCCTCGCGCCCACGACGACGTTTCCGTACCTCTACTGGCAGATCGATCCCCAGACGGGCGGCATGCGCATCGTCTACGAACCCGAAGGGAACAGCGACGACACGTTCTATTGGGTCGAGCCGCAGACCTCGCCGGCGCTCGCGTACGGGCAGCTCTTCACCGGGTTCTCTCCCCCCGGTGACGAGCCTGATCCGCAGGCGGAGCTCGAAAAGCGCCTCCGACTGAGCAGCCTGTCGTACGTCAAAGACGACCTCGCCGCGTTGCAGAAGCGCCTCGGCGCGAAGGACAAGCAGACGCTCGAAGAACATCTCGAGCACGTGCGAGATCTCGAGAAGCGACTCGATACGCCCGTCGGCGTCGTCTCGCCGAGCTGCCTCGACCCTGCGATGGGCGGCGACCCAGCGAACATCTCGAGCAACCTGCCCGATCAGGACGCGCGCGCCGAGCTCTTCATTCAGCTCTCGGCGCTCGCCTTCGCCTGCGATATGACCCGCGTCATCACGCTCAGCGGTTCGTCCTTCATGACCGGTGCCGGCATGCGCCACCAGGCGTGGAACAGCATCGGCGGTCTCCACAACGAGGTCCAGCACCACGGCAGCCAGAACGATCTCGACAACGCCAACCGCTGGTTCGTCGACGTCTACAGTCGGCTCGTCGCGCGCCTCAAGGACACCCCCGAAGGCGACGGCAACGTCCTCGACAACACTGCAGCGCTCTTCATGATGGAGGGCGGCAAAGGCCTCGCCGACGATCCCCAGCGGTCCGGCGACGGCGGCTCCGACGCCAACCATTCCGTCGACAACTTCGTGGCGTTCATCGCCGGCCGCGCGGGCGGTCTACAACCCGGCCAGCACGTCAATCTGACCGGTCAAGATCTTCACCCGAGCAAGATGATCACGAGCGCCTTCCAGGCGATCGGCATCGAGGCGACGCTCGGAGAAATCTCGGGCGCGATCGATCAGCTCTTCGGGTAGAGCGCACGGCTGCTCGGGGGAGCGGCAAAGCAATCGGAGCGAAGCGGAGGGCTTCGCTCCGATTGCCTTTCTCGGCTCGACGCTCCCCGGCGCTGGCAGGCTTCCTGCGCGCCCAAGGCAGGAACGACCAAAACCAAGCTCGCTGACGACCTAACAAAAACGTCAGCCCTCTCCCTCTCCCTC
>JBGTSH010000207.1:0-18494 GCA_041940405.1 Polyangiaceae bacterium
CAATCGAATGCTTACAATTCGGGTACTGGAGGCCAACATATGAATAATGAAGATCCCATGAACCAAAACATCTTCGTGTTCCTAGGATTGCAAATCATTTAAATCTCATCCTACTTGATCGATCCAAAGGCCTTCAAGTCACGGATATTGAATCTGCATAACTCAACTAATTAGGACTCTAATAACTAATCTTCCAGTCATCAATAGACCAACTTTGACATCATAATTGGTGATCTCAAGGCTCAGAACAACAGCCTGATGAGTGGTCAGTTCCAAATCAATGAACACATCTACAAAAATCCCAACGAGATCGACACCGAGCTGCTCGACCGGCTCCGCGGCTGGCGCGCCGAGCACGGCCTGAACCACGACCTCGCGCCGGAGCCGGAGGAGGGGCCGATCACCGGCGCCGCCGACTCCAGGTCGAAGTACAGCGGGAACACCGAGAGCCGCGCGAGCGAGCGCCGCTCATCCTCGTCGAGGAGCCGCCATGACCAGGTGATCGCCTCGCGGAGCGAATCGAAACGCCGCCCGCTCTCCTCGTTGCGCGCCGCCTCCATGATCGACTCGCGCAAAGCGTCGTGGATCGCCCCCAGCCCGAGGAGCCGCGCGCGCGCTGCGCAGAGCTCGATCGCCAGAGGGTTTCCGTCGACGAGCTCCACGACGGACTGAACGCGCTCCAGCTCCACCGGCGTGAGATCCGCGGATGCGGGTGCGCGGTACCGAAGCGCGTTGAGGAAATGACGCACCGCCACCGGCTCGCCCGACCCGGGCGCCTCGGTCGAGAGCGCGGGAACTTCGATGATGCGCTCCGCGAGCATCGACAGCGGCCGTCGCGACGTAACGACGACGAATACGTGATCGAGCACGGGCGTGAGGTCGTCGAGCACCCTCCGCACCTCGTCCACGACATGCTCGGCGTTGTCGATCGCCAGGAGCGTCTTGGGTCGCGCCGCGAGGAGCTGCGCGAGCTTCATCGTCCTGGCCTGTCGTGCGCCCTGAGTCGTCATGGACGCGGCATGCGCGATCGTGTCGACCACCTCTTCGTCCGTTCGCGCGGCTCTCAAGTCCGCGAGGATGGTTGCCGAGCGCGTCGTGCGTGCGAGGTGCTCGAGCAGCAGGCGAGTCTTGCCCACCCCTGCGGGCCCGATCAGGGACACGAGCCCTCCGCCGGGATCCAATTGTGCGAGGAGGCCGAGCTCCGACTCGCGGCCGAGGAGCGGAAGTACCCCCGTAGCCGGCGCGCTCTGGCGCGGAGCCTCGGGCGGGCTCGGATCGCTCGGGACGGCGCGGAGGTGAGTGCTCATGGTCGGTGGCGGGGACCGATTGTCAGATTCTGACAGCCGGATGTTCGGTGCACCCCGCGAGGGCTTCTGCGACACGCATTAGGCCCGACCAAACGTTAGCCGGCTCGGGCGTGTTTGTCGCCGCGCCGTCGCACGCGCGGCCGGATCGAGAAAGGACGACCGACCATGAGCAAGCCCGCGGATCCCGCGTTGAACGCTCTCGCCGAGCAGAACGATCTAGGCGCCTTCCGAGCGCGCTACGCCATTTACTCGGAAGCCTACAAGAAGGGGCTCTGGCTGCTCGGCAGCGCGCTGTTTCTGCCTGGGGCTTACGCGCTGAGCATCCTCCGGCCCGGGCAGGTGCCACTCTGGGCGCTGCTCGGGGCCGCCCTGCTCGGGTTGGCAGGGCTCATCATGGGATCGACGCTCCTCTACCCGCTGCCGTTCATCAAGCTCCAGACGTACGAGCGCGGGTTCATCTACAAGAGCCACAAAGGCATCGAAGTCGCTGCGTACTCCGAGGTCATCGGCGTGCAAGCACGCGTTCTGACCACCACGACGCGCTCGGACGGCGATAGCTCCTCTTCGCGGTCGGGGCAGCTCGTCGCCTACCTGCGCGATGGTCGCCAGGTGTCCGTGAACCCGAACCTCGAGGACGTGAACGCGTTCATGGACGAGCTGACCCAGGGCGCCGCACCCTCCGTGATCGCGGAGGCGTCGAGCGCCGTAAAGGCGGGCAAGACCTTTTCGTGCGGTGCAATCACGCTGGCGCCCGACGGGCTCACGGTGGCGGGCCGCACCCATTCATACAAGTCGAAGCCCAGGGTGAAGGTCGAGTTCGACGAGACGCGCGTCTTCGCGAACGACAATGAGGTCGCCAAGCTCAAGACCAAAGACGTGATCAACGGGCCCTACATGGAGCACGTCATCAAGGCGGCGAAGGCCACGCAGGTGCCTGACAACAACGTGCGCGTCGATCTCGAAGTCGTGGCTGCGCACCAAGCGCTCGACGCCGCGGTGATCAAGGCAATCAAGTCGATCGCCCCGCCCGAGTGGCCGGTGGTCGTCGTCGAGTTCGGCGTCTCGCGTGGCCTCGACAACCTCGTGGTCATGGACAAGAGCGGCGCCGCAATGCTTCCGCCGAACGCCGAGCTCATGGATGTCGGCGGCAAGGTCGCCGAGATCCATTCGCGGCACCGCACCGGAGCCAACCGCGTCCGCCTCGAGCTCAAGAAGGAGAGTGGAGGCTGGTCGGTGGGCAGTCAGTTTCTGAAGATCAACTGAGAGCTCATCACGCGCCCTCTCGATGCCGGCGCGGAGCGGGCGGAGCGCCGGCGGCACGGTCGGCATCACGTCGGCTGCGCGAGTGTACCTGGCGGGCGAGGCGTCAGCCCGACAGAGTGTTATGCTCGCTCTCCGCGTATGCCGAGCTCCGCAGCAGAAGAGATCGAGCAGGCGGTGCGACGCCTTTGCGACGCAGGCGATCGGGCGGGCGCGGCGACGGCGGCGATTCGGGGTTACGGGCCGGAGGTGCACGGCTTCCTTGTCCGGATGCATCGCAGCGATCAGGACGCAGACGAGGTGTTCGCGATCTGGAGCGAGCGGGTCTGGAGCTGCCTGGAAGGCTTCGCATGGGACTCGACGCTGAGGACGTGGGTCTACGTGATCGCCCGCAACGCCTCCTACAACCACAAACGCGACGCTCGCGTTCGTGCCGAGCGCTCGCCGCCCCTGCCGGAGTCGTCGGTGCTCGCGGAGATCCAGGCCGAGGTTCGGAGCGAGACGCGCCCGTACCAGCGAACCGACGCCAAGGACAAGCTCGCCCAGCTGCGCGAGAGCCTGCCGCAAGAGGATCGGCTCTTGCTCGTCCTCCGCGTCGACCGCAACCTCGAGTGGAAGGACCTTGCGCGCGTCACGCTGGGCCTCGAAGACCATGCCGAAGAGGCGCCGCTCGCTCGCGAGGCGCAGCGCCTTCGCAAGCGCTTCCAACACGTCAAGGAACGCCTGGTCGAGCTCGGCGTGCGCGAGGGCATGTTGCGGCGAGGTTGAGCTACCTCTCGCGCCGGGGCGGCCGGCCCAAGGCCATCGCCGTCAAGCGCGCCGGGTCGACGACCCCCTGCGAGCTCATCCACGCGTCCGCCGCCTCTCGGTGATCGCGCCCCGATTCGCCGCCCATCCATTCACCGCGCCGGCGCTGCGCGGCTGCGGCGAGCAGCGTTACGCCGGCGTCGCGCAGCGCGACCTCGGCGGCATCGAGCTTCGCTGCCGCGGCGTCGGTCCGCCCTTCGGCGGCGAGGAGCTGAGCACGCAAGGCCGCAGCGACGGCGCGCGCCGCGGCACCTGACTCGCCCTCCATGGCGGCGATGTCCCGTCGCGCGAGGACGAGGAGCGGATCGAACCGGCCCCGCGCCGACGAGATCGACGCGACTGCACGCGCTTGGTAGAGGTCGAGCCGCAGAGGCCGGCTCCGGAGGAGGCCTGACACCAGGAGGGCGGGGTGTTGCTCGAGGAGTAGCCGCACAGCGTCGCGGGCGCGATCGGCGTAGATCGCGATCCAGACGCGCACCTGGAGGGCGCGGAAGTCGAGGACCGAGAGCGAGCGCTCGGTGCCAGGCGGCGCGGCCTCGTGGACGCGCGCCTCCGCCCGTTCGGGCCGATCGCGTACCAGATCGAGCATGGCACCCGCGAGGACTTGCAGCATGCGCTCGCTCCGCCGATTGCCGCGAGCGCGGGCATCCTCGAGCAAGGCGTCGAAGGTCTCGCCGAGCTCGATGAGCTCGCCGGCTCGGAAGAGGGAAGCGGCGAGGGCCTGGCGTACGAGGTCGCGCTCTAGCGGAGCCTCGAGTCCAAGCGCGGTGAACATACGCTCGCTCTCGCGCACGAGGCGCAGCCCGCCGGGAAAGTCGACGCCGAAGATCGCGATGATGCCTTGCGTGAAGCGCGCAAGGGCGCGGGCGTAGGCGCTCTCGGCGCGCTCGGCGAGCTCGGCGGCTCGCGCGCAGAGCTCGCTCGCGCGGCCGCTCTCGTCGCCGCGGAACGCGGTGAAAAACGCTTCCATCGAGAGCGCGCGCGACAAGCGCCCGGGCTCGTTCGCGCGGAGCGCGAGGAGCAGGTGACGCGAATGAAAGTCGGCGGCCTGGAACGGGTTCTTCAAGGTGAGCCCGAGGGCGGCCGCCCAGCAGGTGTCCATCCGCAAGAGCTCGCGCTCGTCAGGCGCCTCGGCAGGCAGCGGGCCGGCTTCGAGGCCGCGCGCCGCGAGCATGATCCTCCGGAACGCGAGCGACGCGACGTTGTGGAGCGGCCCGCGCTTCATGTCCTCGTCCAAGAGGACGCGATCGAGGACCACGAGGCCGTCGTCGGTGTAGCCGCTCAGCATGAGCTGCTCCATCGCGCGGCGCCGGTAGGCGAGGGCTTCGGCGCGCGAGGCGTCGTCGGCAGCGGCCAGCCATTCGTCCGCGGCCTCGCGCGGGCGACCTTGCGCCGCGAGCACCTCGCCCAAGCTCGCGCGGATGCGGCTGCGCTCGTCGGCCGGCCACGATCCGAGGGAGAGCGCCTCTCGGGTCAAGCGAGCTGACCGCTCGAACGCGAGCGCCTCGCGCGCCTGCGCCGCGGCCTCGCGCGCGTAGCGCGCCGCAACCGCGGCTTCGCCGGCTTCGCGGAAGTGCGTGTAGAGGAGCTCGGGCTCCGTGCCGCCCGCCTGCTCGAGAGCGCGCGCAAGCCCGAGGTGCCGCGAGCTCTTCTCGGCTGCATCCATCCGCGCCGCTGCGACCTCGCCCACCTTCGGGTGATAAAGCAAGAGGTCCTCGCCCCCGGGCGCCGGACGCGCGCGGAGGAGCCGGCGCCCGAGCAATGCCGCGAGCGCCTGCGGCTCGTCGAATCGCTCACTCGCGCCGCCGCTGCCCGCGGACGCAGCGAGCGCAACATGGCGAGGAAGGGGCCGCCCGGCGAGCGCCAACACCTCGAGCAGGCGCCTTGCAGCGCCGGGGAGGCGCTCGACCCGCCCTCGGAACAGAGCGTCGAGGTCGATCGCGGCAGGCAGGCCGCCGTCCGCCTCGGCCGAGCCGGCTGTCTGGCAGAGCTCTGCGATGAAGAACGGGTGATGGTGCCCGGCGCTTGCCATCGCCGTCGCCTGCGCCGAGCTTGCGCCCTCACCGAGCCAAGCTCGCGCGAGCGCCGCGGCGGACGAGGAGTCGAGCTCGCGGAGCGCCACATCGCGGAGCTCGACGTCGGATCGTGTCGAGAGGTCATCGAGCAGGGCGCGGAGCGGGCCGCTCGTCGCGGCGTCCTCGCTCCTGCAGGTGAGCACGACGAGGATCGGTTGCGGCGGCCTCAGCAGCTCGAGGAGCAAGCCGAAACCGTCGGTGTCTCCCCATTGCGCATCGTCGAGCACGACCACCGGAGTGGTCTTCTCGCCGAGGCGGAGCGCGATCGTGCGCAGCGCGGCGAACGCACGCCGACGCAAGTACACGATGTCACCGGCAGCGGCGACCGGGACGCGCGAGCGCACGGCCGCGAGCTGGCGCAACACGGGGAACACGCGCGCGAGGATCGCGACGTCGTCCGGGAGCAGCGCCGCGAGGGACGCGCTCGGAAGCTCTTGAAGCCGCCGGCAGAGCGCGTCCACGACGCTGTCGAGCGCCTTGAACGGAACTGCCTCCTGCGCGAAGCACCGCCCCGCGAGCACGAAACAAGGTCCCGAGAGCGGCCCGTCGTGCGCCTCGGCGAAGCGCTGGACCAGGGCGCTTCTACCCGCTCCGGAGGCTCCGTGCACGAGGGAGACCACTCTGCCTCCTCGGCGAGCGCGGTCGAGGGCGTCCTCGAGCGCGGTGAGCTCGGCTTCTCGCCCCACGAATGGGACCTCGCGGCGGCCGCGTGGCTTCGTGCTCGTTCGCAGCGCGAGGCGCGCCACGACCTCTGCGCCGTCGGGCCTCGCGTCGGGGCTGGGCGCGAGGAGCTCGAGGCAGAGGCGCTCGAGATCTCCGGGTATCCCTGGTGCGACGGCGCTCGGCCGCCGTAGCGGTCCGGCGCGCTTCGCGGCGAGGAGGTCCACGCCATGATCGAAGGGCGGGACGCCGGTGAGGAGCTCGTAAAGCATCACACCGACGGCGTACCAATCGGATGCGGGCGAGAGCGCCGCAGCGCCGCTCTCCGCCTCCGGCGGCATGTAGGGGCGCGTCCCGGCGACCTCGTCGGCAGGCAGGTCACGCGGATCGGCGACGAGCCCGAAGTCGAGCAGCACGACCCTCCCGTCGCGCGTCACCATCACATTCGACGGCTTCACGTCGCGGTGCAGCTTGCCCGACTCGTGGAGGAACGCGATGCCCGCCGTGAGGCCGCGGAAGAGCTGCCTCACCCGATCAGGATCGGCAGGCTGGCGCGGGCGCGCGCGCACGCTCGACTCGTCGAGCACGATCGCGGTCGTCTGGTCTTCGGCCTCTGGTCTGACGAAGCTCGCGGGCTCGGCCTGTGGTCTCACGAAGCTCGCGGCGTCGACGCCGTCGACCAGCTCCATCGTGAACCACCAGGTCTCTCCGTCGGAGCAGAGCTCGTAGAGCTGGGCGAGGTTCGGATGCACGACCTCGGCGAGGGTTCGGAACTCTTGCTTGAATCGGTAGAGGGCACCGGGGTCGCGGCGTCGCATCAGCTTGAGCGCGACGACGGCATTGCGGGCACGATCCCAAGCCTCGTACACGACCCCGAAGCCGCCGGCGCCGAGCCGCCGCCGAAGCTCGAAGCGGTCGCCCAGGATCGCGCCGGCAGCGGGTTCTTCACCGCCGGCGATCATCGAGCCCGCTCCATCGCCGCGCCCCGACGCGCGCGCCACGGCGCGGAGGAAGTCCAGAGACGGTGACTCCTCGGACAGCGCCCCGCCCTTCACGGCGGTCGCGTCGGGATCCGCGACCGTCGTGGCGAGAGGAGCTGCGTCGTCCGCGGACATGGGCGGACGGTACGGTATCAGCTCGAGCGGCCACGCCGCACGCCTCTCTCTTGCTGGTCAAAAGAGGTCGATGTCGCCCACCGAAGCCGGCGTCTCGTTGTCGCCGACGTGTTGGAGGTTCCCGTAGCCGAGGTTGCCGTAAGCGCTTTGCCCGAAGCAGCGAAGCCCGCCGGCCGCCGTCACGACGCAGGTGTGCGCGGCGCTCGTGCCGATGTGCGTCACGCTCTCGCCGATCGGCACGTCGCCGGCGGCCGAAGGCGCGAGCTGCGAGGCCACCGGGTTCGTGTTTCCGTAGCCGAGCTGACCAAACGGCGACTGTCCCCAGCAGCGCACCGCCCCTGAAGCGAGGAGCGCGCAGGTGTGCGACTCGCCGAGCGCAATGTCGACGATCGCGCCTCCTACGTCGACGTCGCCGCCGTTCGGAAGGCCCGCGTAGACCGTGCCCGGTGTCTGCGTCTCTCCGACGTTCGTGAGGCTGGGATACCCGAGCGCGTACTCGCCGTTGTAACCCCAGCAGCGCACCGCACCGGTCGAAAGCAGCGCACAGGAGTGGACGTGCCCGGTGGCGATCTTGGTCACGGTACCCGTGCCGAGATCCAGGTCACCCCCGCTCGCCATCGCCGCGTAGGCTTGCGCCGGCGTCTGGTCGACCCCGATGAAGAGCAGGCTCGGGGACGGGTAGCCCATCGCGCCGCTGCCGCCGACGCCCCAGCAGCGGACCTTACCCGTCGAGAGGAGCGCGCACGTGAAGTATCCCTTCGAAGCGATTTGGGTCACGACGACGCCGGGGCCCAGGTCGACGTCACCGCCGTTCGGCAGGTTGGCGTAGGCCTGCGCCGGGGTCTCGTTGTCGCCGATGGTGGTGTTGGTGCCGTAGCCGACGCTGTAGTTGATTCCCCAGCACCGAACTTTGCCCGTCGCCATCAGGACGCACGTGTGACTCTCGCCCGCTGCCACGTCGATGGCGGTGCCTGCGCCGAAGTCGACGTCTCCGGCCGCGCTCGGCGGCTCATCGTCTCCTATGTCCTCGAACACATCGCCGTTGCCGAGCTGGCCATTGCTATTGGCACCCCAGCAGCGGACCCCGTTCGTGTCGAGCAGCGCGCACACGTGGAAGCCGCCCGCCGTCAGCTTGACGACCTTGCCGCCTACGTCGATGTCGCCGTTCTCGGGAAGGCTCGCGTAAGCGGCGGCCGGCGTCTCGTCGTCGCCGATGATGTCGCTGCTCCCGTAGCCGAGGCGAATCCCACGGCCGAAGCAGCGAACATCTCCCTGCCGGGACAGCGCGCACGTCTTCTCGCGTGTCGCGACCACCTGGACCGCGGCCGAAAGGACGCAATCCGCGTCGCAGCCGTCGTTGTCGATCCCGTCGGACGCGTCGCAGGTCTCGGCGCCGGCGTTGATGAACCCGTCGCCACACGAGGCGGGCTCGCAGCTCGCAAGACAGGCGTCGTCGTTGCTCTGATTTCCGTCGTCGCACGCCTCGCCGAGGAAGACATGGACGGCGCCGTCGCCACAGTCCGGCGTCGTGCAGGAGTTGGTGCAGAAATCCTGGGCGATCGAGTTGGCGTCGTCGCAGTCCTCGCCCGGCTGGACATAGCCATCGCCACACTGTGGGAGCGTGCAGAAGCTCGTGCAGCCATCCGCGTTGTTCGCGTTGCCGTCGTCGCACTCCTCGTTCGGCTGTTCGACGCCGTCGCCACACGACTCGGGGACGCAGGCGTCGGAGCAACCATCGCCATTCGTGAGGTTCTCGTCGTCGCAGCCTTCGCCGAGGACGTACTGGACGATGCCGTCGCCGCAGGACGCGAGCTCGCAGCTCGAGAGGCAGAAGTCCTGCTCGATGGAGTTGCCGTCATCGCAGGCCTCGCCCGCTTGCATGATGCCGTCTCCACACTCCGCGGTGGGGGCGCCGCCTCCGCCGCCCTCGTCGCCTCCGGTCGTACTCCCTGCAGTCGTGCTGCTCGCCGTGCTGCTGGCGGTCGTGCCGCCACCGGCGCCGCCCCCGTTGCACGTCTCGCCGGTGCAGTCGTTGTCGTCGCCGGTCTCACACCCCGGCGCGAAGGAGGAGAGGAGAAGCAGCAGGTAAGGGGCGGTTCGAAGGGTTCGTCGGCTCGTCATGCCGGGTAGAACCGGCCGCGGCCGGATGTGAACTACAAATGCGAGCCGCGCCGCGAGCAGCGCCTGGCGAGATCGATCGCCGGCGGAAAGGTCGCGATCGAAGGGGAAGCCATCGGCGTGAACTACGCCGACGGCGTGGTACGCGTGGGCCTCTACGCGTCTGCGCGCCGGTTGAGGCGCCGAACCCTCACGTCGCCATGCTAGCGGCGCTCGCCATGGGCCTCGTCGGCGCCTGGCTTGCGTCAGGAAGCCTCAAACCCGACGACGGCGATCAGATCCTGCAGGTGCCGCGGGCTGCCTGCCTCGAAGGTGGCGACGATACGCCAGGGATCCCCATCGAGATCGGGCTCGGACGGCATGTGATCGTGAAGCAGGCCCGGTCGGGACGTGGCTCCCGTTTCTTGGAGCACGATGCTCGACTCGCCAGCGCCGAGCCGCAGCGTGATAGGCGCACCGGAGACATCTTTCAGGAGGGCCACCATGCGCACGTGGTCGATGGTCGCGCCGCGCAGCCCCTGGATTGCATAGGGCAGCTGGTCGCGGGTGAGCGGAAGCTCGAGCTCGACCGGCGTCGATGGGGACGACGAGACGAGCCGCCGCCAAGCGTCCGGGAACTGCTCGCGGAGACTGAAGGCGTGGAAGAGGCCGGTTACGCGCGACTCGGCGGATGGGTCGGCCAAGGTGCCGAACCGCTCACTGATGCCGACAAGTGCAGCGTCGATGCGCGACCGAGCGGAGCTCGCCGCCGCCGTGCGCAACGCCTCGCTACCGTGCCGCGCGCTGTATCGCAGGTGAAGCAGCACGTCCGAGATCGTGCCGTAGTCGAACATGCGAACGTCTTCCGGCAGACGCAGCTCCCATGTGCTGATCGCGCCAGCACCTTCGAAAGGCATGCACCGCCCGTCGTTCGCTGCGCCATCGAATAGACCGGCGTCCTCATGGGCCCTGCTCGTGACGATCGTGTCGGTCGCGACCTCGGTGACATCGACGAACCGTGCGTCCTCGGCGGAGCTGCGCGGGTAGGCATCCGAACCGCTGTCGCGGACGCGGATCTCGCTCGCGACGAGCCTCAGGGTCGCTCGCACCGGAACGTATGGTCCGGCCACCGAAGGGATGCTGACGCTGACCTGTCGAATTCGACGGAAGTAGTGGCCCGGACTGTCCAGATCGAACAACTCTTCGGGGAGGTGAAAGATGCAGCGACCGAAGGCTCTGAGCTCGGCCAAGGCGGTCGGGTTGAGTAGCCGCAGCGACACGTGGCGGGTGAGCTCGAGCTCGCGCCGATTGTGCTCGAGGTAAGCGATCTCCATGCGCTTGAGGTCATGATGCAAGCGCTCGCCGGCCAGGAGACCCGCTCGGGTGCGATCCCAATAGCCGGGATCGATGAATGAGATTTCCCTTGCCCCGATCTCGCGCTGCCAAGCCTTCTCTGCCTGCTTCGCGAGGCCGTGGGCGAGCTGATACGTCTGGAAGTAGAGCGCGGTGAGCTGATCGAGCTGATATTGGTAGAGCGCCTCGTTGGTCAGCTTTTGCGTGTCGAGGAACGCGCGCGACTCTTCTGCGTGCTTACGCTGGAGCTCGGCGTTCTTCTTCTCGAGCTTTGCGACTTCGACTCGTAGCTTCTGAGCTGCGACGTTGCGGCTCGCGGCCTGAAAGTCGCTCGCCGCCGCGCGGCCCTGGAGCTGCCAATCTTCCTTTCGGCGTTCGTACTGCGCCCGCGTCGCCGATGCGCGCGCCTCGGCCGAGAAGACATCCGCCAGCATGTTGGTGGCGCCCGCGGTCGCGCGAATGGCGGCAGCCAGGTTCGGCGGGCCCCAGTCGGCCACCACGACGGGCGAGGCGCCCATGCCGGCGGAGCCGAGCTTGAACTTCGGGAGCGCCTCCAGGATCGAGGCCGACACCTGGATGCCTTGCGCCACGAGCGAGGTGATCTGCGCGTCCTCCGTCTTGCGCTCGGCGTTCTTCTCGCTGGCGTTCAGCGGCGCGGCGCCTGGGACGTCGAATAGCGAGCGCGCGCCGGCTTCGAGGAGGCGGTCCCCCGTCGGCGGCGTCTCGCCGCCGGGATGCAGCAGCTGGAAGTAGTGTTGCGCTCGTTCGAGCGCGCTCTCGGCATTCCGGCTTGTGGCCTCGAGCATCTCTTCTGCTTCCAAGATCTGCTGCTCGCGCACGCGGACGATCTCGTCGTAGAGCGCGATCTCTTGGCCTGCGCGCAGCTTCGCGTGCTTTTCGGCATCGCGTTTCTCGATCGCCGCGAGCAGCGAGCCGCCGAGCGAACGGACCTCGCCGCAGAGGTCGAGCGCCCGCTGCAAGAGTACCTCGTAGCGGTAGTGCGGCGGCGGGCTCTGGATCCCGGCAAGCACCTCGCTCAAGTCGGCGCCGGCAGCGTGTGCTTGGATGAGCAGGAGCGGATCGATCGGCGGCTCGAACAGGGGCAGCTGCCGGAATCGGCCCTGAATATCGAGACAGTGACGCACCTTGAAGAGCCTGTCGGCGACGCGACCCCAATACGCGTCCAGAACGCGCTCGTTCACCGGAACGCAGAAGTAGTCGGAGAGGCTGAGCAGCCCGGCCCCGGCTGCGCCATCGCCTTCGATCGGGCACAGCTCGGTCGTCCCGGAGAACGGCGGCTCGGACCACGACTCCAAGATCTCGGAGGTGCTGCGCGCCCGCTCGGACGTGATGTTCACGGTCTCGGGACGGCGGCCGAGGAGCTCGGCGGCGAGCACGTAGAGCTGCGCCGCTTCTCCCACCGACTCCAGCGTATCGAGACGGAAGAGCGAATCCCCCCATTCGATCAACGTGTCGAGGTAACGCATCACCACGAAGGTCTGGTAGGCGACCGGCCGCACGCGGGCCACCGCATGAGGCTGGAAGGGGTGCTGGAGCCACTGTCGAACTTGCTCGCCCACTTCCTCGCGCGTGCGCGTCGCATCGGCACCGCCTCCGCCCATCGTGGCGAGCAACTCGGCGAGCGGTTGGCCGTCGGTACCGGAGAGCTCGTAGAACGGCCGCAGCTTCCAATAGCGGCGAGGCTTCTCGTCGGCGTCGGGCGCGCCCTCACGTGGTTGGCGCGGATCGAAGATGTAATGGAACCACCGCAGCGCTTCTTCGAAGCGTCGCGCCTTGCGGAACGTGTCGGCGACGAGGAGGGGGATATGGAAGAAGAGCTCCCAGTTGTAGATGGCGTAAGCCCCTGTCGCGGAGAAATCGATGTTCTCGACGGGTGGGACGAGCGGGCCCGGATACACGAGGAACGACGCGCCGTACCGCGATCCGAACGCCTGCTCACCCTCGAGGACGCACCGCTGGCGCGTGAGGCACTGCATCGAGCCGTCGCGGGTTCCATCGTAGAGGGCTGCCGGCCCGCCGCGCTCGAGCACGCGACCGAACGCCGCCGCAAACGGGTGGTGATGCGACTCGAACCGGAGCTGGCCCACGGGCGATGGCAGGAAGTTGAAGAGCAGGCCCCCACGCGCGACAAATCCGAGCAATACGGATAGATCGAGGGCGTTGTCGGCCTGCTCGCCGCCGCCGGCCGGCGGATCGACGACGCGTTGAATCTCTGCCTTGATACGCAAGTCCTCTCCGAGCCGCCCGACGAAGTGGCCGTGCTCTTCGCGAGCCAATCCAGGGAAGAGGAGCTCGGGGCGGGGCTGTGCCTCGACGAGATACGTGCGCTCGGCGTCTTGAAAGAAGGCCTGATCGCCGACGCGCGTAAGGACCTCGACGCCGAGCGCCGACCGATCGCGCGGAGCGACGAGCGCAAACGACTCGCTCTGTCCACCTACAGACCGTGGTAGCCGCAGGATCGGAGAGTCGTCGATGTGCGGGAGCCGAAGCTCCCCATTCCCCGTGAGGAACGGGGCCTCGAGATCGAGATCGAGCGTCTCGAGCAGCTCCGTGGCGCCGACGAATCCTGCCGGCACATGCTGCGCGAGAACGTCGCGAGCTCGATCTGCCTCCCCGATGAGCGCCAGGATGAGCGCTGCGAACACCGCGGCGGCCGCTTGGCGCGCCTCTTCTGGCGGCAGCGTCTCGGCCACGAGCTGCGGCTCGGTGAACAGGTCGTTGTCCCGAACCGCGAGGTGCCTTCCGAAATGCACGAACATCTTCCGAAACGCCAGCCATTGCTCGGTGACGGGCACACGGCGAAAGAGCCGCACCTTGATGGCCGCATCGTCGGTCGCGATCGAAAAGGCCAGGTCGCGTGCGAGGGTGTCGCGCTTGCCGAAGTAGGTTCGGCGGAGCGTGGCGTCCGTCTCCGATGCCGGTGAGAGTGCCTCGGTTGCCGTCTGCTTCGCGAGCCATCCCTCCTTGTCGCGGCGTGTCCACGCGAAACCGATCTCCCACGCACGCGCAGGCGGACGTTGGGTGGTATTCGCCTCACCGTCCTGCGCCACCTCGAAGACCTCCGGCCACAGGAGGTGGAGCTTTCCGCGGAAGACCGTCGCGAGGAGATGGTCGCCATCCACACCCACTTCGATGGGCTCCCACGGGGTCCACCTTCTGCATTCGCGGCGGCGATAGAAGTACTTGTGCGGCTTGGAGCGGGTGCGCGCGACGACGTGAAGCTCGTGCACCGACGCGGTCGGGTCGTGGCACATGGCGCGCACGTCGAGGCTGGCCACTTCGTCGAGCCGCGCCACGTAGGAGTACAACGCGTCGGCGGCTGCCTCTTCTGTCGGCTCCGCTTGGAGAAGCTTGCTCTCGAGCTCTTCGAAGAAGGGGGTCTTGTCATCCCGGAAGGCCGGCTCGAGCCAGTTCTCCGGATAGAGGAAGACCTTGCGATTGGCTTCCCATACCCGATAGCTCTTCCGCCATTCCCATTCGCGCGCCTCGGCCTCGGACAGTCGAGTCGCCTCTTGATCGAGGAACGCGCGCTGGACGAAGAGCTGCAGACTTCCGATGGCTTGACGCAGCCGCGAGGTGAGCTGGCAAGGGCTCATCTCGACATCGATCAGCAAGAACCCAAACAGGTCCTGGACGTCCGCAAAGGCGCGCGCGCCGACGAGCGCCGAGAGAAGCGCGTTCCGTTGCTTCTCTCGCAATCCGTCACGCAGCTCTCGCCCGGCCTTGGCCCATGCCGCTCCGTGGTGCCGTCGCGCTACGTGCATGAGCGCCGCCACGTTATCGGCCGCCACCTGGAACGGGCCTCCTGCCGCGTTGGACGCCCAGCGCGTCAGATCGGCCGATGTCGCTCCCGTGCGCTCGATGACGCCCATGACCTGCGCAAGCCGGGTGAGGCGATCGAAGGACCAGCCGGCATCCGGCTCCAAGCGAAACGGCGCAGCTGCGGCCAGCGCGGCGACTTCTTCAACCGGCCACTTTCCGAGGCGCGCGAGCGCCTCAAGCGATTCTGCATGCGAAGGCGCCGTGCTCGGATCCGCCGCGCGGCGGTGGGAGGACTCCACGAGATCGAACAGCTCCGTCCCGAGCTCACGCCGGAGGACCATCGCTGCGCGGAGCCGTAGGAAGGCGTCGAGCCCGAGGTAGCCTGATGCGACGGATGGCTGCGCAACGCGGGCGAGCGAAAAGAGGCTGTGCGCGTCACCACGCCCCAAGAGAAACGATATGTCGGCGGGCCGCAATCCTTCGCCTCGAAGCACACGAGCCACCCGGTCGAGGCCGCGCAGCCGAGCGGACTGCTCGAGCTCCGTCGAGGCGACGAACGCGTCGAGCCAATCGGCGCCGGGCGAAGCGCCCGGCAAGCCAGTGACGAGGGCTTCGGTCTCTGCGACTTCGAGCTCGACGGCGCTCGCGAGGATCTGGATCGCGAGTGCGCGACGGCGCGCAGCGAGCACCTCCGGCGAGACTGCACCAGAAGGCGCTGCGCTGTCCGGCGACGACGCTACGGCGACAGCCTCCTCGGCCGTCAGCCGAGCAAGGCCCGCGTGAAGATCCGCGAGCACGGCCATCGTTCGCTCCGACGTCGGCGCGAACGTTCCTTCGGAGTCGCGATCCGCGATCACGTAGTCGAGCAAGCGCACATCGAGCCGCGCCTGAACGAGCAGCCGGGCCTGCTGCACGAATGCGACGAGCGCCGCCGTTCCGTCGAGATCGAACAGCGTGGTCGGCGCACCGGAGAGCTCGAGGAGCCCGACGAGGTCCTTTACCGAGAGCCCCAGCGCCCGCGCAAGCGACGCGTACCGGTAGAGCGCACTGAGCGTGTCGAGCCCGAGCACCACCGATTCGGGCGGCGTCCCCGCGGGCGCAATCCGCCCGAGCAGAAGCGCGAGATCGTCGGGCCGAAGCCGGAGCGTGGTCGCGACGACGGAAGCATGCGCCATTATCGTCGTGCCCGCTCCCTCGGTCGCGCGAAGGTCCGTCCGATCAGGCCGCAGCTGCAACGGCAGACGGGGATCGTCGGCGTCGAGCATCAGGCTCGAGGAGATCCCGGTCACTCGCTCGTAGAACGAAGGATCCGGATCGCGGCCATTGCCGACCAACGAGCCGCCCGCGTCCACCGCCGGTGTTCGCTCGAAGCGCAGGACGAAGCCCGTCAGCGTGCGTTCGCGGGTCGCCGGGACGCCGGTCGACATCGTGTCGAGCGACCCCCACCACGAGAGGACCTCGAGCGGCTCCAGGCCGAGATCGGCACACAACCACGCGACGTGCGCGATGCGGTCCAGCGCGCGGGCATCCAGGACCCCGCCGCCGAGCACCGTGAGGGCGCGGTCGAGCGCGTTCACGCCCCAGGCGAGGTGCCGATCGAGACGGAGGAACCGGTGCATCCGATCGAGGGGACCACTCCGATCCGCGCCCCAAGCCAGCCTGGCGTCCGAGAGCGCACAAGATGCTCCAACAAGCTCGATCGAAGGGGTCGTCCCGGTGGTGACGAATCGGGTCCGAAGCAGCTCGGTGAGCTTGTCATAAGAGAGCGGCCCTTCGTGGGGCGTCCCTGCGTGAAGGAGCAGCGTCTCGACGACGTCCAGGTCGGAGAGCGCCGTCGCGCGTGTGCCGGCACCCGTCACCACGGGTTCGGTTCCGATCCCCCACAGGGCGGACAAATCCGCGTCGCCAGTACCTTCGATCAACGCGCGTTGCGCGACTGACAGCCCCAAGATCTCCGTCGTAACGGCGCGGTCATCCATCGCAACCGAGACCGCTCCGGCATGGAAGAGCCGCAGCAGCGCGGCGCGGGAGAGCCCGAGCTCTCCCAGGTAGGCGCGAGCCTCCTCGAGGCGCAGATCGAACGGCAAATCGAAGGGGTAGACGCGGCTCGCGTCGCGCAGGTGTACATAGGCTGCTTCGTCGAGGTGCTCGGGCTGCAAGAGCAGCTCGGCTGCGCTCCAGGTCGTCTGCCGCGGAGCAGGCGGATCGCCGAGCCCCCCAAACGCCACGCGCGCACGATGCTCGAGGAGCTCGTTGACCAGATCGACGTACGGAACCGGCGTAGAAGCGTTCTTGCAGCTCAGCTCGATCCCGAGGATGTCTGGACGCCGAGCTACGCTCGCTCCGCCGTCGGTCCTCCGAGCGACGATGTCGGTGCGCGCGCCGAGCCAACCAACGAGGTCTGCGAAGTAGGCGCCCGGCCCGAGCACCGAGGCGCAATGCTCGCAGGAGCAATGGTCGAGCGTGCCAAAGAGCTCGGCCCAGCGGCCGAGCCCGTTCTCCGCGATGATGGGCTGGCTCGTAGACGCCATCGTCCCCGGCCGAAAGCGCGGCGACAGCGCGGTGACGACGGCGGTCTGCCAACCCCAGAGCATCAGCGCCCGGCGAACCACTTCTTCTGCCACGTCGCGCCCGAGCTCCGGCTCGAGCTGTTTCAACGCCGCGGCGCTTCCCATTCGATGGACGCGGCCGGGCGAAGCCATTCCTTTGGCGACGATGACCTGCGCCGCATGGGCCCGCCCCGTCTTGGGAGCCATGTGAAAGGCCCGCTCCCACGTGTAGGCGTGACGACGGAACCCCTCGCGATCCGCCTGGTCTTGCAGCAACTCGGGCCGCTCTTGAAACGTGAGAAACAAGGGCTGGCGCTCGAGCTCGATATCCGGCCGCGCAGCAAGGAACGACGCAATGGCAACGCCGCCTTCTGGAAGGTTCGTGCCCGACCGCGATAGCCGATGCGCGAAGGTCTGCGTCGGCATGGTGAGCTCGACCACGGCATCGAGCGCGTCCACATAGTCCTTCAAGGCGATGCCTGGAGGCGCGCCCGCCCCTGGCTTGTCAGGCTCGCCCCGAACGAGGCCCTCGAGATCCTGCCTCGTCAGCTTGGCAATCTCGCGAGGGCCGATGTCGCGCTCGACCATAGCGCCGACGAGCCGCATGTGGCCCTGCGCGATCGAGGCGAGGTGAAGCGAAGCTTCCATACGGGCGACGGTCGTCGGCTCGAGGCTCGCGTCGGCTCGCAAGCGATCGAGGAACTTCTTCGCGCTGCGATCGTTCTGAATTGCGGCGCGCAGCACCGCCTCGCGATCCTTTTCTGCGACCTTAGCCACGTCGAGCATCGCGCCGAGCGGCATGACCGGTGCACCGCACTGCGGGTCGAGCGCTTGCTGGATCCCGAGTGCTTCGATGTCGGAGAGGATGTGATCGAGCTCCTCGTTCGACCGCGGGCCCACGATACGCCGCGCCGCGGCGCCCTCGAGCGCGCTGCGCATGCGCCTGCTCGATGTGCTCGCCAGGCCAGAGAGCTCCAGAGGGAGGCCCTGTCGCCAGAGCGCATAGAACACATCGGCTGGGAGCTTCGATGCCCCCGCCAGCCGGACGCTCGCGGCAAGCGCGCGTACCTGTTCGAGCGTAGCGCCGGCCTTGAGCGCGAGGAGAACCAGCTGCTCTTCGGAGAGCTTCTCCAGTGCCGTACCCGCACACTCGCGATCCATGACCTCGGTCACCCGGCGCCGAACCCGCTCGAGCTCCGTCGGCTCACGCAACGGCCCCTTACCCACCACGACGTCGATCCGCGCTTCGGCGCCCGCGTCCGGGAGCACTGCCGAGCGTGCGATCACACAATCGCCGTCCAACACCTCGATCCGCAGATCGACCCGGCCGGAGCGCTCGTACTCGATTCGGTAGTTGCCGTCGCAATCGGTCGTCGTGCGGCCGAGCTCGTGGTCTTGGCAGACGCCGGCGGAGACGGCGCGCACGACATGTACCAGAGAGGATCCCGCCCCTGACACATGCCCAAGAACGGAGAGCGTCGAGCCGGG
>JBGTSH010000208.1:0-18416 GCA_041940405.1 Polyangiaceae bacterium
TCCAGCCGACGCCATACATGGCTGTATACGGGGCGACAAAATCGTTCGTGTTGAGTTTTTCGATGGCCCTCTGGCTGGAGGCCCGCAAGCGCGGCGTCGCCGTGACGTGCGTGTGCCCCGGTCCTGTCGCGACGGAGTTCTTCGATCGCGGCGGCTACGAGTTGCGCAAAGGGGATTTTTCCAAAGTGGCCATGTCGGCGGATCGTGTCGCAGCGGAAGCGATCCAGGCGATGGCGGCGCGGCGATCGGTCTATGTCCCCGGCTGGAAGAACAAGATGGGTGCGATCATGCAGCGCCTCGCGCCGCTACGGACGGTGACACGGATTACGGGCAAGATGTTGGGGCCGAAATGAGTCTGGTTGCGCGTGATACGCCAAATTCGATCATCATTTTCGACGTCCGTGATATGCGCCGCGAAGAACGTTCAGCGACGACGGCGTCAGATCGACGATCAACTTGCGAGGCCGTTTGGGTCGGACTACGCTCATGGGTGCGTATTGAGAATCATGACCGGCGTTGACAGAAGGTTGCATCATGCGGGAAGCAGTGATTGTTGAGTGTTTGCGTACGCCCGTCGGGCGATATCGAGGCGGATTGGCGCCGGTTCGCCCCGATGATCTGGGGGCCATTGTCATCAAGGCCGTCGTCGAAAAATCGGGGATTGATCCGGCGCTCATCGACGAGTGTTACTGGGGGGCCGCGAATCAGGCGGGAGAGGACAATCGGAATGCGGCCCGGATGGCCGTGTTGCTGGCGGGCCTGCCGGATTCCGTGCCGGGGACGACGGTAAACCGGCTCTGCGCGTCGGGGCTCGAGGCCGTGGCGATTGCGGCGCGGATGATCGAGGCGAATCATGGCGACGTGTTCATCGCGGGCGGCGCCGAGAGCATGAGTCGGGCGCCGCTCGTCATGCCGAAGCCGGACGAGGCCTGGTGCCGCGGAAACCAGACGATGTACGACACGACGCTCGGCTGGCGGTATCCGAACCCCAAGATGGCGGCGCGCTTCGAGCTCCAGTCGATGGGCGAGACAGCCGAGAACGTCGCCGAGAAGCACTCGATCTCGCGCGAGGACCAAGACGCGTTCGCGCTCGAGTCTCACCGGCGCGCCGCGGCTGCTTGGGAGAAGAACGAGTTCGCGAGCGAGATCGTCCCGATCGAGGTCCCCCAGCACAAGGGCGATCCGATCCAGTTTTCTCGCGACGAGTGCATCCGCAAGGACGCCTCGATCGAAGCGCTCGCCAAGCTGAAGCCTGTCTTCCGCAAAGGCGGCTCGGTCACTGCCGGCAACTCGTCCCCCATCAACGACGGAGCGTCGGCGCTCCTGCTCGTCAGCGAAGAGGTGGCCAAGGCGTCGGGCGCCGCGCCGCTCGCGCGCGTGGTCGCCACGCAGACAGCCGGCGTCGAGCCGAACTTCATGGGTGAAGGGCCCATCCCGGCAGTGAAGAAGCTCCTCGCGCGAACCGGTCACAAGATCGGCGACGTCGATCGCTTCGAGCTCAACGAGGCGTTTGCGGCGCAAGCGCTCGCCTGCGTCCGCGCGCTCGAGATCGATCCGAAGAGGGTCAACCCGCTCGGCGGGGCGATCGCCCTCGGTCACCCGATCGGATCGTCCGGCGCGCGCATCGCGGCGACGCTGGTCCACGCGATGGCCAAGCAGGGCGAGAAGCGGGGCGTCGCGGCGCTGTGCATCGGCGTCGGGCAGGGGATCGCGGCGCTCTTCGAAAGGCCCTGACGATACCGTCAGCGCATCAGGGCGGCGGCAGGTACCCGTTCCTCAGGTAGTTGCCCCGCCCGGTGCCCCAGAGGATGCAGTTGTCGGTCGCGCCGGGCACCCGGTAGACCTGAAGCTGCGTCCCCGAGTCTTCGTCTTTCAGGCTCACGATGATGTCGAGGACGCCGTCGCCGTCCGCGTGGCCCACCGTCGGGACGGGCATCGCCCCGCGACCGGGCAGCGGAACCTGGTGAAGGAGGTTTCCGCCTCCATCGAGGACGAAGAGGTCCGAGACGCCGACTTGGGTCGAGTACGTCGTGAAGGCGATCTCGGGCGCGCCGTCGCCGGAGAGGTCCGCCACGACGACGCCGCCGGTCGCGACGACGTCGCTCGTCGTGTAGGTGAAGCTCCACATCTCGGTCTTCTGCGAGTCGACCGCGTGAATCTTGCCGTCGAAGCCGGCGAAGTACATCTCCGGCCCCGGGCGGTTCGGATCGACCTCGGCGACGCTCACCTGGTTGGTGATCGCGACGATGTTGTCTCCGTAGTCCCAGAGGCCGCCGAGGAAGTCGCCGAAGTGCATCGGCGTCGCCCAGGTTGCCGGGCGCGTTCCGTCGTTCTCGAGCACCCAGAGCGCGACACCGAGCTCGCGGTTCGTCTGCGCGGCGTTCTGCACGCTCGCCACGTAGACGAGCTCGGCGACGCCGTCTCGATCGACGTCGGCGAGCGCGGGCGCGGTGTTCGTGTGGTGCGCTTGGAGCGCGGTGTCTTCGTCGTCGGCGTAGCCTTGCTGCGCTTCGGCGAAGTCGTGGAGGCCGCGGACGCCGAGGAACTTCGTCCTGTTCTCGAAGCCCGCCGCGCAGTCGAAGGCGAAGCCCGTGCCCTTGTGGAGCGAGTTGTATGCGTTGTCCTGTGTCGCGAAGATGTCCGAGACCCCGTCGCCGTCGACGTCGCCGATCGCGACGTTCTGATCGTAGCCGTTGTAGACGTAGCAGGCGTCGTCGCACCCGCTCGCTCCGCTCGTGTTCGGCGGAAAGCCGGCGACCGTCGAGCCGTCGGGGTTCACCGCGATGAGGATGTCGGTCTGTCCGTTCTCTTGAAGGTTCTGCGTCGTCACGCTGACGAGCTCGAGCGCTCCGTCGCCGTCGACGTCCCCCGCCGCAAGGCTGCGTAGCTCGCCGCGCCACGTGTAGGGAAAGCCGGAGACAGGCGTCCCGTCGGCGGCGAAGAGATAGATCTTGTCGTCCGAGGCCTGCGCGACCTCGAGTCCGGGAATGTCGGTGCGGATGTCGGCGACGACAGGCGACGACCAGCAGCGACCTTCGACGTCGTTCGTCCACGCGATGCTGCCGTCGGCGTTCCAGGCGATCACGCGACCATGACGCGCGGCGACGATCTCGATGTCTCCATCCTCGTCGAGGTCGGAAGCCGCAGGCGAGCCGAGCCAGGCTTCGTGCCATTCGTCGCCCAAAGAGAACGCGAGCTCCGGTGCCGCCACCGTCGCGCTGCCGCCGCCCATTGCGGGCGCGCACGCAGGCGCAGGCGGCTCGATTCCGCCGCCTGCTCCCGTCGACGAGGACGTCGACTGCGTGCCCGTCGACTCGGATCCCGTTCCGTTGGGTGAGCCGGCGCCGGATCCGGTGGCGTTCGGATCGAGCGAAGGCCCCGCGCCCTCGCCGTCGCTCGTCGATCCGGTGCACGCTGCGGACGCAATCGCGAAGACGAGCACCGGAGACGTACAGGACCGAAGTCTTGCCATGATCCGAGGCTAGCAAAATGAGAAACGCCGCCCGGATGCTTTCGCATCCGAGCGGCGCCTCGGGGACCCCAGCGCGGGGACCCAGCTGGGGTCAGCTCACATCGGGACGTAGGACGACGGCGGAACGAGGAAGTACACGTTGCGACCGTCGACGAGCGAGCCGTCGCCGAGCACCTTGAGCTTGGCGATGAAGAGCTGCGGCTCGTCGGTCGGCGGCACCGTCGTGTTCATCGGGACCGGGTGGACGTCCCAGCAGACCGGGATGCCCGGGAGGAGCTGCGGGAACGCGTCGTCGTGCGAGTTTGCGTCGGTGTCGATCGTCTCGAGGCCCGCGGTGCAGTTGCCGACGCCCGAGGTGTTGCTCTCGAGGTAGTCGATGAACTGGAGCGCGTCGCCCGCGTCGTTCGGCTCGTCCTCGGCCGCGATCGTGACGTCGATCGGCTTGCCGCGGACGATGTCCAGGACGGCCTGAACCGTTTGCTGCTGCACGGCGGCGTCGGCGGCGGGATAGACGAACGGGTTGCCGTCCGCGTCGACCGAGCCGGCGAGGATGGCGAGCGCGTTGTACTGCGCGAGCTGTTGCGAGCCGTCGTCGGTGCCGTAGAGCGCGACGAACTTGATGTCCTGCTGGATGAGGAGCTGGGCCGCGTAGTTGGGCGTGAACGTCGCGCACCCGGTGCCGAAGCACTGGTTGTCGGCGTCGGACACGTGCAGGTAGATGCGGATGGCTTCCGGACGGTAGCCCGGGCAGCCGACGCCAGAGGACGCGCAGCCCATCGACGCGAACGGAATGCCGGGGCAGGCCGCGGGGTTCGCGACGCACGCCGGCGGCTGGTAGATCGCTTCGCTACCGCCGGGAAAGCCCATCGCGTTGATCGCCTGAGCGGTCACCTGCGGGTTCGGCTGAAGGCTCACGTAGTTGTGGTACGAGTTGAGGTCTTCGAAGAGCCCGACGCCCGTGTAGAGGTCGGGGACGCAGCCAACGCCGACGTTCGGATCGGCGATGCAGGTCTGGTTGAAGCAGATCTGATCGGCGCCGCACTCCGAATCCTGGACGCAGGTCCCGCCGTAGACATCACACGCCAGCGTGTCGATGATCTGTGAGAGCGTCGACTGGAGCGTGTTGAACTCTTGGCTCATCGAGCCGGTCTGGTCGATGGTGAAGTACAGGTCCGCGAACTGGATGCTGGTGCGGAACTCGAGCGTGTCCTCGAGCGGGTCCGTCTCATCCATGTAGGGCACGAGGAAGACGAAGTCGCCGTTCGCCTGCGGCGTGTCGATCGGGTCCTGCGGATCGGTGCCCGCGGCCCACTCGATGAGGTCGTTGACGCCGTCCATGTCGGTGTCCTGAACGAGCGGATCGGATCCCGACTCGGCCTCGAGCAAGTCGGTGAGGCCGTCGTTGTCCGAGTCCTTGTCGAGGTAGTCGGCGGTGCCGTCCATGTCGGTGTCGACCGGCGGCGTGCCCGGATCGGAGTCGCCCGCCTCGAGCGAGTCCGAGAAGGTGTCGCCGTCCGAGTCGAGGTCGTAGCGGTCCAAGAAGCCGTCGCCGTCGGTGTCGGCGCCGGGGCTCTCGAGGCGGTCGGGGACCGAATCGCCGTCCGAGTCCGCGTCGAGGAAGTTCGCCGTGCCGTCGGCGTCACAGTCCTGCGGGCCGGCGGGAGTTCCCTGTGCGTCGGGAAGTCCGTCGTCGTTGCAGTCGGAGCTCACGCCGAAGAACTCGTCCTTGTCGTCGGCGAGGTCGCCGTCGTTGTCCGGGTCGGCCGAGTTGATGATGCCGTCGGCGTCGAAGTCGTCGCCACCCTCGAAGATGTCCGGCGCGCCGTTCTCGTCCGAGTCGAGATCGACGAAGTCCGCCTTCGAGTCGGCGTCGCTGTCGAGGGGCGGCGTCTGCAGGTCCGCGTCACCCGCCTCGACCGCGTCCGGGATGCTGTCCGCGTCCGAGTCGAGGTCTTGGTAGTCGGGCGTCCCGTCGGCGTCGGTGTCTCGCTTCGCCGAGATGCCCTCATCGACGTCGGAGATCGTGTCGCCGTCGGTGTCGAGGAAGTCCCCGACGCCGCCGCCGTCACCGCCAGTACCGGCTGTTTCACCCGCGTCGCAGGCCGCGACTGCAAGGAGCGAAGAGAGGAGAACGGAGAATCGGGTGGAAAGGAGACGTCGACGTCGGGTAGGACGGGGCTTCATGGGTGTTCCTTTTTCAACCCCGCGCGGGGTTGAATCGAGAGCAAATCTGTCAAGCCAAGTGGACAGCTTGAGGACCTGAGACCGGAGGGAGTATATCCTTTAGGGTGGGCCTTCTGCTACGCTGTCCGCGCCTCGCGCTTCACTTGAGTAACACCTATGGCCCCAAACAACTCCATCCGCCTCTCGCCCGTCCTTTTTGCCGCTTTGCTGGCTGGTTCCGGCTGCGCCACCGAAGTCACCGGCGGCACGGGTGGTGAGGGGGGCGACGGTACCACTGGAACTGCGGTAAGCAGCGGTTCGACCACGGCCGCCTCGACCTCACAGGCTTCGGTGACCACCGGCATGGGCTGCGCGGTCAACTGCGCGGACATCGAAGCGCCGCCCTGCATGCAGGGCGTCTGCAACATGATGACCGGCCAATGCGAGTTCGAGCCGGGTGAGGACGGCGCGCCCTGCGAGGACGGCCTCTTCTGTACCGATCAAGACGTGTGCATGGACGGCGAGTGCGTGGGCGGACCGCTCCCCGATTGCGGAAGCTCGGCGGACCCCTGCCTGCAGACGATCTGCGACGAGGATGAAGACGAGTGCAGCGTCGCTGCGATGCCAAACGGCTCGTCGTGTATCGCCGAGGATCCCTGCACGACGAACGCGATCTGCCAGAACGGCCAGTGCCTGGGCGCGCCGAAGGACTGCTCGGCCACCCCGGTCGCCGACTGTGAAGTGGCGGTCTGCGACCCGATGCAGGCCGGCGCTTGCGTACCGATCATCGGCAACGTCGGTCTGCCGTGTGACGACAGCGGCGACCTGTGCATGGTGCAGAAGGTCTGCGACGCGACGGGCGCTTGCGTCGGCGGCGTTCCCAAGAATTGCTCCGCGTTCACCAACGGCTGCAACAACGGGGTGTGCGAGCCGGCGACCGGCGCTTGCTTCTCCGATCCGGTGCCGCCGGGCGGGACGTGCCTCGAGGCGACGGACACTTGCAACGTCGGCATCTGCGACAACAACGGCAATTGCAACGGCATGCCGACGAACGATGGCGGCGCGTGCGTCGATGGATCGAGCTGCACGGTCAACGACGTGTGCAGCGCCGGCACGTGTGCCGGCGTCCCTGATCCGAACTACACGATCTACTTCTCCGACTCGTTCGCTTCGAACAACCAGGGTTGGACGCTGGGCACCGAATGGCAGATTGGGCCCGCCCAGGCTTCGGCTTGCACCTTCGATCCCCCTGGCGATGACCCGGCCAGCGATCACACGACCTCGGCGGACAACGGCATCGCCGGCGTCGTCATCGGAGGCTGCTACGGCACCGCGGCGAATCACGCGCCGTACTGCATGGTGAGCCCGAACATCAACGCCAACCCGGTCAGCGGCAGCGTCTTTCTCTCGTACTACCGGCACCTTCACACCGACTACCCGTCGTTCATGAGCAACACCGTCGAGGTCTCGTCCAACGGCGGCACCACCTGGAACACCGTCTACGCCGTGCCTTCAGGTCAGGTTCAGAACGACTCAGACTGGACGTTCGCGTCGTTCGATATCACCGCCTTCAAGAGCGCGACATTGAAGGTGCGCTTCTGCCACGAGGTGACCGACAACATCGGCATCTACGAAGGTGGCGGCTGGAACGTCGACGACGTCACGATCGCGAGCTCTGCCTGTCCGTAACCGCTTGCCCGCAGTAGGGGTTCCCCATGCGCCTGAACAGCTCTCAGCAAGTCGCGCTGCTTCTTCTCGCCCTCGCGCCGGCCGCCGGCTGTGCCACCGAAGTGAGCGGCGGCACCGGGGGCGAAGGGGGTGACGGCACGACGGTGACGGCGGGCAGCACCGTCGCGACGACGACCGTCGCTTCGACCTCCCAAGCCTCGACCGCGACGGGCATGGGCTGCGTAGTGAACTGCGCCGACATCGAAGCACCGCCCTGCACGCAAGGCGTCTGCAACATGATGACCGGCCAATGCGACTTCGAGCCGCTCGAGGACGGCGCGGCCTGTGAGGACGGGCTCTTCTGCACCGATCAAGACGTGTGCATGGACGGCGAGTGCGTCGGCGGACCGCTGCCGGATTGTGGCAGCTCCCAGGACCCGTGCCTCGAGACGATTTGCGACGAAGAAGAGGACGAGTGCAGCGTCGCTCCGTTGCCCAACGGCTCGTCGTGCATCGCAGAGGATCCGTGCACCTCGAACGCGATCTGTCAGAACGGCATGTGCCTCGGCGCGCCGAAGGACTGCTCGGCCACCCCGGTCGCCGACTGCGAAGTAGCCGTCTGCGATCCGATGCAGGCGGGCATGTGCGTCCCGATCGTGGGCAACGTCGGTCTGCCCTGTGACGACAGCGGCGATCCCTGCATGGTGCAGAAGACCTGCGATTCGGCGGGCGCGTGCATCGGCGGCGTGCCCAAGGATTGCTCGGCGTTCACCAACGGCTGCAACAACGGCGTGTGCGAAGCCGCGACGGGCAACTGCTTCTCCGATCCGGTGCCCCCGGGCGGCACGTGCCTCGAGGCGACGGACACCTGCAACGTCGGCATCTGCGACAACAACGGCTCGTGCTTGCCGCAGGCGACCAACGACGGCGGTGCTTGCAACGATCTCTCGAGCTGCACGGTCAACGACGTGTGCGGCGGCGGCACGTGTGCCGGTGTCCCGGATCCGAACTACACCGTCTACTTCTCCGACGACTTCTCGGCGAACGACATGGGCTGGACGCTCGGCAACGAGTGGCAGATCGGCCCGGCGATGGCGTCGAACTGCACCACCCTCGCACCCGGCAACGATCCCGGGACCGATCACACGCCTTCGCCCGACAACGGGATCGCCGGCGTCGTCATCGGCGGCTGCTACAGCCTCGCCGCCAGCCACCCGCCGTACTGTCTGACCAGCCCGCCAATCGACGCCAGCGCTGCGCCGGGCAGCGTCTTCTTCTCGTACTACCGCCACCTTCACACCGACTATCCGGGCTTCGTCTACAGCACGGTGGACGTCTCGGCGGATGGCGTATCCTGGAACAACTTGTACTCGCAGACGTCACCCGCCGCGAACGATCAATCGTGGCAGTTTACGAGCTTCGACGTTACGGCGTACAAGAGCGCCACCATGCGGGTGCGCTTCTGCCATGAGGTCGGTACCTTCAGTGGTGCCTGGGCCGGTGGCGGTTGGAACGTCGACGACGTCACCATCGCAAGCTCTGCTTGTCCCTAATCGTTGCCCGTAGGGGGTACGCATGCGTCTCAACAGCTCTCGCCAAGTCGCGCTGCTCGTTCTCGCTCTGACCCCCGCGGCCGCAGGCTGCGCAACGCAGGTCAACGACTCCTCCGACGAAGGCGGAGGTGGCCAAGGGACGACCGTCACGACGGGCAGCACCGTCGCGACGACGGTCGCCTCGACCTCGCAAGCCTCGACCACGACGGGCATGGGCTGCGTGGTGAACTGCGCCGACATCGAAGCTCCACCCTGCACGCAGGCCGTTTGCAACATGATGACCGGCCAGTGCGATTTCGAGCCGCTCGAGGACGGCGCAGCCTGTGAGGACGGGCTCTTCTGTACCGATCAGGACGAGTGCGTCGACGGCGAGTGCGTGGGTGGTCCTCTGCCGGATTGTGGCGCCTCCCAGGACCCTTGCCTCGAGACGATCTGCGACGAGGACGAGGACGAGTGCAGCGTCGCGCCGCTGCCCAATGGCTCGGCCTGCATCGCAGAGGATCCGTGTACCTCGAACGCGATCTGTCAGAACGGCTCGTGCCTAGGCGCGCCCAAGGATTGCTCGGCCACACCCGTCGCCGACTGTGAGGTGCCGGTCTGCGATCCGATGAACGGCATGTGCGTTCCGGTCATCGGCAACATCGGGCTGCCGTGTGACGACAGCGGCGATCCGTGCATGGTGCAGAAGACTTGCGATGCGGCGGGTGCCTGCGTCGGCGGCGTCGCCAAGGACTGCTCGGCGTTCACGAATGGTTGCAACAACGGCCTCTGCGAGGCCGGTACGGGCATCTGCTATGGGGATCCCGTTCCGCCCGGCGGCACCTGCCTCGAAGCCAGCGACGCGTGCAACGTCGGCATCTGCGACATGAACGGCAACTGTAACGGCAGCCCGTCGAACGAGGGCGGCAGCTGCAACGACGGATCGAGCTGCACCGTCAACGACACCTGCACCGCAGGCTCGTGCGCGGGCGTGCCGGACCCGAACTACACGATCTACTTCTCCGAGACGTTCGCCTCGAACAACCAAGGCTGGACGTTCCCGTTCGCCGGCACCGAGTGGTCCATCGGATCCGCGACCGCCAGCAGCTGCGCCAGCAGCTCGACGGGCAACGATCCGGCGACCGATCACACGACGAGCGCCGACAACGGCATCGCCGGCGTGAACATCGGCGGCTGCTACACGACCACCATCCACACCGAGGACTGCATCGTCAGCCCGGTGATCAACGCGAACCCGCCGAGCGGCAGCGTGTTTCTCTCCTATTACCGCCACCTTCACACCGACTATCCGAACTACATGACGACCAAGGTCGAGGTGTCGTCGAACGGTGGGAGCACGTGGTCCCAGATCTATGCAGTGCCTTCGTCGCAGTTCCAGAACGATCCCAACTGGACCTTCGCCTCCTTCGACGTCACCGCGTACAAGAGCGCCAACATGAGGGTCCGCTTCTGCCACTCGGCGAACCAAGGCGGCATCATCACGGGCGGCGGTTGGAACATCGACGACGTGACCGTGGCGAGCTCGGCTTGTCCGTGAGCTCCGTTTCCTCGCGGCCGGCTGAAAAAGGCGGCTCGTCGAACACGGCCGCGAGGCCGACGGTCAATAGAACTTGAGCCGCTCGATCGTCACGCCCGCCTCTTTGACCTTGGGCTCGAGCTTCGACGGGTCCTGCCCGCGGTAGTGGTACGGGACGAGGACCTTGGGCTTGAAGGCGGCGACGCACTCGCCGGCTTCTTCGGGCGTCATCGTGTACGGCAGGTTCATGCAGACGAAGGCGACGTCGATGTCCTTGAGCGCCTTCATCTCGGGAATGCACTCGGTGTCGCCGGAGAAGTAGATGCGTTTGTCGCCGTGCGTGAGCACGTAGCCATTGCCGCGTCCCTTGTCGTGGAACAGCTTGCCCGCCTCGGGGCCGCGCTTTTCGTTGTACATGGGAATCGCTTCGACCTCGAAGGGGCCGAAGGTCTTCTTGTCGCCGTTCTTGATCACCTCGGCGCCCTTCACTTTGTCTGCGACGACCTGCGGGCCCATGATCTTGGTCCCGTCCTTCTTCACCGCTTCGATGCCTTTCTCGTCGAGGTGATCGGGATGGTTGTCGGTGATGAGGATGAAGTCCGCCTTCGGCTTGTCGTCGAGCTTCGCCTCGCTCCACGGGTCGATCCAGACGACCTTCTTTTCCACCTCCAGGTACAAGGTGGCGTGCTGGACCGAGTGGATGACGACGTCGCCCTTGTCGGTCTTCACCGTGAGCTCGGTCTTGGTCGGCTCCGGCGGGAGCGCGGCCGCGGCAGAAGAAGAGGGTGCAGCCGCGGCAGAGCCGCCGGCCGATGCGCTCGCCTTTGCCGCCGACGGCGCGCCGCCGGCGCTGGTCTTCGCGATCGGCGTCCTTCCTGAACCGCCCGCGGACGACGGCGTGCCGGACGGCGCGCCGCCTCCGGAGTCGGAGCACGCGGCGACGAGGATGGCTGCTGCTACGAGGCGGAGGTTTCGCATGCCGGCGAGGACAACCCTGCTTCGCGTGTGAGGCAAGCTTGCTTTGTTCGATTGGGCTTCGCGCGCGCGGGGCTTCGCTGCGATGCGGTGCTACCACGATGCTCGTCCATGGGACAAAACGGTCGAAGAGCGAAGAGCCGCTCCCCGCAAGCGCGAGCGGTCGAAGCCATCGAGGAGCACGGCGTCCTCTTGGTCTATCCGGTGCAGAACAAGAAAGAGCCGCTCTCCCTCTGGCACGTGCTCCATCCGCGCTCCGAGATGCGCTGGGCGTGGGACGAGAGCGCCGACGACCGCGTGGTCGAGCTCTGGCATTTGCGCGAGCGCCTGGCGCGATCGAAGGCGGTCGTCTACGCGAAGTGGCTCGGCGGTCGCGCTACCTTCTTTTCGCGCTCCGTCTTTCGCGCGTCGCTCGCGACGATGCGCGCGGAGCATGACCTCGCCGCCGGTCTGGGCCCCTCGTCGCTCGATCTACTGGAGATCTTGCGGGACGACTCGCCGCAGCCGACGCGACGCTTGCGCGAGGCCGCCGGCCTCGAAGGACGCCTCAACGAGACGGCGTTCACGCGCGCGATGCGCCCGCTCTGGGAGCGGATGCTCGTCGTCGGCACGGGCGAGGTAGAAGAGGGCGGCTTTCCCTCGCTGGCCGTCGGCGCGACCGAGCTCATCCACGAGCCGCTGTGGCTCGAAGCCGAGACGCGCACCGAAGAGGACGCCGTGACGCTCGACGCCACGTTGGCGCGCGCGCCTTCCTTCGCGCGTGCCTTTCGTCGCGTGATGCGCGCTCTACCGGTTCGCGACGAGGTCGGGAGCGACGACCTGACCCTCTGAGGAGGGCGCCGGCTCCGATGCCGGAGCGTCCTCGGACCAGGCCGGGAGAACGGCCTCGGAGGTGAGCCACTCTTTGACCGTGACCGTGCCGCCGATCTCGGCGCCCGGGAAGCGCCCGCACTGCACGCGGGCCTCGAGCAGCTCGTCCTTCTCGCGGAAGCGATCGAGCGCCCACGTTGCGAGGGCCTCTTCGTCGGTCGGGAGCGACTTGGCGTCGAATCGCCGGACGTGCAGATCGAGGCGCTTCACGTCGCCGGCGAAGCAGTTGAAGAGGCTCGGCGGCGGCGAGGTCTCGTAGCCGATCGTGACGTCGTACACGGCGTCGAGGTGCTGGCGCAGGCCGGACATCGTGAAGACGAAGCCCTTGGTGCGCGGCACCAATGTGTGCTTCGGCACGTAGTGGCCCCGCTCCTTCGCGAAGGCCTGCGCGGCGGCGAGCTTCTTCGGCGTCAGGCGCGTGCCCTCGAGGAACGACACGAGGAAGAGGGGGATCTGCTCTTGCTTGTACTTGCGGAAGAGCGTGTCGATGTTCTTCCTGTCCTTGAGCCAGTCGCGCGCGAGAAAAATGCAGTCGAGGAGCCACATCCCCACGCCCGGACCGGGCACGTACTTGACGATATCTTTTACGAACCACTTCATGTCGCCGAGCCGGCGAGCGCGCCAGCCCATGCAGAGGAGCAAGAGGACGTCGCTCATGCTCTGGTGATTCGACAGCACCAGCGCGTTCTCACGCGGCAGGATCGCGTCGCCGGTGACGCGCACCTCGATGCGGTTCTGCCGCTCGGCCATCAGTACCCACATTCCCCAGATCGATCGGGCGCACCACCTGTTGATCCGTCGCACCGCTCTGCGCGAGATGGGAAGCAGAAGGAAGCTCGCGACCTGAACCAGGTTGAGGACGACGATCAGGTACGCGAACGACAGCGCGCCGGCGATGATGCGGAGGATCCGGGCCATCCGGGCGGACTAACACGACGGGTTCCGCGGATCACGACCGAGCGAGCGCCGGGACGATGACGAGCTGCGTCATTCTCATGTCGCCGCGGCCTTCTCGATCACCTTCAGCTCGTGCGGGATTTCGTCTTCGCACTTCTTTCGCACCCTCTCTCTCTCTCGCTCGACCGACTCGATCACCTTCTCCCGCGAGGGTCTCGCGAGCCCGTAAGCACGCCCCATGCGCAGCTTGGCTTCGTCCAGATCGTGGAGGGTGCCGAGCCGCTTCTGGAGCTTGGCGCCCGCCTTGGTGATCTTGGCGGTGTCGAGAGCCGTGAGGCCGTCGAAGAGCTCGGCGGTGTAGCGAAGCTGTTTGGCGGCTATGCGCAGCTTGTGCATCAGGAGCTTGTCGTGTGAGTCGCTCTGATTGGCGCGGTCTTTGACCTTGGCGACGGCCCGACCGATGGCTTCGGCGGCAAGGCGTTGCGGATCGAGATCGTGTTTGGCGGGCCCGTCGATGCGCTCTCGAATGTCGGCGAGCACCGCGTCGAGGTCTTCCGAGCCGAGGATCGCGTTGGACACGCGCCCGCGCATGCCGCGCTCGCGGCGCGCTCGGCCGACCTGCCACCGCGCGAGGTCGGTGCGTGTCTCGGCTTCGATCTCCAGATCCCCGAGCGTTTCGCGTAGCACCTCTTCGTCGCGTAGCTCGCCCGTCAGATCGGCGACGCTGCGAAGGCGCTCGGCGAGCGCCGTCGTCTTCTTCTTTCCCCACGCGAGGCCCAGCGGGCGCAGCGCGCTGCGCAGGCGCCTCAGCGCGACGCGGAAATCGTGGATTGCCTCGGCGTCCTCTCCGCCGCTCGCGTGCAGCGCGGCGAGTCTACCGCGCGCAGCTGCCGCTTCGTCGATGAGCGCGACGACGCGCGCTCGAACGGGCGCGAGCTCGTCGGCGACCGATGCCGGTGGTTCGCCCTGCGCCGCGAGAGGGTCGGACTCTTCCACGGTGCGCGAGTATACTGCGTTAGCTCTTCACGACCGAGACGACGACGATCGGCCGCGCACCGATCTGTGACTCGATCACCCTACGCGCTGCGAGGCGGGCCTCGTCTTCGAGGCCGGCCTCGTGACGACGCTCGAGCCAGTCGAGGACCGCGTGCTCGACGGCGCGCCCTGCGCGGACGAGCACGTCATGATCGAGCGCGCCCATCACGCCCCAGCTCTTGACCACCGGCGAGGCCGCGAGCGTTCCATTGCGTAGCGCGATGGACACGATCGCGACACCCGCCCGGCCGAGCTGGGCGCGCTCGCGGAGCACCTCCGGGGGGATTTCGTCTCTGGCGTAGGTCGCGACGCGTCCGGAGGGCGCGCGTCCCTTCTTCATGAGGCCGTCGGTCCCGCCGATCGAGACGACATCCCCGTTCTCGGCGACCAGCACGTCGGCCACGCCCAAGTCGCGCGCGAGCTCTGCGTGCCGCATCAGGTGATGCAGGGTGCCGTGGACCGGAAGGAACGACGCCGGGCGGGTGAGCTCGATCATCCGCTCGAGCTCGCCGCGGTGCGCATGACCGCTGGCGTGTACGCCGGGATCGGTCGTCCGCGAGATCACGGAGAGGCCCTGGCGCAAGAACGCCGAGTAGAGGTCGAAGACAGCACGGTCATTGCCGGGGATGATGCGGCTGGAGAAGACGACGGTGTCGCCCGGATCGAGCCTGATCTTGTTGTGCGTCCCGGATGCGAGCCGAGAGAGCGCGGCCGGTCCTTCGCCTTGCGTTCCCGTAGCGAGGCACAGGATCTCCCTGCGCGGCATTTGCTGTGCGATCTCGGGCGCGACGACGAGGTCGCTCGGCCAGTCGAGGCGACCGACCTCGCGCGCGACGCGGACGTGGTTCTCCATGCTGCGGCCGAGGAGGCAGATTCTTCGGCCGGCACGTCGAGCAACCTGGCCGATGAGCACCAGCCGCTGCACGTTGGACGCGAACATGCCGATCACCACGCGGTGCTCTGCGCGAAGGACGATCGCGTCGAGCGCCTCGCCGACCGCGGACTCGGTGCGCGCCTTGCCGGGGCTGTCGACGTTCGTCGAGTCGCTGAAGAGGAGGCGCACGCCCTCGTCGCCGAGCTCGGCGAGTCGCCTTTCGTCGGTGAGCTCGCCGTCGGCCGGCCCGTCGTCCAGCTTGAAGTCGCCGGTGTGGACGACCAGCCCGGCCACCGTGCGGATGGCGAGCGCACAGGCGTCGGCGATCGAGTGCGTCACGCGAATGGGCTCGAAGTCGAAGGAGCCGACCGAGAAGCGCTCGCCGGCGGCGATCGTACGAAGCGGCAGCGACGCGACGTCGAAGCCGTGCTCTTCGAGCCGGCCCCGGATGAGCGCCATCGCATGAGCCGGAGCGAAGACCGGCACGTCGATGTCGTCGAGGAGGTAGGGGAGGGCGCCGATGTGATCCTCGTGCCCGTGGGTGATCACGACGCCTCGTACCTGGCCGCGCCGCTCGAGGAGCCAGTCGAACGCGGGGTGGATGACGTCGACGCCGTTATCCTCGTTGGGGAAGGTGACGCCGCAATCGATGACGACGATGTCATCGCCCTGCCCGAGGGCCAGACAGTTCATCCCGATCTCGCCCAGACCACCGAGGGGAACGATGCGGAGGTCGCTGTCGGAGGGCTCATTCGGAGGCATTTGGGGGCTCGATCCTAGGAGAAGCTATGGACGGGTTGTGGACGCGTTGCGACGGTGACGGGGGAACCTGTGGGCAGGGTTGTGAACAGTTGTTTTCGTTCAGCGGAAATTCGCCAGCGAGTTCGGGAGCGTCACCAATGTAGGACACTATGTGCAGTATAATTTGTTTGCCCACCCCCAAGATGTTGGGGTACTGCTCTCCTTCCCTGAACGAGAGCGACACCTGAACGTCACGCCGTAGACGTCGACCGGACGGACCTGAACAGTCACTGAACACTCCCCAGGACAGAGATGCCTCAGCAGGTGAGGGTCACTGCCGAAAGGTGGGGTAGTTCAGCGATGAGAAGGAACGAAAGGAGACAACGGACGGTGGTGGCCAAGGGGTTCTTTTGTCCGGGCGTTCGAACGACATGACCACGCTCACTTACTCCCCGTTTACCTCGCGAGAGCCGGCTCTCTCTCGAGGTCGTCCCGACACCCGCTGAGGCGGGTTTCGGGAACGGGAGGGTGGGGCGCGCGAGCTCATCGTCGTTCGGATTTGCGGCGGCTTTTTCGGCGGGATTCTGGAAGAGTTTTTTGATTCGCACCGAAAGGTGCGAATTGCGGAGGGACGCAATGGCGCACGTGACGACGCAGAGCGAAGCTAAGCAGGCACTCAACGGCACGCACAAGAACGGGGCATCTGCAGGCCACAACGGGCCGCAGTCATCCCGAAACGGGAGCCATGCGATGAAGGAGACGCGAGCGTCGAAAGAGGTGCCCTCCTCGAGCACCGCCCTGAAGAAGGCGACCAAGAACGGCAAGAAGACCGCGCCGGTCGCCAAGAAGGCGCGCGCCAAGGGCATCGCCGTCGAGCGCCGCTACACGATCGGTTCCGGCAAGGGGCGCGGCGTCGATCCGCTGGACGAGATCACCTGGGAGCGCCGCTCGAGCGTCATCACGAACACCGATGGCTCGGTCGTCTTCAAGATGGAAGGCGCCGAGATCCCCGCCGGCTGGTCGCAGCTCGCGACCGACATCGTCGTCTCCAAGTACTTCCGCAAGGCCGGCATCCACGGCGACAAGCAGAAGGGCGAGACCAGCGTTCGCGAGGTCACGACGCGCATCGCCAAGTCGATCCGCGAAGCGGGTGAGGAGCTCGGCGGCTACTTCGCCACGCAGAAGGACGCCGACGCATTCGAGGCAGAGCTCACGTTCTTCCTCGTGAACCAGTACGGCGCCTTCAACAGCCCGGTGTGGTTCAACTGCGGCCTCTTCCAGCGCTACGGCATCGCCGGCTCGGGCGGCAACTACGCCGCCGACTGGGAGCACTGCAAGACGAGCGCGTCGCTTCCGGGCAAGGCGCCGATCGTCGAGACCAAGAACGCCTACGAGCGCCCGCAGTGCTCGGCGTGCTTCATCCAGGCCGTCGACGACGATCTGATGAGCATGTACGACCTCATCAAGAGCGAGGCGCGTCTCTTCAAGTACGGCTCGGGCACCGGCACCAACTTCAGCGCGATCCGCGGCAAGCAAGAGAAGCTCTCGGGCGGCGGCACGAGCTCCGGCCTCATGAGCTTCCTCGAGGTGTTCGATCGCGCCGCGGGCGCGACGAAGAGCGGCGGCACGACGCGCCGCGCGGCCAAGATGGTCTGCCTCGACATGGATCACCCCGAGATCGTCGACTTCATCCAGTGGAAGGTCCGCGAAGAGAAGAAGGCACAGGCCCTCATCGCGGCCGGCTACCCCGCCGACTTCAACGGTGAGGCGTACCACACCGTCAGCGGCCAGAACTCGAACAACTCGATCCGCATCACCGACGACTTCATGAAGGCCGTCGAGTCGGGCGGCACCTGGCAGACGCGCGCTCGCACCACCGGCGAGATCATCGACACCTACCCGGCGAAGGATCTCTGGAAGATGATCGCCGACGCGGCGTGGGGCTGCGCCGATCCGGGCGTCCAGTACGACTCGATCATCAACCGCTGGCACACCTGCCCGAACACGGCGCGCATCAACGCCAGCAATCCGTGCTCGGAGTACATGTTCCTCGACGACTCGGCCTGCAACCTGGCGTCCTTGAACCTGACCAAGTTCCTCGACCAAGAGGGCACGTTCGACATCGAGGGCTACCGCCACGCCGTGCGGATCTTCTTCATGGCGCAAGAGATCCTCGTCGACTACTCGTCGTACCCGACGAAAGAGATCGCGAAAAACTCGCACGACTACCGGCCGCTCGGCCTCGGCTACGCGAACCTCGGCACGCTGCTCATGCTGCTCGGCCTACCGTACGACTCGGAAGAGGGTCGTTCGCTCGCCGCGGCCCTCACGGCGATCATGTGCGGTCACGCCTACCGCGTCTCGGCTGAGATGGCGTCCACCAAGGGGCCGTTCCCCGGCTTCGCAAAGAACCGCGAGCCGATGCTCCGGGTCATGGGGATGCACCGTGACGCCGCGTACGAGATCAACCGCGACAAGTGCCCGAGCGATCTCTACCGCGCCGCGTGCGAGGACTGGGATGAGGCCGTTCGCATCGGTCAGCTTCACGGCTACCGCAACGCCCAGGCGACCGTGCTCGCGCCGACCGGCACCATCGGTCTCTTGATGGATTGCGACACGACGGGCATCGAGCCCGACTTCTCTCTGGTGAAG
>JBGTSH010000209.1:0-18401 GCA_041940405.1 Polyangiaceae bacterium
AAATGGGGCTCCGGGCTGAACCCGCTTCGTGGTCAGAACAACGTGCAGGGCGGCGGCGACATGGGCGCCCTGCCGCACAAGCTGACCGGCTTCCAAGACGTCGAGGACGACGCGGCCCGCTCCAAGTTCGAGAAAGCCTGGGGCGTGAAGATCCCGCCGAAGAACGGCTGGCACCTGACCGAGATGTTCTCCGCGATGGATCGCAAAGAGCTGACGGCGCTCTACGTGCTCGGCGAAAACCCCGCCCAGTCCGAGGCGGACACCCACCACACGATGCACTGCCTGACGGACCTCGAGATCCTGGTGGTTCAGGATATCTTCCTGACGAAGACTGCCGAGATCGCCGACGTGGTGCTGCCGGCGTCGGCGAGCTTTGCCGAGGCTGACGGTACCGTCACGAACAGCGAGCGCCGCGTGCAGCGCATCCGCCGCGCGGTGAATCCGCCGGCCGGCGCGCGCGACGACATCGCGATCCTCGCCGACCTGTCACGCCGCTTGGGGCGCGACCTGGGCGATCCGACGCCCAAGGAGCTCTGGGACGAGCTTCGTGCGCTGTCGCCGATGCACGCGGGCATGAGCTACGAGCGTCTCGAGCAGCTCGGCGGCATCCAATGGCCCTGCCCGAACGAGTCGGACCCCGGGGCGAAGTTCCTGCACGGTCGCCTGTGGGAGAACCCGGTCGGCGGCCGGCCTGCTCCGCTGATTCCGGTCGAGCAAGTCGCACCGGTCGACGAGCTGAACGAGGACTTCCCGTTCCGCCTGACGACCGGGCGTCGTCTCGATTCCTTCAACACGGGAGTGCAGTCAGGCGGCTACAAGTCGCCGCTGCGTCGCAAAGAGGCGATTGACGTCTCACCCGAGGATGCACGGCGCCTGTCCGTACAAGAGGGTGAAGTGGTCCGGGTGACGTCGCGACGCGGCTCCGTCACCGTGCCCATTCACATCGATCCAGATCTCAAACCGGGCCTGGTGTTCATGACCTTCCATGCGGTGGAAGAGGTCGACACCAACGTCCTGACGATCAACGCGACCGACCCCAAGAGCGGCACGGCCGAGTTCAAAGCCGCGGCCGTGCGCATCGAGAAGATCGATCAAGCCGCTGCAGAGTAGGGTTGTTCAGCTCGCACCCTGACGGGCGCGAGCCGTGATCCCAATCACGTGCTCTTCTTCAGGCTGTCGAGGGCTTCGCGCACCTCTTTGCGGAGCTTGTCGACGCCCTTGTTCACGTCGCTCTTGAACTCGTCCCACTCTTTTTCGCTGACGGCCTCGGCCTTGTCGAGCTTCACCTTGAGCTGATCGCGCTCGACCTTCATGTCGGCAATCGACTTCTCGATCTTCCTCTTGGCGTCGCCGGTCGCGCGCTTCGACTGCTCTTCGAGCTCGACCATTTCCTTCTCGGCGTCGGCGAGGTCGCGACGGATGAGGTCGCGGTAGCGGACGCGATCGGCGTAGGTGTAGTCCTCCTTGGCCATGTCGCGCTTCGCCTCGGCGAGCTTCTCTTCGGCGCGAGCGATGTCGTCTTCGGCCTTCTCCTCTGCCTTGGCGACGTCCTCTTGGGCTTCGCGCTTGGTCTCCTGGAGCTTCTTCTCCGCCTGAACGACGTCGCGCTGGCCCTGCTCGTCGCAGCCGCAGACGAGCGCGGCCCCGACAAGCATCGGAATCCAAAGGGGTTGGTTCATAGTGCCGGAGCAGTCAGCAAGCTCGGGGCCAGCACGCTTTTGCGCGCGGAAATCCGGCAACTCAGCCCGGAATCGAGCGCTTCGCGGCGAGGCACGATCGCACGACTGTGCAATCTGGCCGCGCCTAGGATGCAGATCGTTCGGTGCGCGCGCCCCGGCAGCGCACCAGCTCGGCGTGCACTTCCATCAGGTCCGCGTTTCGATCCGGGTACCGCGCGAACTTCTCGCGAGCCTCTTCGAGCGCACGCTCGGCCGCTTCGACGTCGCCCCTGCGAAGGAGGGCGCGCCCGTAGAGAAGCAGGCACGTTGCGTACGACGGTCCGCGCTTCTTCTGCTTTTTGCAGATGTCGAGCGCTCGTTCCAGGTGAGACAGGGCGCGGTCGGTGCGGCCGAGCTCGAGCAGCGCCTCGGCGAGGTGCGCGAGCGTGATGACCACGAGCGGGTGATCCGCTCCGTGCGTGTCGACATCGAGCGCGAGCGCGAGCTCGTGCTCGCGGAGCGCCTCGGCAGCACGCCCCTCGAGCTGGAGGTTTCGTCCGCGCGAGTTGAAGAGGCGCGACCGGAGCGACGAATTGTCGCCGAGGCGTGTGATCGCGACCTCGGCCACCTGCGCGATGGCTTCAGCCTCTTGGAACCGGCGGAGCCCCTGGCCGATGACGCCGACGAGGAAGACCCAGACGTTGGCGATCTGCCAATCGTCGCCGGCGCGCGCAGCGAGCTCGGCCGATCGATAGAGCGTCGCCTTGGCCGATGCGGAGTCGCCTGTTCGATGCTGGAGGTTGCCCAGGGTGTAGAGCGCAGCGGCGTGGAGCGGCGCATAGTCGACGTCGCTGCCTTGCGCGGCGACCTCTGCGGCGACGGCGAGCGCGCCTGCGAAGTCGCCCTTCTTCTTGAGATCGGCCGCCTTCTTCAGCCGTTCGCGGAGCTGGGTGACGCGCTCGCGCGTGTCGGGATCGCTCGGCGGCGGGAACGCGGCGACGAGATCGTCCGTCGACGAGCCGTCCTTGCTCGCGCGGCGAAGCCGGACACGATCGCGCTCGAGCTCGGCGATCACCTCGTGCATCGAGGCCGCGCGCTCTTCCGGCTTTCGCGAGAGCCCGCGGTGGACCAGCGCGACGAGCCAGCTGGGGAGCGAAAGCTCCGACGGGATCGGGATGAGCCGCCCTTTGACGACGTTCTCGGCGAGCGCGACGAGGCCCTGCTCGCCGTCGAACGGGCGGCGATCGGTCAATGCCTCGTAGAGCGCGGCGCAGAAGCCGAATTGATCGGTCCGCCCGTCGACCTCTCGCGCCAAGAACTGTTCGGGCGCCATGTAGCGCGGCGTACCGGCCAGGGTGCCGGGCTTGGTGAGCTCTTGATCCAAGAGGCGCGGCGAGTGCCCGGAGTCGTCCTCTCCGCCGGGCTCCTCGTCGAGCTCGGGCCGGCGCGCGAGGCCGAAGTCGAGAACCCTGACGCGACCGTCATCTCCGACGAGGACGTTCGAAGGCTTGAAGTCGCGGTGCACGAGGCCTGCGTCGTGCGCGGCGGCGAGGCCGCGCGCCGCTTGAAGAAAGACGCCGAGGATCTGATCGAGCGGCTGGCGCTTCACCTCGAGCCACTTCTGGAGCGAATTGCCCTCGACGTACTCCATCGCCATGAAGAGCTCGTCGCTCGTCCCGACGTCGTAGACCGCGATCACGTTCGGATGCGAAAGCTGCGCGATGGCCTGGGCTTCGCGTCGCAAACGCTGCGTCTCGACCTCGGGCGCCTTCGCCGAGAACACGCGTTTGATGGCGACGAGCCGACCGAGCATCGGATCGTAGGCCTTGAACACCTCACCCATGCCGCCTGCGCCCACGCGCGAGACGACGACATACCGGCCGATCGTTCTTTCAGGCGGCGGCCGGGGCTCCGCCGCGCTCGCGACCACCAAGGTCTCTTCGTCCTCGTGCATGACACCGTGCGGCAATTGACGAAACAAGTCGCCGGTTTTGGTTGCCGAAGGGCCGGAGTGTACACTCGACCGCGTTGGATCTCCGACATCTCGCGACGAAGCCGACCGAAGAAGAGCGCGCCAGTGTCGACGCTCTCCTCGGCGCGCATGCAGATCTTCCTGCTCCCACCGCGCTCCGCGAGGCGCGGGGCCTACGGCACCTGTTGCTTCCGGCGCTTCACGCGATCCAGGCGCGGTTCGGGTGGGTGACGCCCGGAGCCCTCGGCTACCTCTGCGAGCGCATCCACGTCCCACCGGCGGAGGCGTACGGCGTCGCGACCTTCTACGCCCTCTTCGCGCTGGCCGAACGCCCGCCCGTCGTCACGCACGTGTGCGACGACATCGCGTGCGCAGCCGCCGGGGCGGAAGCCATCTGCGGCGAGCTCGAAGAGACCTTCGGTCCTGCGGGCAAGCCGATCGCCGGCGCGACGTGGCTTCGCAGCCCCTGCCTCGGCCTTTGCGAGCGCGCTCCCGCGGCGATGCTCACCGTTGCCGGACCTGAACCGCACGAAGGCTCCTGGACCGGCGTGACGGCAGCCTCGGTGAAGACAGCGCTGCAAACGCGCAAGGCTCCGAGCCCAGGGCGAGCGCCGGTTCCGCAGCGCGGCTTCGTCGACGATCGCTTCCCGATGCGCCTCTTGTCGCGCGTGGGCGTGGTCGATCCGACCAGCCTGGACGCATACCTGGCGAGCGGAGGCTTCGAGGGTCTGCGCGCCGCCTTCGAGCGCGGCCCGGCCGAGGTGATCCGCGAAGTGACCGAGTCGGGTCTGGTCGGCCGAGGCGGCGCGGCGTTCCCGACGGGTCGCAAGTGGGCCGCGGTCGCCGCGGCGCCCGCTCGCCCTCACTACTTGGTCTGCAACGCCGACGAGTCGGAGCCGGGCACGTTCAAGGACCGCGTGCTCATGGAAGAGGACCCGTTTGTCATCATCGAGTCGATGATCATCGCGGGCCTCGCCATCGGGGCCGAGCAAGGCTTCATCTACGTTCGCGGCGAGTACCCGCTCGCCATCGAGCGCCTCGAGCACGCGATCGCCGAGTCGAGGGCGCGCGGCTTTCTGGGATCGGACGTGATGCAGAAAGGCCTGAGGTTCGATCTCGATCTCCGCAAGGGCGCCGGAGCGTACATCTGCGGTGAAGAGACGGCCCTCTTTGCTTCTCTCGAGGGCTTCCGCGGTGAGCCGCGGACGAAGCCGCCGTTCCCCGTAGAGGTAGGCCTCTTCGGCAGGCCGACGGTGGTGAACAACGTCGAGACGCTCGCCAACGTCCCGCTTATCGTGAAAGAGGGCGCGGCGGCGTACCGATCCGTCGGCACGCAAGGCTCGCCGGGGACGCGCCTCTTCTGCGTGTCGGGCCGCGTCGCTCGCCCCGGGATCTACGAGCTTCCCTTCGGCGCGAAGCGTCGCGATCTGATCGATATGGCCGGACCGCCTGCGAAGCTGCAAGCGATCCTCCTCGGCGGCGCCGCCGGCACCTTCGTCGGTCCGTCGGAGCTCGACCTGCCGCTCACCTTCGAGGACACGCGCAAGACCGGCACCACGCTCGGCTCGGGCGTGGTGCTCGTCCTCGACGACGCGGTGCCGATGGCGCGCGTCCTCGAGCGAATCGCCAAGTTCTTCCGCGAAGAGAGCTGCGGGCAATGCGTCCCGTGCCGCGTCGGCACCGTCCGCCAAGAAGAGCTCCTCATGCGCATCGGTCGAGGCAGGCCGCACGGATCGATCGACAAGGAGAGAGCGCTCTTGAAGGACCTGGGACAAGGGATGCGCGACGCGTCGATCTGCGGTCTGGGTCAGACGGCATCCAGCGCGATCGAGTCGGCGGTGGCGCGCGGGCTCTGGCTCCGGGATGAGGTGCCGTCGTGATCCGCCTCCCGATCTATCCGGCGCAGAAGGGCCGGCCCGTGCAGCCGACGCGCAGCGTCGAGCTGACGATCGACGGCAAGAAGACGTCGGTCCCCGAGGGGTCGACCATCCTCGACGCGATGCGCGCGCAGGGCATCGACACGCCGACGCTCTGCTACGCCGAGAACCTGACGCCGGTGAACGTCTGCCGCGTCTGCGTGGTCGAGCTCGAGGGCAGCCGCGTCCTCGTCCCGTCATGCTCGCGCAAAGCCGAGCCCAACATGGTCGTCCACACCGACAACGAGCGCGTTCGCACGTCGCGCAAGGTCGTGCTCGAGCTCCTCGGGTCGTCGGTCGACATGTCGGCGGTCCCGCAATACCCCGCCTGGGTAAGTCGCTACGGTGCAGAGCCCGATCGCTTCGGTCCCGAGACGCGCACCGTCGCGCAGCCGCCCAAGGTCGACAACGAGCTCTTCGTCCGCGACTACGAGAAGTGCATCCTCTGTTACAAGTGCGTCGAAGCCTGCGGCAACGACGCGCAGAACACGTTCGCCATCGCGGTGGCGGGCCGCGGGTTCGAGGCGCGGATCTCGACCGAGCTCGACGTGCCGCTCCCCGAGTCCGCCTGCGTCTACTGCGGCAACTGCGTCGGCGTCTGCCCGACGAACGCGCTCGTCTTCTCCACGGAGTTCGAGATGCGCAAGGCCGGCACCTGGGACGAGTCCAAGCAGACCCAAGCCACCACGGTGTGCCCCTACTGCGGCGTCGGCTGCGCGCTCACCCTGCACGTGCAAGATGACAGAATCGTCAAAGTGACGTCGCCCGTCGACTCGACCGTCACCGAGGGCCACCTCTGCGTGAAGGGCCGCTTCGGCTGGCAGTACGTGGGCAGCAGGTAGCTCAGCCCGGCTCTGGCGGCGGCGCCTGGCACATGCCGATCTCGGCGCTGCACGAATCGCAGAAGTCGTTCCAGCACGGGTTGTGCTCGTAGGGCGTGCAGATGTCGCCGTTCGAGCAGCCGTCCTGGAGGCAATCGGCGATCGGATAGCAGCCCTCGATCACCTGCTGGCCTTCACCGCATCCGGGGACGAGCCATTGGCAGCCCTGCGTACCCAGGCACGACGGCGCGTCACCGATGATCTCGCACGTGGGGCAGACAGCCGGCGCATCGACCTGCCACGTCGGCGGGTTCGTCGCGTAGTCGCAGCTCATCGGAACGCTCGAGATGACGTCGAGACACGCGACGTCGTACTGGCAGAAGTACGGGTAGTCCCAACCCGAGCAGTCGCTGCCCGCGAGCGGCATCTCGTCCGGGCATGTCGGCTCGGGCTGGCATGCGTTGTACGCGGTCATCCACCCGGTCTGGGTGCAGGTCGAGACGTACTCGGAGTAGCCGGCGTCGCACGGCTCCTCGATCGTGTACGAGCACTTCTGGCCGACCTTCTGACAGCTGTCGCCCGAGTCGGGCTGGTTCTCAGGACACTGCGGGTCGGGACAGGGGCCCGCCGCGTCCTCCCACTTGCCGTCGATGCACTGCCATGCGGGCGGACACCAACCGCTGCTCTCGGGCTTCGGTCCGCAGTCGGCCCCGCCGCCGGCTCCCCCGTCCTCGATGTCGATGAGAGACTCACAGCCTGCGAGGGGAACGAGCAGGGCGGCGGCCACGCCGAAGCGAAGGAGGGTCATGGGCGTGGGAGAAAGCAGAACACGTGCCGGCGAGGTCTGACAGGTACGCGGCGGGCAGGTGTCCGTCGCCATGGCTGAATTCCCGCATTCCCGGGATACCGGGACCTCGGAACCTTGTGTCGGGGTGGGCCACACCCGGAAGCGGCGGCCGGAGGGAAGCGGCTTGCCCACGCCGTGTCGTACCCGGCGTGGAATCAAACGACCCGCTGAGGGTGGGCGTAGACGTTCATCGACCGGCCGCGGACGAAGCCGATGACCGTCACGCCGAGGGCCTCGCCGTACCGAACCGCGAGCGACGTGGGCGCGGAGATGCCCGCGACGATGGGGAGCCCGAAGGCCGCCGCCTTCTGCACGATCTCGAAGCTCACGCGGCCGGAGACGAAGAGCCCGCGCGCCGAAGGATCGATCCCGGCGCGGAGCGCGGCGCCGACTACCTTGTCGACCGCGTTGTGCCGCCCGACGTCCTCGCGCGAGAGGTCGATGACAGATTGGTCATCGAAGAGCGCCGCGGCATGCAGCCCACCCGTCACCGCGAAGGTCGGCTGTGACGCGCGAAGCCTTTCGGGAAGCAGGTAGATGACCTCGGGGCTCACCGTGAGACCGCCGGCGATCGCCGGGCCGTGCGAGAGCGCGGCCTCGATCGTCGCCTTGCCGCAGATGCCGCAGCTCGACGTCGCGTATGTGTTGCGCCTCAGGCGCTCCAGCGGAAGCTCGACGCCGTCGCGTAGGACGATGCGGATGACGTTCCCCTCGGCCTCGGGGTCGTCCACGGTCGTACAGTGGCGGATCGAGACGACGTCCTCGACCGACGCGACCACGCGCTCGGTCACCAAGAAGCCGAGCGCGAGCTCTTCGTCGTGGCCTGGCGTGCGCATGACCACGGCGATCGAGGCCCCTTGGACCTGGATTTCGAGCGGCTCTTCGTGCGCTACGCGGTCGACGCGGCTCGACCCGGCGCCCTCTACGAAGGCCGTGACGAGCCGCTCTTGATCCTGGCCCCCTCCTCCGGGGGGTTGCTCAGCCGGCAATCCGCGCCATCTCTTCGTCGGAGACGTCGAAGTCGCTGAAGACGTTCTGGATGTCGTCGTGATCGTCGAGCGCTTCGGCGAGATTGATGCAGAGCTCGGCGTCGCGGCCGGTCACCTCACGCTTGTTCTTCGGCACGAAGGCGAGGTTCGCCGACTTGGTCGCGATCTTCGCCTCTTCGAGCGCCTTGGAGACCGGGTCGAGAGCCGACGGCTCGCAGAGCACCTGCCAATCCTCGCCCGCGTCGGAGTAGTCGTCGGCGCCGGCGCCGACCGCGATCTCCATGAGCTGATCCTCGGTTGCGTTGCCCTTCGGGATCAGGATGACGCCCTTGCGATCGAAGGCCCACGCCGCGGTGCCGCCTGCGCCCATCGCGCCGCCGTTCTTCTCGAAGATCTTGCGAACCTCGGCCACGGTGCGGTTGCGGTTGTCGGTCATCACCTCGGCGATGAAGAGCGCGCCGCTCGGGCCGGTTCCCTCGTAGAGGATCTCTTCGTACGCGGCGCCTTCGATCTCACCCGTGCCGCGTTGGAGCGCGCGCTTGATCGTGTCGGCGGGCATCTGCTGGCCCTTGGCGTCTTGGATGGCTTTGCGCAGGCGCGGGTTGTTGCCGGGCTCGCCGCCTCCCATGCGCGCCGCGACGGTGATTTCTTTGATCAGCTTGGTGAAGAGCTTGCCGCGCTTGGCGTCGGTAGCGCCCTTCTTGTGCTTGATCGTGGCCCATTTGGAATGGCCGGACATGGGTCATTCCTAGCCCTAGCCGGAGGGCGCGCCAAGGGGAGGCTTCGGGTACATTCGGCGCCCTGGGCCGACGAAAGATCCCGCGAAACGTGCCGCCGACATCCCTCGAGCTCGACGCCGGGGCGATGCGCGACCTCGCCGTTCGGGTGCTCGAACGGGTCATCGAGCACGTCGAGAGCCTGCCGGATCAGCCCGTCCATGCGACGGCGGGGGGCCGCAAGCTGGCCGCCTCGCTGCGGGAGCCGATGCCCGAAGCGGGGGCCCCGCTCGAACGCCTCCTCCGCCTGCTGTTCGGACGCGTCATCCCGGCGACGTTCAACACGGCCTCACCCGGGTACCTCGCGTACATCCCGGGGGGAGGGCTCTTCACCTCGGCGGTCGCGGACTTCATTGCCCTCGCGACCAACCGCTATCCGGGGGTCTGGGTGGCGGCACCGGGCCTGGTCCAGCTCGAGCAGAACGTCTTGTCGTGGTTCGCGGCAGAGCTTGGGCTGCCGGACACGAGCGGAGGCCTCCTCACCACGGGCGGGTCGATGGCCAACCTCATCGCGACCGTTACGGCGCGCCGCGAGCGCCTACCGCCCGACTTCTTGAAGGGCGTGGTCTACACGTCTGATCAGGCGCACCACTCGGTCGAGAAGGCGGCGGTCATCGCCGGTTTTCCGCAAGAGCGGATCCGCGCGGTCGCGAGCGACCACCGCTTTCGAATGGATCTCGGAGCGCTCGAGGAGGCGATCGCCGCGGACAAGGCGGCGGGCCTCGTCCCGTTCATGGTGGTCGGGAGCGCGGGCACGACCAACACCGGCGCGGTCGACGATCTCGATGCGCTCGCAGGCATCGCGGAGCGAGAGCGCCTCTGGTTCCACGTCGACGCTGCCTACGGCGGCTTCTTCGCGTTCACCGAGCGAGGAAAGAGGAAGCTCCGCGGAATTTCGCGCGCCGACTCGATCACCCTCGATCCGCACAAGGGGCTCTTTTTGCCCTACGGCACCGGTTGTCTGCTCGTTCGCGATCGCAGCGCCCTCCGTCGCGCGCACTCGATGAAGGCGACGTACATGCCGCCGATGCAGACCGAGGACGATCTCGTCGACTTCTGCGAAATGGGCCCGGAGCTCTCGCGCGAGTCGCGCGGCCTGCGCGTGTGGCTCCCGATCAAGCTGCACGGAGCGGGAGCGTTTCGTGAGCAGCTCGATGAGAAGCTCGATCTCGCCAACTACGCCGCCGCGGCGATCCGCGAGCTGCCGAACATCGAAATGGTCGCCGAGCCCGAGCTCTCGCTCTTGGCGTTCCGTTACAAGCCCGCAGGCATCACGAACGAAGCCGAGCTCGAGGCGAAGAACAAGCTCCTCCTCGCCGCAGTGAACGACGAGCAGCGCGTCTTCTTGACCGCCGCGACCGTGCGCGGGCGCTTCTTCATCCGCATCTGCGTCCTCTCCTTCCGCACGCACCGCGATCGGATCGACGCGTGCCTCGAAGACCTGCGCGCGGGGCTCGCGAGCCTGGTGTAGCCTCCCGCCGGATCATGGCCAATAGCCTTCCTCTCTCTCTCCTCGCGCTCGGCGCGACGTCTCTCTTCGCGTGCTCCGCTTCGATGAACGCGTCCGAGCTCGCCGGCGCCGTCGGTGAGTCCTACATCGCCGAAGAGGATGAGGTCCTCGCGACCTGCCGCGCGCTCGAGCGGGGCGATGCAGCCGGTCCAGAGGCCGATCCGCGGCGCAAGTCGCTCGCCGAGCAGGTGAAGAAGGATCGGCAAAAGCGCGCGAAGGCGCTGCTCGATGCCGTCGGGCTCAAGGGCGTCGACGACGCATCGGTCGGCCAGCTCCTCGCCTGCTCCGAGGCAGGGAGCAGCGAGCGTTGCCAGACGATCGTCGCCGAGCTCTCGCCGAAGATCGGCGAGCTCAAAGGTGGCCCAGTGCTCGCCGTGGTCGGCTTCTCGCTCGAGGCCAAGACGCCCGATGAAGCCGCGCGTGTCGGCAAGGAGCGGCTGCTCGCAGAGATCGCGGGGCTCTCGGAGCGGTTCAACTTCGCGCACGCGACGGTGCTCGGCCTCGTGCAAGTAGCGCAGCTCGTCGAGGGCATGGTCGACGACGTGTCGGAGAGCTTCGGCTACTTCAAGGGCTTCGCGAGCCCGCTCCTCGAGCGCGTCTCGGCCGAGCTCATCGCCGTCGGGATGGACGGCGTCCTGGGCGACCTCGAGAAGACAGGCCACGTCTCGGCGGCGAGCGTCGCGGCGCACGCCTGCAAGGTCTACCAGCGGATCGATCCTGCATCCGCCGTCACGAACCGCGTCGTGCGCCGCGCCATCCTGCGCTTCTCCGGCTCGAGCTACGGAAAGTCGTCCGGGATGATCGCCGCTTGCAAGGAGCTCTCGAAGAAGAAGGACGGCGACGCCGTCTGCAAAGAGATCCTCGAGGACCACGTCGGGGTGACGATCGCCGGTTTGGGCGAAGACGACGCGTCGCTCGAAGCGGTGCTCCAGCCCCTTCCGTCCGAAGCGTCGGCTGCCGATCCGGGGCCGACCGACGAGCAGAAGCGCGCGCTCGAGGTCGCGTCGAAGGCCTGCCTCGACGACGCGGCACGCGAGGGTGTGTGCACGCTGGATCGCGTGGCGCGCGTCGCCAGCGTCCTCGCCGAGCTCCAGCGCTTCGAGGGCGAATCCGGGACGCGCTTCGCTTCGCTCGAGGCCCGCATCGATCGCTTCGAAGAGAGCCTGAGCCTCCTTCACAACAAGGTGGATCGCCTGGGCGGCGACATCGAGCGCGCCGAGGCACGGACGGCAGCGCTCTCCGAGTCGATCGTCGCGACGCGCAAAGAGGTGACCGACGTACGCGACCGCGTCGCCGGGGCAGAGAGCGCGATCCTCGGCGCGCTCGGCAAGCAGGTGAAGACCGGTTGCCGCGACCACGTGCAGAAGGTGATGAAGGCCCGCAACGATCTCGCCAAAGAGCTCGGCATCGGCGCGATCGATCCGTGCCCGATCACCGGCGGCAGCGGCGGCGGCACCATCAAGGTCTACGCGACGCGCTTCCCCTCGGTCAGCGTCCGCCACGAAGAGCTCTGCGATCAGCGCTTCGTGACCGTCACCGCGCAGGTCACCTTCGATCAAGGCGCGTTCGACTGTCCGGCGGCGGGCTGCCTCGACAAGACGTTCCGCGATCTCGTCGTCGCCAAGGTAGGCAAGCCCGGCGCCGGCCTCGTCCTCGTCGGGAACGCCGACGCGACCCCGATCATCAACAAGAAGCGCATCCGCGACGCGTGGAAGACCAAGAAGGCCGACGCCAAGAACGCGACGCTGCTTCCCGAGATTTCGCTCGCGACCGAAAACGACGACGAGCTGCAGCGCCTCCTCTCGATGATGCGCGCGATGGCCGTCCGCGACGAGATCGCCACCGGCACCATCGTGCTGGATGCGCTCGGCAAGCAATCGAACCGCCGCGGCGTCGACGTGCGGTTCGTTCTTCCTGATTTGACGCTCGACCTGGCGACGAACTGCCAGAACTGAGCGGCAGAGCCCTCAGAGCTGGTCGGCCATCGCCGGATCGCCGCGGGTCGGCGCTTCTGTCGCGCCGAGCTGCGCCGCGATGATCTCGCGCATCATCTCGGCGCCGCGATCGAGATGCTCACCCGAGATCGTCGACGCCCAGTGGACGAAGACCCGCGGCGTCGACGACAGGTCGACGGTGAGACCCATGTCGAGGCCGACCGGACCACCCTCACGCGGATCGCTCGGCTCGAGGAGGCGATACGTCTGCCCCGGATGATCGAGGAGGTAGTTCACCGCGTACGTGGTGTTGTTGCAGAGGTACGTGTTGCTCGACCGGGGGAAGCCGGCGAAGCGGACGCCTTGAAGGAGCTCGCCGAAGGCGACGCCGTTCTCGTCGCGCTCGGGCGAGAGCTGGGCGAGCCGCGCCTCGGCGCGCGTTCGGACATCGGTCCACGAGAGGAGCAGACCGCGCGCGCGATCCTCGTCCGGCGCCTCGGGGATGAGCTTGGTCCCGTTCTCGATCGGCGCGAGCGTGCCCGACCCATCGGGGAGCGCGACCGCCTCGTTGACGCTGCCGAGCTCGATCCACATCGGCTGGCGGGTGCCCGCGATCCCGTTCATGAGGATGAAGTCGGGTTGGAAGGTCTCGATCTCCTTGAGGACCAGGATCGCCGCGACGTCCCAGAAGACCGGCAGGACCATGCCGCAGACGTCGACCGGCCCGTCCGGCAGCTCGATGGTCGATTGGATGACGCGCGTCTGGGCCGCCGGATCGTCCAGCTCTCCCGCGGGAGGCCGCACCGTCTCGGGGTATTCGAGCCCGGGGACCAGATGACTGACCATCCGACCGGTGGCGTTCTCGGTGTTTTCGAGGAAGCGCCCGAAGCCGGTGACGATGACCCGAGGCCGGCCCAGGTACGGGTCCGCGAAGCACTGCGGCTGGTAGGCGTTCGCGAACTCGTAATTCGCGACGTATTGGGCCCATTCTTCTTCGGTCTGGGTGCGGATCACGACGTCGGTATCGAGTGTCTCGACGTTGTCCGAACAAGCCGAGAGCAAGCCGGCAGCAAGGAAAAGGCCCCGAAAGCGCACGCTCCGTTCACCCTGGCACGACGGCCTAACCGCGAAAACCCTCACCTGCTAGAGTGCGCCAGTCGTGAGCCAGGCAGTAACAACGGCCGAGTCCGCCGACCCCGAGGTCGAGCGCCCGAAGCGTGAGAAGGTGCTCTCCGTGCCCGCGCCCCTCGTCACGCTGGGTGCCGACCCGCGCGTGTCGATCGTCGTCCCGCTCCTCAACGAGGCCGAGAGCCTGCCGGAGCTGGCCAAAGGAATCGCGGCCGCGCTCGAGGGCAAAGAGACCTACGAGCTCATCTTCGTCGACGACGGCTCGACCGACGACTCGTGGAAGGTGATGCTCGATCTGGTGCGCGCCGATCCGCGCGTTCGCGCCGTCCGCCTGCGCAAGAACTTCGGCAAGGCGATGGGCCTCTCTGCCGGGTTCAGCAAGGTGCGTGGTGACATCGTCGTCATGATGGACGCCGACCTGCAGGACGACCCGGCCGAGCTTCCGAAGTTCATCGAGAAGGTCGACGCCGGCTTCGACGTCGTCGTCGGCTGGAAGGTCAAGCGCCTGGATCCCTCGAACCGCCTCATCCTCACGCGCATCTTCAACGCGACCGTGCGCTGGGTGACCGGCGTGAAGCTCCACGACATGAACTGCGGCTTCAAGGCGTACCGCCGTGAGGTCGTCAAGACGATCCCGATCTACGGCGATCTGTTCCGCTTCATCCCGGTGTTCGCCGCGTGGGAGGGCTTCCGCGTGACCGAGGTGGGCGTGCAGCACCACCCGCGCAAGCACGGCACGTCTCGCTATGGGCTCGAGCGCATCATGCGCGGCTTCTTCGATCTCATCAGCATCACGTTCTTGACCAAGTACTCGAAGCGGCCGATGCACCTCTTCGGGCTCATCGGACTGTGCATGGCGTTCGCCGGCATCGCGATCGACGGCTACCTGACGAGCCTCTGGTTCATGGGCCACAAGATCGGCGACCGCCCGCTCCTCAGCTTCGGGACGATGCTGATCGTGCTCGGCCTGCAGTTCTTCTCGATGGGCTTCATCGGCGAGTACCTGACGTACATGAACCAGAAGCGCATCAAGGCGTCCGACCTTCCGATCCGCGAAGAGGTCGGCGTGAAGACCGAGCGTGCCGACGAAAGAGCCGCCAGCTCGGTGCTGGTGGACTGATGCGGCCGCGGTCGCTCGCGCTGGCGGCCGCGCTCGCAGCGTGCAGCCCGGGTGACAAGCCGGGGGCGGGCTCGTCCGCGACGGCTTCGACGAGCGCCTCCTCTGCTGCGCTCTCGTCGAGCGCGTCGGCGCCGGCCGCCGCTCCGGTCGGCCGCCCCCCAGGACCCTCGACGCCGAACGAGTTCTACGCGGCCGGCACACCGACGTTCATCGTCGGCACGGCGGGCGACGAACGCTCGGATCGCGCGATCCGAACGCACGTCGAATGGATCCGCGCGACCTTCTTTCCGACGGCGCAGATCGTCGACGACAGGAGCATCGACCTGACCAAGGGCCTCGAGGCTTGGCCGAAGAACCCGGTGCTCTACGGCGGGCCGCACGTGAACTCGGTGCTCGCGGCGATCTCGAGCCAGCTTCCTTTTTCGATGAAAGCGGGAGAGCTCACGATCGGCCTCGACGAAATGGACGATGAAGGAGAGCTCGCGCTCATCACCGTCGTTCCGGCGCGCGGGCCGACCATCGCGGGTCCCGGATACCCAGCGTTCCTGCTCTACGCGGGGACCGGCACGCCCGGCATCGAAGAGATCAACGCCATCGGCGGCAGCGCCGAGGCGCTCTTCGTGGCCGACGCGTTCGGACAGTTCATCATCGGCGATTGGGTACAGGGCCCCGACCGGATCACCAAGCCGAGGTTCAAGATCGCGCACGAACGCGAGGCCCTCGAGCACGACGGCCCCAAGCCGGTGACCGCGACGCTCGAAGGGGCCGCGCCCGCTCCGAAGGGCAAGAGCGCGACGGTGACGATGATGTCCTTCGCAGGAAACCTCGAGGCCGAGCTGGCGCCACAGAAAGAGGCGATCATGCGCGGCCTCGGTACCGCGGTGAAGAAGCTGGGCGTTTTCGAGCCGACGCCGCTGACTGTCTATCTCTATCCGACCAGCGAAAAGAAAAAGAAGATGACGAGGAACGGAGGCGACGGGCACGCCGTTCCTTTTGCGCGCACGCTGCACGTCGTCGCGGTCGAGCCCAAAGCGCTCGAGCGGCTCGTCGCACACGAGGGCACGCACGTGATTGCCGCAAAGGCCTGGGGCCCCGCCGGGTCGGGCCTATGGGGAGAAGGCCTCGCCGTCTGGGTCGCCGGCGGCTACCAAGGCGTCTCGCTCGACGAGTGGAAGACCAAGATGACGAAGAAGTCCTCGGTCGAGACGCTCCTCGGCAAGGCGTTCCTCTCCATGCCCGAACAGGAGAAGTATCCGCAGGCCGGGCTCTTCGCCGCCGCAGCGATCAAAGAGGTCGGGATCGAAAAGGTGCGCGACCACCTCTATGGCGCGAACGTCCTGAGCTGGGCCGAGGCGTGCAAGCGCGCGGGCACCACACCCGAGAAGCTGCAATCGCTCGTCCATTGACCTGCTAGCGCGCGTTGTCGGCGAGCTCTCTCGCACGCTCTTCGGTCGCGCGGTTCGCGGGGAAGAAGCACTCGATGCGAAGCTCTTGCAGTGTGACGTCGAGCGGCGTGCCGAGCGTCGTCACCGTCGAGAAGTAGTCGAAGCGCACGCCGTCTTTGAGGAAGCTCACCGGAATGAACGGCACGAGCGGCGCATCGAGCGCCGGCGTGCGAAGGCTGCGCGGAATGTCGGGATAGGCGAGGACCTCTTCGACAAGCTTCTCCGCCGCCGCGTCCTTCACCCCGCCGACCGCCTCGCGCTGGATACGGTGCATGAGCGTTCGCGCGACCGCCTCCCAGTTTGCGATGAACGGACGGAGGCCACCGGGATGAAACACGGTCTTGATGACGTTCGGCGGAGCGGACTCGAATTTGTCGGCCAAAAGAAGGCGGAAGAAGCGCTCGCCGGCGGCGTTGGTCCGCTGGATGTCCCAGTTGCGGTTCATCACGACCGCGGGGTACGGCTCCTGCTGGCGCAAGATGGCGTCGAGCGCTGCTCGAACGGCTTCGACGGCAGGCGCGTCCAAGCTCGTCTCTCCGTAGACGGGCGCAAAGCCGGCAGCGAGCAAGAGGGCGTTGCGCTCGCGGAGCGGAACGTCGAGCGCGGAAGCCAAGAGGAGCACCATCTCTCGGCTGGGCCGCGCTCGACCCGTCTCCAAAAAGCACAGGTGCCTCGGAGAAACGTCCGCCATGTTCGCCAGAGCGAGCTGGCTGAGGTGGCGGGCCTTCCTCCAGTATTGGAGCAAGGGCCCGACCCCGGTCATCGCGCCTTGGGACGCCGTCTGCTCTGCCATGCCCCCGAGGGTGTCGGAATGTTCGAGCAGGGACAATTCCCTTCCAGGTAAGTGCCTCGCCTCGCCGGCTATTGCCGGTAGGCCTTCTCGATCACGTCGGCCGTGACGCCCGGATCGTACGGCTGCGGGCCGCTTCGGGCGACGCGCCGCCAGGTTTCGCGGGCGCCGACGCGCTCCCACCAAGAGCTCAGGTTCTTTCGCTGCTTGATCGGCTCGCCCTCGCCGATCTGGAGCAGGTACTCCACGTACGGCATCCAATGGATGTCGGCGAGCGAGAACGTGTCGCCGGCGAAGTACGGTGAAGAGGCGAGCCATCGATCCGCAGCGTCGAGCGCCGGAAGGATGGCCTTTCGCCCGTTCTCGATCGCGAGCGTGTTCTGCTCGCCTCCGAGGTACTTGCGGAACAGCGTCTCGACGATGAGCGGGCCCACGTGCGGGACGAAATAGGCGTCCGCGACGTTGGTCCACTGATCGAGCCGCGCCGCAGCGCGGGCGTCGGAAGGGATCAGGCGCGGCCCCGGGAGCTTTCGGTCCAGGTAGGCGTCGATCGCCCGGTCGGGGCGCCCTTGGGCGGTGCGTACCAGACCGATTGTGTAGCGCGCAGCAATGTTCGATGGCGAGATCTCGAGCGCCCGCAGGCAAGTCAACTCAGCTTCGTCAAACCGGTCCAGGGCAACTAGGGCACGGCTGCGCAACAGGTGACCGTCGGAGTTTTCCGGTTGGATCTGTAGCACCTTCTCCGCCAAATCAAGGGCGGCGTCTGGCACACCTTGTTGCTCGAGGATCATGCCCAGGTCAATGGCCGCCGAGACGTTGGACGGGTCGAATTCCAGGAGCTCGGCAAGCATGGTCTGTGCTTCATTAAGCTTGCCAGCCTGAGCCAGTTGCCGAGCCTCGGCCTGTTTCGGCGGGACGTCAGGCTCGAGGGCGCCGGCGGTGTCGGTGCCACCGCTGCCACCTGGAGGGCTGACCAGATTGCGGCCGATCAGCCAGGCGCCTCCGGCCAGGAGCACCAGCATCCCCAAAACCATGGGTATCGATTTGGAATTCACCGCAACCTCATTGCGCGCCCAAGATAGCAGATTCGACAGGGGCCGAAGCGCCTTCGGCATGGTGGGCGTACCAGGCGAACCACAGGCTGTAAATCGTAGGAGATTCGGTCCCTTGTGCAAGCACCGCGGAAGGGATGTCGCCCTCCAAATCCCAATCGATCCCCGCCAATTGAGCCGTGGGCGAAAAGGGGTGGTAGGCCATCGCTTGGGGCCCACCGCCTGGGTCGATAATCAGCATCCGGGTCATCCAATCCCGCATTTGTTGGTCCGGGAGCGGCTCCACCGGAAAGCGTGGCCGACCGGTGAGGAAGTACTTGCCGTATGGGTTGCGTTGGTAGGGCTTGAGCTTGGCCGGATCCGGCGCGACGATGGTCGTGTCGGGGTAGACCTGCAGCCAGTGTCCCCAGCGCGCCAACGATGCAGGCAAAACTCGGAGCTTG
>JBGTSH010000210.1:0-18259 GCA_041940405.1 Polyangiaceae bacterium
GCGCGAGATCGCCCTGATGATGCTCCGGATGGCCGCCCCCCGACTCGGTCCCGGATCGCTCGCTTCGGCTCGCGCTACCGCGGCGCACGCGTGGGAGCACCGCGAGCAGCTCGCAAGCTTCGCCGAGCGCGAAATGGCAGCGCTGCAAGAGGTCGGTGCCGCCGCGCAGGTCCACCCGACCCAGTGGCTCTTCAACACCCTGACCAGCGTTTACGTCAAATGCGCACGCATCAATGGGGCGTTCGCGACGATCCCTCAGGACTTCCTCGAGGTGTTCTACCGCGTCGCCGACGCGCTCGAAGAGCGCCAGGTCGATCCGGCGTGCTCGCTCCTCGGCGCTTATTTCGAGAGAAACGAAGCCGTCATTCTCAAGCGCCTCGCCGGCGGCTGAACGTCTCGGTCCCCGCTCGTCAGGCCCCGCCGGTCCAGTAGTCGCCGTCGCCGGGCGAGAAGCAGAGCAGACACACCCGAGGGTCGTCGCTTCCTTCTCGGAAGAACGCGTCCTCGTCGTCGATCCAGAGCTCGCGGATCCGGGCGCGATCTTGGGTCACCGACAGGCGCCCGTGAAGGACCGCCTGGATCTCCTTCGACTGGCAGACGACGTACGCGTCGTCGTGCGCGAGCGCCTCGCGGACCTTGTCGCTGTCGATCGCCGCAAAGAACCAGACTCGATCTTGCTCGTCCAGCGCGGCGATGCGCATCGGCCGCCCGTGCATCTTGGCGGGGTCGTCCTCGCAGTGAGTCATGAGGACCGCGGTCTCGAAGCCTTCGAGGATCTGGCGCAGCTCGCTGGGCGCCTCGGAGGTCATGGCCATCGATGACCATACCGGCAGAGAGCATGCCAGCACTCCGCCGCTCGTGCGTAGCTTGGTTCACGCGGGCACGAGCCTCGGGGCGCGGGGCGCTCGGCCCCAGCGCGGAGCGCATGCCTCAAATATGGTCAGCCGCCGATAACGGACAGCACGCCGGTGACGTTCGAGTCGGCGAGGAGCCAAACGTGCACGAACCATCCGTCGGGTCGAGCGACCGAGAGGAGTCGAAGGTCGTCGCCTGCGGGCTCGAGCGCGAAGCTCCCGCTCAGGGCGCCGGCGCCCGCGCGCTGACGGAACGAGTCCGCTTTGGCGATGCCGTCGGAGCCGGGGTCGCCCCACTTGTCGGTCAGCTGACCCGTCGGGTCGAAGACGAGGTACGCGGTGACGCCGGGCAGCTGTGACCACGGCCTGACGCGCTGGGTGGAGCGCCGGCCTGGCTCACGGTAGCGCGCACGACGGGAGCTCGAGCTCGGGGGAACCGTTTCCATCTTGGCCTTCTCCGTCTCCTCACCATCGAGCGAATCAAACGGCTCGCTCTCAGGTGCTGCCGCCGATTCCTGCCGATCGCGTTGTTGTGAGCTCGTCATGCGCTCTCGACCTCACCCGCGTGAGGCGCCGTGGACAATGCTCGAATCGTGCCAGGGGTTTTCTGACGGTTTTTCCCCGGTTGTCGGCGTGGCGGTTTTGCAAGTCTGAAACTCCTGGTTTCGAGCGCGAAAGGGCTACCGTGGGCTCTTGACGTGGAAACATCCCGCGTAAGGCTCCTCTCCCCGGTGCTCGCGCTTTCCGCGGTCATCGGCGTGGGCGGAGGCACGCTCTACCTCCTCGGCGACGGTCGGTGGACGCTTATGGAAGCGCTCTACTTCGCGGTCATCTGCGCCTCGACCGTGGGCTTTGGCGAGATCGACGGGTTGGGCTCGGTCCCGTTCGGCCGCGCCGTCGCCGTCGGCATCATCTTGAGCAGCCTCGGAGTCGTCGCGTACTTCCAGTCGGCGCTCACCACATTCCTCGTGCAGGACGTGATCGGAAACCGCCTCCGAACGCGAAGGATGCAAAAAATGATCGAGTCTCTAGAGGATCACGTGATCGTCGCCGGCGCAGGATCGCTCGGCGCCTACGTCATCGCAGAGCTCGTCGCGACGCACACGCCGTTCGTCGTCGTCGACAAGAGCCGCAGCCACGTCGAAGCGATCTCGCGCGAGCTCAAGCACAAGGTCCCGTTCGTCCAAGGCGACGCGACCCTCGACGCCGTGCTCCAGTCTGCACGGATCGAGAAGGCTTCGGGGGTGATCGCGGCGCTCACCGAGGATCGTGACAACCTCTTCGTGACGATCTCGGCCCGCGGCTTCAACACCAAGGCTCGCATCGTCAGCAAGGTGGTCGCGCCCGATGCCGCGCAGAAGCTCCTGCGTGCCGGAGCGAACGCCGTCGTATCGCCGACGAAGATCGGCGGGCTCCGCATCGCGAGCGAGATGCTCCGGCCGACCACCGTCGGCTTCCTGGATCGCATGCTCCAGGCGAAGGGCAAGGCATTGCGCTTCGACGAGGTCGCCGTCCCCGACGGCTCCTGGCTTGCAGGCAAAGAGCTTCGCGACGTTCCGCTGAGGCGCGCGCACGGCGTGAGCGTCGTCGCGCTCTACAAGGGCGAGGAGATGACGGTGAACCCGGCGCCCGACGCCCGGATCGAGGCCGGCATGGTCCTGGTCGTCGTGGGTGAGGTCGAGCGGGTGCGCGAGCTGCGCCGCGTCGCCGAGCTCGGCGAGCAGCCGGCTGATTCCGTCCGCGGTTCGTAGTAGAGCCGGGGCATGCGCTGGCCCCTCCTCCTCACGGCTGTCCTGTCCACGATCGCGATCGGCTGCCCGAGCAGCTCCGTCCCGCCGCCCCCGCCGGCGCCCGACGCGGATCCGCTCGCGAACGGCGGTCCCGGCGGCAGCCCCGGCACGAAGGCGGACCACTACGGCCGCGTGGACCGCCCGACCTTCAACCGCATGGCGGCGCGCCTCGACGCGCCGGTCTACTGGTCGCGCGACGCCGACAACGACGGCAGCATCGATCCCGACGAGACGGCTTCGCTGCTCTTCTTCTCGACGTCGCCCGTCTATGTCGAAAATGGCAAGTTCACGGCCGCGTTCGAGGCCGTCTACACGGAGATCGAGGCCGCCGCGAAGGCGCCCGCCCCGACGGGGCCGGACGCTGCCCGCATCGCGCTCGTACAGCAAGAGCTCGACGACGCGGCGAGCGTCCTCGTGGCGACGGATCTTCGCAAGGCCAGCCCAGACGACAAGAAGTTCGTCCGCAACATGCTCGAGGCTGCAAATCTCGTCGATCAGCTCTACGCCTTGCAGAGCGGCTCCGGAAAGGAGAAGAACAAGGTCGCTCCGGATCGAGCGTCGCAGAGCCTCTACAGGCGCAACTGGGGGACGCGTTGCCTGACGCCGAAGCTCGAGAAGGACCCGGCGTGCACCGCCGCGCCGGGCGCCGCGAAGCAGACCGTCGACGTCTATCCCGAGGCGATGCAGAAGGACGACACCTTCTGCAAGACGCTCGAGAAGGACAAAGCTTCGAAGAAGCTGCTCGATCCGTTCACCGTCGTCCGCGAGAAGGACAAGCGGCTCGTCGCCGTTCCCTATACCGAGGCGTACGGCCCGCAGATGAAGGCGATCGCGGCGAAGCTTCGCACGAGCGCGAAAGAGCTCGCCGACCCCAACGAGGGCCCGATGCGCGCGTACCTCGAGGCTGCCGCGACGGCGTTCGAGACCAACGACTGGAAGCCGGCGGACGAGGCGTGGGCGAAGATGAACGCGCGAAACTCGAAGTTTTACCTTCGCATCGGTCCCGACGAGACCTACTGGGAGCCGTGCAGCCAGAAGGCCGGCTTTCACGTCTCGTTCGCGCGCATCAACAAGGACTCGCTGGCGCTCCAGGACAAGCTGACCCCGCACCAGCAGATGATGGAGGACGAGCTCGCGAAGCTGATTGGCGAGCCGTACAAGGCGCGCAAGGTGACCTTCCACCTTCCGGACTTCATCGACATCGTCCTCAACGCCGGCGACAGCCGCGATCCGATCGGCGGCACGATCGGGCAGAGCCTGCCGAACTGGGGGCCGGTGGCGAACGAGGGCCGCGGCCGCACCGTCGCGATGACCAACCTCTACACCGATCCCGACAGCATGGCCGTCCGCAAGGCCAAGGCGGCGAGCTTGCTCTCGGCCGAGACGATGCAGAAGTTCGGCGACGAGCCCGGGCCCGGCCTCATGAGCACGGTGCTGCACGAGGCGGCTCACAACCTCGGCCCGTCGCACGAGTACAAATACAAGGGAAAGAAGGACGACGAGGCCTTCGGCGGCGAGCATGCCGCCATGCTCGAAGAGCTGAAGGCGCAGTCGGGCGCGTACTACTACCTCTACGTCCTTCGTGACAAAGGTGTCATCGACGATGCGGCGGTCGAGCGGACGATCGTAGACAGCGTCGTCTGGGCGCTGAACCACATCTCGCGCGGGATGGTTACGGCGAGCGGCAAGCGCAAGGCCTACAGCCAGCTCTCGGCGATCCAGATCGGCTTCTTCATGGCAGAGGGCGCCATCACCTGGGATCCCAAGGCGAAGGCCGCAAACGGAACCGACGTGGGCGCCTTCAAGATCGATTTTTCGAAGATGCGCGACGCGAGCATCAAGCTCATGAAGACCGTGGGCCACATCAAGGCGGCGAACGACAAGAAGACCGCGCTCGAGCTCGACAAGCACGTCGACGTCGAGACCGCCGCCGTTCCGCACGCCGCGATCACCGAGCGCATGCTCAAGTTCCCGCAGCCGAACTTCGTCTACTCGATCGACTGGCAGTGACGCTTCGTTGAAGGGGCGGGGTGGGCGTGCTTGGTGCCGCTCACCCCGTGGATTCCTCCCCCCAACCCCCTCCACTCCGTGGAGGGGGCGCTCCCCCCTCGCGTAGCGAGGGGGGCTGGGGGGTGAAATGACGGGAAGAGCCTTTGAGAGAAGACGACGTCGGCGTCTTCAAGAGCGCGTCAGGTCGAGGCGCCAGCGATCGCGGCCGGCGTCTTTGCCTCGCAGGACGACCTTCACCTCGTCGCCGAGACGGCAGACCACGTCGCCCTTGTCGCGAACGGCGAGGGCGACGCCGCCATCCACGAGATCGAGCCATGCGCCGCCGCGCGCATGGCCGAGATCGCGAAGGTAGACCTTCACGTCCAGCCCGGGCTCGTCGAGCTCGACGTGGACCTTGGACGACGTGATGCCCATCACCGTGCCCTTCCGGGGCGCGGCGCCGGAAGCGAGATCGGAAGTGAACAGCCGATCGAGCACCAGCCGATTTACCTGATCGTTGACCCGCCGCTGCTTGTCGCGGGCGAGGTTGGCGGCGACGACCACCCGATCTCGAAGGGCGAGGTCCACGTCCGAGCGGCCTGGCGTGGCGCCCTCGATCATCTCGACGAGCTCCTTGTGAAGGAATACGCCGACGACCTCGCGCATCGGTGCCGACGCGCGTGCGTACACCTCGGCGCCGACGCCGTGATGGATGTCCGGATCGGTGGAGAACGCGGAGCGTACGTTGACGAGCAGCGCTTGCCTCTCGATCGCGCGCGCGACGCGCGCCAGCGGTCCGATCTCGGGGAGGCGCCTGAGGTACGCGGCCACCGGCTCGTCCTCGCGTGGCTCGAGCTCGGCTCCGAGGCCGTGAGCGGCCAGCGTCTTTTTCACGAGATCGAAGAAGCCGGCGACGTCGCTCGCTTCGGGAGCCGGGTGCACGCGGTAGATGGGCTGCAGGTGTGGCGCCGGGTGCGCGGCCAGCAGCCGGCCCGCCTCGCGGTTGCAGAGGATCGAGATCTGCTCGTTGTAGAGCTCGACCCGATCGCGCACCGCTTCGAGCACGACGAACCCCATCTTGTCGCCGGCGACCTTCACCTCGACCTCGCGACGGCGGTAGCGAACGACGTCGTGGGCGTCGGCGATCGCGATGCGCTTCTCGCCTACCTCGCGGAGGCACTGGAGGCTGTCGCTCACGGGATCGCGCGAGAGGGGCGAGCTGTCGGGAGCGTCGTAGAGCCGTTGCACGTCGCCCCAGGCGAGCTTGTGCCGGCTCTTGATTCGCGCGCGGACGACCTCGGTTCGAACGAGGTTCGCAGCTTCATCGAGCTCCATCCGGAACAGCAGCGCTCGGCGCACGACCCCGGGGTTGAGCGAGACCAGCCCCTCGGACAGGTCTCGCGGGAGCATCGGCACGCTGAAGCCGGGCAGGTAGTAGCTCGCACCCCGAGCCAGGGCGCTCTCGAAGAGCGCCGACCGCGGCGGAACGAAATGCGCGGCGTCGGCGATCGCGTAGTCGACCCGATAGCCCTTGCCTTGCCGAGCGACGTGGATCGCCTGGTCCAGGTCCCGGGACGTGGGACCGTCGATCGTGCAGAACGGATCGGCCGTAAGGTCGAGCAGCTTCGGATCGTCGAGCTTCGGATCGGCGAGAAGACCCGCGGTTTCGGCGAGCACCGCCTCGGAGAAGCGCGCGTCGAGCTCGAGGTCCCGAGCGATCTCGTCGAGCGCGCCACCCGCACTGAATCCTTCGGAAGTCACACGCGATCTTGAAACCAGAGGCCCGGGTCGGGTCAAGTGTAAGCTCGGCTCGCCACCCACCGTTTCGGCCCTCGCGACATGCTTCGAGCTTCCCTATCCATCGCTTTCGCCCTCGCCACGGTGCTCGCCGCCGGATGCACAGAGGTCCCTCGGACCCAGACCAAGACCGCCGACGAGGTCATCGAGACCACGCCGAAGACGGTGTTCGCGAACGAGCTCGCCGGTGAGGTCGTGCTCAAGGGGACCACGCTCCTGGTCCGAGCCGAGCCCCTCTGCTCGATCGTCGAGATGGAGAAGGTCGAGACGACGACCTACTACGACAAGCAGGACCTCCCCGAGGACGAGAAGGTCTGGATGGGCGCCGTGGGCGGTGCCTCGATCGTTCCTCTCGCCGGAGGCATCGTGCTCCTGGCCGACGCCAAGAACGTCCACGACTCCAATCCGAACGAGCGCCTCTACAACCCGAGCGGGCAAGAAGCGGCGATCGGCGGTGGTGTGGCGCTCACGATCATCGGCGCCGCGATGGCGATCCCGCCGATCGCCAACGCGTTCCGCTACGTGGGCGGCGAAGAAGAGTCGAAGGAGCACGAGCGGCAGGGCCGCACGGTGCGGACCGGCGCGAGCTGCAGCGGGGTCGAGAGCGCACCGAGGAGCTACGCGCTCACCGCGCGAGTCGGGGCCTCGAGCGTCAACCTCGGTACGTTTCAAGCCCCCGGAAAGCAGACGGTCGAGCTCAAGACGCTCGCCGGTCCGTCGATCCTCGCGCAATCGCCGGTGCCGGTCACCATGAGCGTCTACGCGAACCAATCGTTCCTGGGGGAGGTGCGGATCGTCGATCTCATCGCGCAGCTGCGGCGCGAGCGGAGCGAGCAAGACGACCTCACGTGGCAGGCCGCTGAAGCCGGCGCGTGCGATTCGCAGCGGACCGAGCAGGCGTGCCAGGGCGTGCGCCGCTACCTCGCGTCGTTCCCGACGGGCACCCACGCGCAGGAGGCCAACGCGCTCATCGCGAGGATTCGCCCGCCCGGCGCCACGGCGCCCCCGCCGCCGCCACCCGCAGGAGGCGGCGGCAAGGCGGTCGTCGCCGAAGATCCTGCCAAGGCGAAGCTCGAGGCAGCGCGCAAGGCTGCCGCGGACGCAGCGGCAGCCGCAGCCGCGAAGGCGGAGAAGAAGCGACAGGAAGAAGAGGCTGCGCGCGCCAAGAAGGCGGCTGAAGACGCCGCCAAAGCCGCGAAGCGTGCCTGCGCCGAAGCGTGCGCCAAGACCTGCGGCAACGACAACAAGTGCAACACCTCCTGCCAGCAGGAGACCTGCAAATGAGAGCCGCGTTGCACATCGCCGCCTTCGCGCTCTTCGCGCTCGCCGCCTCGGCGAGCTGCAGCCTCTCGAACCGGGAAGGCCCCGAGGTCACCTGCGCCGATCTCGAGTGCGGGCGCGTAAACGCCTGCGAAGAAGGCATCATCGCGCAGTGCGTCGACGGCGTAACGGTGCGCTACCACGCGTGCGCGACCGCAGAGATCTGCGAGGCCACTTGGCAGGTGCCCGGCGCCTACAAGTGCAGCTACGAGCTGACCGACTGTGAGGGCTGCCGGCCGGAGCGAAAGCTCGGCTGCGGCGAAGGGGGCTTCCCCGAGTACGCGAGCGGGGGGGGCGGTGATGGTGGTGGCACGGCCGGCGGAGGCGTCGGTGGAAGCGCCGGCGGCGGCGGCTGAGGCGCTCGGCGGCTCACGCAGCGCAGACGAAGTCTTCGGGATCGCGCAGGTTCACCGAGTAGAGGTGCGAGCGAACGATGTCGCGCGCGCCCTGGGCGCCGACGGCGACGACGATGTAGAGTCCGAGCTCTTTCGCCGCCTCCCAGCCGTGGATGGGGAGGCCGCGAGCGCGCCGCCCGATCTTGTCGGGGTCGATGTCGATGAACGCTCGCGGCGAGCCCCCCTCGGCCTCGAGGGCTCGCGCCAGGCGCTTGCCGGTTTGTCCGGCGCCCCAGACGGCAAATGGGCGGTCGCCCAGGCGCCGAGCGAGGAAGTGCGCTCGGAGATCGCGGATGCGAGCCAGCGAGCATGACGGAGACGTCACTGTAATGCGCCTGTCATGGTGTCTCCAGCGAAGGAGGACCTGCGGCGACTTCGCCAAGCGGAAGCCGGCGGCGTCCAGCCGCAGCCAGAGGTCGTAGTCCTCGGGCCCGGTAGAAGCGCGGTACCCGCCGACGGCCTCGAGCGCGGAGCGGCGGATCACCACCGATGGATGGCACACCGGCGCTTCGACGAAGATGTCCCGCGCGTGGTCCTCGGCCGACAAGAGGCCGTTCTGCCACGCGAGGTAGCGAAGGAGACCCGGCGCTGGGGCGGGGAAGGCCTCGACCCGGACCGCGCCGACGGCAATCCTCGGGTCCTGCTCGAGCAGCTCGCGAGCCGCGGCAAAGCGCCCGGCAAGCGAGATGTCATCGGCGTCCATCCTGCCGACGAGGTCACCTCGTGCGACGGAGACGCCCATCGCCATCGCCTCTGCCACGCCGCGGCCTCCGGTCGAGAGTGTCAGCACGCGTCCGTCGTGTCGTGCTCGGTCCAGGGCGATCGCGGGGCCGTCGTCGGTCGACCCGTCGTCCACGGCGACGAGCTCTGCGCAGTCCGGATCCGCGAGCGTGCTGTCGATCGCCGCAGCGAGCGTGGCCGCCGCGTTTCGATACGGAAGGACGACCGAGATCACCGCGCGTCGGTGTCGGCCATCTCGGGTCGAAGATGGACCGGCCCCATGTCGCTGCCCGCCGGCAGCCGCGCACGAAACTTACTGGTCCGGAACACCGCCATTGGCGTCATGCCGTCCATGCCGAGCTCCCGCATCCGCGAGGCCGTCGGGCCCTCTCCGTCGATCGTCACCCGAGCACGCGAGCCGAGATCCCAGCGGGCGCGGTAGTCGACCTCGATGATCGTCCGGATCAGCCGTCCGCCGCGCTCGGTGTACGTGATGAAGGGGAAACCGGGGAGCTTCGGTCCGCGCAGCGGCGCACACTCGATCGCCAGCTCTTCGCCGAGGCGCACCGACGTGCCCCTCTCGAAGCTCGTCGAGATGGGCGTCACGTACTTCGGGTAGCCCCACAGATCGACGCCCGCCGCATAGGCCGTTTCGGTCGTCACCGGCAGCGTGACCACCCAGATGCCCTGCTCGTCTTGCGCCCGCATGTCGAGGCCGAGCCGCGCGAGCGAAGGCCGGGTGCCTCTTCGCCGGCACTGGATCCCGAGCCCCACCTCGCCGTACGCGCCCACGCTCGAGTCGCGGTACTCCCAAGCACAGATCGTTGCGACCGCTTTGCCGGCGACGGGCCAGGGCTCGATGCTCATTCCATCGAAGAGCCCGCGCGCACGCTCGAGGTCGACGCTGAAGAAGAGGCCGAGGAGAGAAGCGTCCCGGTAGAGGATCGGAAGCTCGCACGGACCGGTGCGGGTAGGGTGCGGGCGCTGCTCGACTTCGAAGAAGGTGTCCATTGGCGGGGCCCCCCGAGGAGAGGCCTCGAGAGTACCCGCTCGCGGGACAGTGCGCTCACGCCGGGTGAGGCTCCGGGGGCAACGGGGGCGGGCCGGCCGCCGGCTCTTCGATGATGCCGTCGTGACCCCGCAGCACATCCTCGATCCACAGACGGTCCGCCTCCCGGTGCGCATTGAAGACGAGGGTCACGCCGGACTGCGGCGGCAGGTGCTCGAGCGCGCTCTGCAGGTTGAAGGGGCCGATCAGCGCGGCTCCCACGCACCCGAGCACCAGCCCCAGCGCCGCAAAGGCGAAGACGATGCTCTTGCTGAGGTGAAGGTCTTGGATGTGGACGGCGGCCCACCCGATCGTCGCGCCCACCAGGAGACCGGTCACAGCGCCGATGAGCACCCCTCGGAGGGCCGTCTCGCCGCGCCTGAGCGAAAGGGGAATGCGCCGCTCCGGCTTGCCGGGGACACGAATGCTCACCTCGATCCTGTCACGCCGCGGATCGCGACGCAGCGCCTCGAGCGCCAAACGCGCAGGCCTGTGATTCGTGAAATGGGCGACGATGAGGTGGTCCATTCGTGTCACGCGTGACCTTTCCTGTTGGTCTGGATTTGCAGACTTCGTGCCGGTTCCAGGCCGAGCGGGAGGAGAGGCCGGCGATCAGCAGCAACCTCCCTTGCCGCATCCTCCACAATCGCAGCCCTTGCAGTCGCAGCAGCCTTTGCAGGGATCGCCACAACCCTTGCAGCAGTCACCGCACCCCTTGCACGGATCGCCACAGCCTTTGCAGCTGTCGCAGCAGTTGCAGCTCTTGCCGCAGTCACCACAGATGTCGCCGCAGCCCGGGCACTTCTTGCAGGTGTCGGAGCAGCCCTTGGTGCAGCTGTCACATCCTTTGCCGCACTCGGAGCATTCGGTTCCGCACGGTGAGCCGGTGGGCTTGGGCTCCTCCTCGTTCGGCTTTCCGGTTTGCGGATCGCGTTCGGGCTTGTCGGGCTCCGCGGGCTGCGGCTCTGGCTCGGGAGGTGCCGACGGGATCGAGGACGGCGCGATCGGGGGCATCGCCGACGCCGATGCCGAGGCGCTGGCAGACGCAGACGCCGACGCGCTCGGCTTGGGCTTCGGCTTGGCTCGCGCCGCAGGCTGCGCGTTTCCCGCATGCTCGCCGGAGAACCACGCAAGGACGAACGCGACGAGGACCGCCGCGTGATGGAACAGCCGCTTGTGCCAGACGAGCGATCGGATGCGCTCCTTCTCCGCCTGGCGTGCCTCGTCGACGGTGCGCCGCGCAGCGGCGATGGCGGTCCGCGCAGCTCGAGGGAGGCGATCGTCGACGATGCTCTCGAGGATCTCGCGGTGGCGCGCGAGCGGAAGACGGCGGAGAGCACCCCGCGCGCGGACGAGCGCAGCCCGCAAGAGAGCGACGACGTCCTCCACGCGTGAGGCGTCGAGCGCCGGACGACCCGCGCGCTCGGCGATGCACGGATTGAAGTCCCCCCGCGCGAAGTCTTTCTCGAGGTCCTCGAGCGCATCGGCAAAGTAGATGATCTCACCGAGCGCCGCGCCGAGCTCGGCGAGGTCCGCGCGAGCCTCCTTCGCCTTCGCTGCGCCGGACACTCCGGGGAGATCGGCGATGGCGCCGACGACGAACGCGAGCGCGACGGAGGTGGGCCTCGCCGCGACGGCCGGATCGGCGAGGCCGCGGACCTCACATGCGGCCTGGCGATCTTCGAACCCGCGCAGAGGCGAGAAGTCGATGCCGAGATCGCCGAGCCGCTCTTCGGCCCGGTCGACGAACCGTCGCGAGACCGGGCGGGCGATCTTCGCGAGGCGCTTTCCTTCGAGCGCCCGGTCGGCGAGGTACTGATCGCCGAGGAGGATCTCCACTGCGGACGCGAACCGCATCGCGACGCCGCCGGGCTCGATCGTCGGCCGGTGAACGACGACGAGGAGCGGGCATCGGCACCTGTCGGGCTTGGCAGCCTCGGCGGACATCGCGTCGACGACGAGCGCGAGGAAGACGGCGTCGTGGCTGACGAGCACGCGGCTCGCCTGGCCGAAGCCGTCGCCGAGGCTCTTGCAGAGGCCGCAATAGAAGCGCTCGTACGCGTCGCGCTCCCCGCTGGAGAGCCCGCACTTCTGCGGCTTCAGCGTCCCGAACACGAGGCCTCCACCGGCGCGGCCCGCCGGACGATCGAGCGTCGCGCGCGGTGCGTGAGTGGATGGGCGAGATAGCGAGCGAGGAGCATTTTGCGGATCCATTCGAGGATCGAGGCGACGTGTCCGAGCCCGGACAGGCGCTCGGCCACGGCAGCGACGACGGCGGGCGAGGGGATCGCATCCGCATCGATCCCGAACCGAGCGACTGCCTCGTAAGAGGCTTCGATCGTCCCGAGGCGCGCGCCCGATCGGCGGTGGGCTTCACACGCCGCCCAGGTCGAGGTGAGCCCCTCGCGCTGGTCCTTCTCGAGGTCGCAGAGCGAGTCGGTGCGCTGGACGTAGCGCCCGAGGTCCCGGACGGCTTCGACCTCGTCCAGTGTGAGCGACCGGGCGGCCGACGCGGGCAGCGTCCCGCAAGCCGCGACGATCGCGAGCCAGTCGCCGCTGATCCGTCGGGTCACGCGATCGACCGACTTCGCATCGGAGGTCGCCGGATCGCGCGTCAGCGTGACGACCGCGTCGACCTGGGTGTCCCAGCCCTGCGACAACAGCTCGAAGAGCGCGTTTGCTCGCCGGTCATCTGCTGACAGTACTGTAATCCTTCGACCGATGGTCGCGGCGAGGCGGCAGCGTGGCTCGGCGGTGACCGGTCTGCCCGCCCGCATCGACGCCAGCGTCGGCGCCAAGAACGCCGCCGTCTTGCGTGCGGTCTCGCGGGGATCGCTCGAGCTTCCCCCGTGGAAGGCGAGCGAGTCGATGACCTCGTCGTCGATCTTCGTCAGGAGCGAGATCGAGGCGGCCAGATCGGCGACGTCGGTGCGCGCGCTGCCGGCGCCGAGCGCTTCAGCCGTTTCGGTCGCGAGGCGCGCGAGGCCCGCACAGAGCAGGCGGCTGCGCGGGAGAACCAGCCCGTCGGGATCCGCTTCGTCGATCTCGCGCCCGAGGCGCGCGAGGCAGGCGCGCCCTTCGTCGATCACTTCGGTCGTCCAGTCGAGCCGGTGGCCGGATGAAGCAAGCATGCCCGCAAGGTAAGGCACGCGTTTGTCCGGCGCGAGCGTGCCGGCACGCTTTCTACCGTGCGAAAACGCGTTCGCTCACCCTGACGTCGTCGTCAGGCCGGCGGGCGATCAGGCTGACGAAGTTTCGTCGCCGCGTTCCTTCAAGCTCGCGAGGGGCCGTCCTTGGCGCACTCGGGCGAACAGCGCGGGCCAATCCGAGAACTCGGTGCCGAATGCGCGGTCCATCAGCGCCGCCTGAAACGCGTAGTGGCCCGTCCACCTCGCGTGATGCAGCGCGTGGTAGAGCCACGGGTTCGCAAAGAGCGCGGCCGTGCGCGACCCGGCCTTCGCGCCGCCCAGCTCGACGTTGGCGTGACCGACCACGTTGCCGGTCACGTTGAACGCCATGTACGCGGCCCATCCCCAGAAGCCGATCGGAGCGACCAGCGAGAGCAGGATCGGCAGCCCGACGTATCCGAGCATCCAGGCTACCGCCTCGGCCGCGCTCATCGACTGCGCCGAGAGCGCCGTCGTCACCTGCGATCGGTGGTGCCACCGGTGCATCCACAAAAGCGCCCGCGTGTGCATCGCGCGATGCAGGAAGTAGTAGAAGACCTGAAAGCCGATCATCAGGGAAAAGAACGTGCCCGCGTCGCGGGCGAGCGAGGGCTTGCCGAAGCGGACCACGTCGCTCTTCAGTGCCACGGTGAACGTGGCGACCGTGATGGCCAAGAAGACGAGGTTGCCGGTCGCCTCGAAGCGCAGCTGTCCCGCGGCGAGCGGAACCGAGAAGATGCGGCGCCCTTGCACCTTCCTCTCGGCGAGAAAGCCGGTCGCGAGGCTGACTGCGGTCAGAAGACCGAAGAAGGCGAAGACCAGGGCGGCCATGAGAGGCCAGGATGCGGCGCGCAAAGCTTCGGGCACGGGGTGAGGCGTAGAGCCACCGTCGCGACCGTGCAAGGTGGGCCCCGCGATTGCTTCTCTTGTCGGCGCATGCTGACCGTCGAGCCGACCACGAGCACCCTGCGAGACGAGCGCTGGCCGGCGCTGCCGCTCGAGTCTTGGGTGAAGACCAAAGACACCCTCCACATGTGGACGCAGATCGTCGGCAAGCTGAAGGTCGAGCTGTCGCCGTTCCTGAACCAGCTCTGGCACACGGCGCTGCACCTGACGGTGCGCGGGTTGACGACCGGCCCGATGCCGTACGGTCCGTGGAACGTGCAGGCCGACTTCGATTTCGTCGACCACAACCTCCGGATCGTCACGAGCCGGGGCGGCCAGAAAGTGGTCCCACTCTATCCCCGCAGCGTGGCGAGCTTCTACGAAGAGACGATGGCGTGCCTCTCGTCGCTCGGGATCGAGGTTCGCATCAACACGACGCCGCAAGAGGTCGAGAGCCCCGTGCCGTTCGAATCCGACATCGTCCACGACCACTACGATGCGGACGCCGCGAACCGGTTCTTCCGCATTCTGTCGTCGAGCGCGCGCGTCATGTGGGACCACAAGAGCCGCTTCGTGGGCAAAGCGAGCCCGGTGCAGTTCTTCTGGGGATCGTTCGATCTCACGACGACCCGGCACAGCGGTGACCCGGCGCCGGTGCCGAAGGACAAGGACTACATCTACAGGGTCGCCGAGAACGAAGCGAACTGGGCCGGCGGCTTCTGGCCCGGCAGCGGCCCGATCGACTATCCCGCGTTCTACGCGTACGCGATCCCCATGCCCCCCGGTCTTCCCGATGCGCTCGTCACACCGAGCGCCGCGCGTTGGAACGACCGGATGAAGGAGTTCATCCTGCCCTACGACGCCATTCGCTTGTCGGATGATCCCGAGGGCGACCTCCTCGCGTTCTTCGATTGCACCTACGACGCGAGCGCCGATCTGGCGGGGTGGAACCGAGCGCGACTCGAGATTTCGGAGCTTCCGACGCCGCGTCCACTCGCGCGGTGAAGCGCGGCTGTTCCCCTTCGCCGCCGTCGTCTACGCTCGGCGCATGGTGCGCCGAGGCTTTGCATTCTTCGTCGTTGGGCTCGTTGCGTGCGGCGCGGGAAACGATCCCGACGGGACGGGCGGCAGTGGGGCCGGGCAGTCCACCGGCTCCCAGACCACATCCTCGGAGTCGGCCGGCGGGTCGACCGGTGCTTTCAGCGACGGCGGCGGCGGTCAGGCGGGCTGCGCCGTCTCGTGCTCGTCGGATCTGCACTCCGTCGTCGACTGCAACGGGAATGTGGTCACGACGTGCCCGCCCGACCAAGGGTGCGCCGAAGGCGGCTGCGTTCCCGCGTGCGACGCGGCGGTCGCAAACAAGAGCAGCGTCGGCTGCGAGTACTACGCTCACAACCCGCAGACGCTCTTTGGCCGCGGCTGCCACGCGATGTTCATCGCCAACACCTGGAACGCACCGATAACCATCTCGGGCGAGGCGAACGGCCAGGCGATCGATCTGTCCAACTACGCTTACCTGCCGGAGGGCGTCGGGACCGGGCTCACGCTCTCGCCGCTCGGGCAGGGGCAGCCGCTCGCGCCAGGTAGCGTCGCGATCGTCTTCCTTCGCGATTCCGACTCGGGCTTCATGGGAACCGTATGCCCGATGCCCGCAGCCGAGACCGACCCGGCGGCGAGCGGATGGACCGACGGGGTCGCCGGGACCAACAACACGGGCGAAGCGATCCGCGTCTTTACCAGCGCGCCGGTCGTCGCCTACGACATCATCCCGTTCGGCGGCGGCAGAAGCGAGATCAGCGACGCGAGCCTGCTCTTGCCCACGTCCACGTGGGACACGAACTACATCGCGATCACACCGCGTCCGTTCGGCAACAACACGCTCAATCCGTCGCTTGCCATCGTCGCGGCCGAAGACGCTACGACGCTGACCATTCTTCCGACGGTGGCGATCGCGCCCGGCACGGGCGTCACCGGCGGCGCCGCCAACACGTCGCAGACCTTCACCCTGAATCGCGGTCAGGTGCTGCGCTTCGAGCAGCAGGAGGATCTCCTCGGAAGCGTGCTCGAGGCCGACAAGCCGATCGGTGTGTGGGGTGAGCAAGGCTGCATCAACATCGACGCGTACGCCTGCGACGCGGCGCACGAGCAGATCCCGCCGATCCGCGCGCTCGGCAGCGAGTACGTTTCGGTGCGGTACCGCGATCGCCTCGCAGGCTCCAACGAGACGCCGCCGGTGCGGATCACAGGCGCGGTCGACGGCACGCAGCTCGTCTGGGAGCCGGCCCCGCCGCTCGGGGCGCTGGACACGATCGACAGCGGACAGAGCTTCGAGGTCCGATCGGCCGAGCCGTTCGTCGTTCGGAGCCAGGACGAAGACCACCCGTTCTATGTCGCGGCGTACATGACCGGCGGAGCCGCCTATCTCAACCGCGGCGATCCCGAGTTCGTCAACGTGATCCCGTCGGCGCAGTACCTCGACGACTACGTCTTTTTCACCGACCCAACCTATCCCGAGACGAACCTCGTCTTCGTCCGGACCAACACCGGCTCGGGCTTCGCCGACGTGACGCTCGATTGCATGGGCGTCCTCACCGGCTGGCAGCCGGTCGGGTCGGCGGGGCAGTACGAGTACCTGCGCGTCGATATCTCCTCGGGACAATTCCAGGGTCAAAACGGCTGCGACAACGGGCTCAACCACGCGTCGAGCACGCAGCCGTTCGGTCTCACCGTCTGGGGATGGGGCACCGAGGTGACCGGCCAAACGGGACAGGCTGGTTACAGCCAATACGTCTCGTACGCCTACCCGGCGGGCGCCAGCGTCCAGACAATCAATGAGGTCGTCGTACCGACGATCCCACGGTGATCGCGGTCGGACGATCTAAGCGCGACGAATCGACGACAGCGTCACCCTGAGCCGCGAGCCGCTCCGTAGCTGCTTGCGATCCCATACGAAGACGAGCACGCCGGGCTTGCCGCCGCCGCTGCCGTGGCCGGTCCGCGCAGGGAGGCGCTGGTCGTCGGCGTCGACGAGCGCGACGTCCGCCTCGACGTGGTCGTCGTCCTCGGTCGGCTCTTCGAGGACCAGGTTTGCTGCGCGATGAAGGCGTCGGCTTCTGTCGTCATCTCTACGCCGAGGGCTCGTTGATCACCGTCGTCGCGGTGGCAAGCTAGAGAAGAGGACGCTATGGCCGTGACTTGGTCTTGGGGTGAAAGAGTCGCATCTCGATGGATTGCGTGCGGCCTGCTCGTCGCTTGCAGCGACGAAGCGCCGGCGCCCCTTGGTGCGTCCGCACCGCCGTCATCGAGCGTCGAAGCGCCGCCCGCTCCGCTGTTTCGCTATGTCATGCTCGAGCAGGACGCGAAGGACTTGGACGAACGCGTGGCGGAGCACGCGCGCATTGCACGAGCAGAGAGTCTCATCCCCATCGTTCATCTGTCCACGGTCTGGAACACCGGAGGCAGGCTCCGCAAGCACAAGGACGACCCCGAGGTGCAGCAAGCGCTCAGGGGCGTCTACCTCATCGACATCGACTTTCCCTCGGCTGATGAGTGCACGGGCACCTGCCCGAACGCATGGGCCGACGTCGGTCTGCTTTGCAGCACGTGGGCCCAGACGCTCTACGTGGTCGACGAGCGCGGCCGGCCCGGAGCGCCGAGTGCCACGCCCGGCAAGAACGGGCCCGAATCGGCGGCCGAGAACGCCGAGATGATCGCTGCCTTTCGCCGTTTGTACGACCGCGGCGATCGCGAGCGCTGCATGGGACTGCGACACAGCCGGTGAGCTGAGCGTCGCAGGTACTCCACCCCCTCGAAGGCGAGCAACCTGACGACGCTCCGCGGATCGGTTCGACCCGCGGAACGTCGCTGCGATCAGCGCCGCGACGCGGTCTTCCGGCGCCGCGCTCGGAGCGCGAGGCCGAGCAGCGCGAGCGCGACCGGAGCGAGCGGGGCGTCTGACGAGCCCGGCGAGCGGCAGCTGCAGCCGTCGTCGTCGGTGACCTCGTCTGCATCGGAGGAGCCGCCTCCGCTGCCGCCTTCGTCCGGCCCGCCGGTGGTGCTGGTCATGCTCGTGGTGCTGCTGCTGTTGGTGGTGGCGTTGCCGCCGCCCTCGCCCGAGCCGCCCTGGCCGCCACCGCCTTCGCCGGCCGCGACCGTGCACGTCGCGGTGCACTCGCCGAGGCCGTTCAGGTCGCCCTCGTCGCACTCCTCCCCGGGGTCGACGACGCCGTCACCGCAATCTGCTTCGAGGCAGCTTTCGCGGCAGGCGTCAGGGGTGGTGTCGCTGTTGGCGTCG